>NC_009943.1:1336833-1662750 GCF_000018405.1 Desulfosudis oleivorans Hxd3
TGGGCCGGGTCACCCCTCGGGACCTGCTGGCCTTGAAACAGACCCTTTTCGCCCTGCCGGGTCTGGCAACAGAACTGAAGTCTTTTGACAGCCCTTTTTTCTCCTTTGCCGGGGAACCGGGGCCCGAAGGCCTTGATAAGCTGGCCGGCCTGGCCGATCTGCTGAAGGCGGCGGTGCGGGAGGACGCGCCGGTTTCCATCGCTGACGGCGGTGTCATCAACCCCGACTATCATCCCCGGCTGGCCGAACTGGTAACCATCAGCCGGGACGGCAAGAGCAGCCTGGCCCGGCTGGAGGCAACGGAAAAAGAGAAGACCGGCATTTCCACCCTCAAGGTGCGGTACAACAAGGTGTTTGGTTACTATATCGAGGTACCCCGGTCCCAGGTGGGGGCCGTGCCGGCTCACTACGTTCGCAAGCAGACCCTTGTCAACGGTGAGCGCTACATCACCGACGAGCTTAAGGTGTTTGAGGAAAAAGCCCTGGGCGCCGAAGAACAGCGCGTTCGGCTGGAGCAGGAGTTGTTTGCCGATATCGTGGGCCGGGTGACCGCGTGCAGCCCGATGCTGTTTGCCGTGGCCCGGGTCGCGGCCGGAATCGACGTGTTGTGCGCCCTGGCCCAGGTGGCCGATGACCATGACTATGTCCGGCCCGAGATGCTGTCCGGCGGCGAGATCATCATTGAAGAGGGCCGTCATCCCGTGGTGGAGCGCATGCTTTCCGGCGAACGGTACGTGCCCAACAGCATTACGTTAAACGATACCGACCGGCAGCTGCTGATCATCACCGGTCCCAACATGGCGGGCAAATCCACGGTGCTGCGCAAGGTGGCGCTGTTTTCGGTCATGGCCCAGATGGGCTCCTTTGTACCGGCCCGGCGGGCCGCCATGGGTGTGGTGGACCGGCTCTTTACCCGGGTGGGGGCCCTGGACAACCTGGCCTCAGGCCAGAGTACCTTCATGGTGGAGATGGAAGAGACGGCCAACATCATCAACAACGCCACGCCGAAAAGCCTGGTGGTGATCGACGAGATCGGCCGGGGCACCAGCACCTACGACGGCCTGAGCATTGCCTGGGCCGTGGCCGAGGCCCTGCATGATCTGCACGGCAGAGGGGTCAAGACCCTGTTTGCCACCCATTACCACGAGCTGACCGAACTGGAAAACACCCGGCCCCGGGTGAAGAACTTTCATATTGCCGTCAAGGAGTGGAACGATACCATCATTTTTTTAAGAAAGCTGGTGGAGGGCAGCACCAACCGCAGCTACGGCATTCAGGTGGCAAGGCTGGCCGGCATTCCCGGCCCGGTGATCGCCAGGGCCAAGAAGATTCTGCTGGACATCGAGCAGGGCACCTACAGTTTTGAGGCAAAGTCCGGCACTGCTCCGGGCACCGGACAGAGCGGCCCGGTTCAGCTCTCCCTGTTTACCCCGCCGGAACAGATGCTGGTGGACCGGCTTCAAAAGGTCGACATTTCAACCATGACGCCCCTGGAGGCATTGAACTGCCTTCACGAACTGCAACAGAAGGCGCACGCCATATCGGAGACCGACGGATGATCTGCCGAAAACGCGCATCGTTTGTGATGATTCTCGGCTGCGTGGCAGCGGTGTTCTTCTCCTGCGCCTCTTCTTCGGCAAACCTCAAGACCCGGTTTTTTGAGGCGGAAAACTGTTATGCCGACCTGTCCCAAAATCCGTCCCGGCAGCAGTACCGGTCCTACTGGCAGCGGTGTATTAACGCCTTTCTGGATGTCTATGAGCAGGATCCCGCCGGTCCCTGGGCCGCGGCCGGCCTTTACCGGGCCGGGTTGCTGTACACCGAGATGTATAAGCACTCCTACCGGTCCGCCGATCTTCAGGAGGCCGCCGACCTGTTCAACCGCATTGTTCACCGGTTCCCGGACAGTGCTTACAGCGCCAGGGCAAAGGAGCAGCTGGCCGGGCTTTCCGGCAAGACGACGGTGGTCAAAACCCCGGCCACGGCCCCGCCTTCCCCGTCGCCGTCCGAAGATAAGATAAAGGCCCGTTATTTTGAGGCCGAGGGCTGTTACAGCGACCTGGCCAACGCCCCCCGCCGCCAGAAATACCGCAGTTACTGGCAGACCTGTATCGACGGGTTTTACGATGTGTACAAAAGCGACCCCACCGGTCCCTGGGCCGCGGCCGGCCTTTACATGGCCGGAAAGCTTCAGACCGAGTTGTACAAACACTCCTACCGCCAGGCCGACCAGGACCGGGGGGTTGAACTGTTGCAGCAGGTGGTGCGCGAGTTCCCCCAGAGTGCTTATAATGAAAAGGCAGTGGCCGTGCTGGGCGGTATTTCCGGTGCCTCGCCCCTGGTGGTGTCCGATGCCGTCTCCCCGGATGACCCTGCCGACGATCCCTACTGCATGCCCCCGCCGGAAACAACCCCTGCTCCCCCGGGGCCCGCCATTGTGGAGGGGCTGCGGTTCTGGTCCAACCCGGCCTATACCCGCGTGGTCATCGACACCAACAAACAGGTGGAATACAACCACAACCTGCTCAAGCACGACCCCCGCCAGGGCAAGCCCCAGCGGCTGTACGTGGACCTGGCCCAGTCCCGGCTGGGCAAGGACATGTCGCGCAGCATACCGGTGGACGACAATCTGCTGAAAGATATTCGGGCCGGCCAGTTTACCACCGATACCGTGCGGGTGGTGGTGGATATCAAGTCCTTTGAGGACTACGATGTTTTCTATCTGCAAAACCCTTTTCGTATCGTCATCGACGTGAGAGGGGAAAACGGGGACAAGGCCCAGGTGGCCCGGGCACCGGATGAAGTGCTGCCGCCCTCCACCGGTCCCAAGTCCCTGGCCGAACAACTCTCCCTGGGGGTGCGGCGCATCGTGATCGACGCCGGTCACGGCGGCAAGGACGGGGGCGCGCCCGGATACCGGAAGGGCGTCCATGAAAAGGCCGTCACCCTTTCCCTGGCCCGGAAACTGGCCGACCAGATTCGACGGGAGATCGGGTGCGAGGTGATCCTGACCCGCACCTCGGACACATTCTTAACACTGGAAGAGCGCACCGCTATAGCCAACACCCGCAACGCCGACCTGTTCATCTCCATTCACACCAATGCCTGCCGCTCCAACAACGCCTACGGCATCGAAACCTATATTCTCAACATCGCCACCGATGAAGAGGCCATGGAGGTGGCGGCCCGGGAAAATGCCACCTCCACAAAGAACATCAGCGATCTTCAGGTGATCCTTCAGGACCTGATGCAGAACACCAAGATCAACGAATCCAGCCGCCTGGCCGGTTTTGTGCAGGGCTCCCTGGTCGGCAACCTGAAAAAGAGCTACAGCCGGATAAAAGACAAGGGCGTCAAGCAGGCCCCGTTCTATGTTCTGCTGGGTGCCCAGATGCCGGCCGTGCTGATCGAGACCGGGTTTATCAGTGACAAGACCGAGTGCGGTCGCCTGATCGACGGCAGCTATCAGGACAAAGTGTGTGAAGGCATCGTCAGGGGCATTAAAGAATACATGCGCCACACCAAGATGGCGGCCTTCTCCCCTGGCGGGGATGGATAGCCTGAAATACCCGGCCACGGCCTGCCTGACCTGGAATACCGGGATTTTTCACCACGAAGACCCCGAAGAAAAGAAGATCACAAAGAAAAAAAATTCCATCCCCCTTCTGCTTGTAGTGACGCCGTCAGGCGTTTGACAACAGGCCATTTCCAATGCCCTTACGGGCACACTACAAACAGAACATCCATGCGATCTTTTATGTTGAATATGTGCCATGACGCACATCCAATAGATAGCAGGCTTTTTCTTTGACATTTCAAATAAATAGATTCTAGAATTCGAAAAAAGAGGGGAAGTGGGTGTTTTGCCTCATGACATATAATCAATGCTGGGCCGAATAAGACGAGAGCAGATATGTGTGAGCGTTGCAAAATAAGAACGGAAAAGATATGGCCAGAATTAAAAGTTGGCCGATGCTACAGAACCCCTGATCTTTACAAAGGTAAAGATTTTCGTATTGAAGGAGATTCCGGGGACATGATATTAAACAGTAAGAAAATATCCGGCGGTGTGATACCGGTGACTGCTATTCCAGGTTTTCAACGTCGGCGATGTCCTGGGGTCTGCCGGAGGCGAGTTTGTTTTTTTTCAGGCTGTCGATGTCGATAAAGTCAATTGGAATGCCGCTGACATCGGCCTGAATTTTTGAGGCGTAACAGGTATCAAAATCTACCCCCTTGATGCTTGTCAGCAGATCAATCCGGTTAGGGGGATAGCCAAGCTGAATTACGTAGTTCTCTTTCAGAAAGTCTTCTTCCGTAATATCTACCGAGCCAAAGCCGAAGGTCTCCAGTGCCTTGAGAAGATTTTGAGCGTTGTCGGGAGAGCGCTGCACCCAGACATCCAGGTCTTTTGTGTAACGCGGATGCCCATGGAACGCGACAGCGTATCCTCCTACCACCAGGTAACGGACGCTATTGCTGTTTAATAATTCGATAAACTCGACAAAATCCCTGCTCAGCATTTCCTCTCCAGGCGTGGTATTCTTGGCGGATGCGTTCCAGCGCGTCAATCCGTTCCTGAGGGGACCGGGACTGCCAGAACGCAAAATCGGTGGGCTGTTCGCTCAATTTATACTTTTTGACCACCTTGTCGATACTCATTTCCGCATGTTCCCCCTTAATAGAAAACAGCCCATATAGGCCTTTATACTTGTTTCTATTGTGAAAATCAACGCAAAAGCTTGTGGCTGGAGTGACTGCGGGCAGGAGGAGGGCGGCAGGCAGAGATGAATCATGCGGAAGCACCGGGAGCCGCACACCGTCGACCCCGATGCTTCCGTCAACACAAACCCTATGTAATCAGGTTCTGAATCCGCATCATGAAGTCGCCGAAATCCCGGCCGTACTCCGGGGAGCCTTCAATGGAAAGATAGCCTTCCCGAATGGCGGTAATCATGTCCACGTCGTTTAATACCACGGGCATGGCCCCTTCCACGCCGTTGAACTTCAGGTGAATAAAGGGGCGCCGTTTGGTGAAGGTGCCCCGGCCGGCCTTGGTTTTGCCGGCCTTGACCCGCAGGTAGGCGGCGATTTCGTCATCCACGGTGATCTGGTAGATGCGCTCCGGCTGCTGGCTGGTCCACTTGGCCATCTCCGGATCGCCGCCCTTGTTGTACTGGGACATGGCCGTGGTGATCATGTAAAAGGTCATCTTGACCTTCAGCCGTTTTTTGGCCGGGTCTTTGGGCCGGGCGTTGGGCATCAGGATTTTAAGGGCCAGAAGGATGGTCATCACCTTGATCAGGAGCCCCACCTTGAATATTCCCCGAATCCGGGGCAGGGCGGGCTTGCCGGCAAACATGGCGTTCATGGATGCCACACTGCCGAACACAAAGGCGATGTCCGGCTTGTCCACCACGCCCTGGACCACGGTAAACGAACCGTTGTCAAACACCAGGCAGGCCCCCACGTCACCGGCCGGGTCACGGGCCACGAACTGAACATCGGCCTGGACCTTTTCAAACCGTTTTTTGATCTTGGGATCATCTTCCAGCAGTACCCGGATCACGGGAAGCACGGCCCTTAAAAAGATGCGTGACGCCATCAACTCTCGTTCGGTTGCCATAGGTTACACCTCGTCTTCCCAGTCTTCGTCTTCCTCAAAATCCATGTTCATCACTTCCCGCACCGTCTCCAGGACGCCGTCGGCATCCAGCTTGTAGTGGGTATACAGGTCTTCCGGGTACCCCACTTCGCAGTAGCAGTCGGGAATGCCCACCCGCTTGAAGGCGCACCCCTTGCCGTTGTCCGCGATCACCTCGGCCACGGCACTGCCCAGACCGCCGATCAGATTGTGCTCTTCAAACACGATGACCCGCCGGGTTTCGGTGACCGCCTTTAATACCGCCTCGGTGTCCAGGGGTTTGATGGTGTGCATGTTCAGCACCCGCACGGAAAGCCCGTCGTTCTCCTTGAGTATCTTTGCCGCCTCCATGGCGTGAAATACGGTGATGCCGCAGCAGATCAGGGTGATATCCGTGCCGGAGGCCAGTTCCACGGCCTTGCCGATCTGGAACCCGTACTCTTCGCTGTCGTAATACCGGGGCTCGAATCCCCGGCCGATGCGGATATAAACCGGCCCGGGCCAGTTGACGCACTGCTTGACCGCGTTGGCTGTCTCGATGCCGTCGGCCGGCACGATCACCGTCATGTTGGCAAAGGAGCGCATGATGGCGATATCTTCGGTGCAGTGATGGGTAGTGCCGGCCTGTCCGAAGGAGGCCCCGCCGTGGGTGGCGATGATTTTCACGTTCAGGTTCTGGTAGCAGATGTCGGTGCGCACCTGTTCCGCGGCCCGCATGGCGGTGAAGGCCGCCATGGTGGAGACAAAGGGCAGCAGCCCGGACTTGGCCAGCCCGGCGGCCACGCCAAACAGGTTCTGCTCGGCAATGCCCACGTTGAAAAAACGGTCCGGAAAATGGTCCTGGAACTTGCCGATCTTGGTGGACTTGGCCAGGTCGGCGGAGAGCCCCACGATGTCGGGGCGCATTTTGCCCAGATCACACAGCACCTGGCCATATATCTCGGCCTGGGTCAGGGTGTCTGCGTCATATACGGTCCAGCTTAAACCTTCAGCCATGGTAAACTCCTTTTATACGAATGGGTTGTTTCACTGTTACACGCGGCCATAGGCCTTGTTCAGGGAGTTCCTGGCCGATTCCAGCAGCTCGGAATCCAGACCCCCGTAATGCCATTTGACCTGGTTTTCCATGAACTCGACCCCTTTGCCCTTGGCGGTGTTGGCCAGAATCAGCACCGGCCCGCTCTTTTCCGCGTGGGCATATTCAATGGCATCGGCCAGGGCGTTAAAATCGTGGCCGTCGATCTCCCTGACGATAAACCCGAAGGCCTTCCACTTGTCGGCAAACGGCTCCAGGTTCATGATCTCTTCCGTGGCCCCGTCGATCATCAGCTTGTTCCGGTCTACAAAGGTGACCAGGTTGGTCAGCTTGAAGTGGGCCGCCGCCATGGCCGCCTCCCACACCGAACCCTCGTTGCACTCGCCGTCGCCCAGGATGCAGTAGGTCATCCAGGATTTTTTCTGGAGCCGCGCGCCCAGGGCCATGCCCACGGCAATGGGCAGGCCGTGGCCCAGGGAGCCGGTGGAGGCGTCCACGCCACGAACCTTGTTGCCGTCCAGATGCATGCCGAAGGGGGACTTGAATTTGTTGAACCCCTTTAAAAGCTCAAAATCAAAATACCCTTTTCGTGCCAGCACCGGGGCATAGGCCACACCGGCATGTCCCTTGCTCAGGATCAGCCGGTCCCGGTCTTCCCAGCCGGGGTTTTTCGGGTCCACCTTCATATACTTGTAGTAGAGAATGATCAGCATATCCACCACGGAGAGTCCGCCGCCGATATGGGCGCCGCCGGACCAGCCGGTGATGTCCACCACGTCCCGCCGGGCCTGGTACGCCTTGTCAGCCAGCAGGGTCAGTTCTTCCTTTGTAAGTGCCACGGTGTCTTCCTCCTATTTCTTTTGTGGGTTGTCGCCGATGACGGCAAAGGCCTCGTCCGCGATTTCAAGGGTGCGGGCCAGGTCTTCTTCGGTATGGGCCGCCGACACAAACCAGTTGTGGTGAGAAGTGAAAAAGGCGCCCCGCCGGGTACATTCGCCGCACCATCGCTGGTGCAGCATCAGGGAGGGGTCGTCGGTGATGCGCAGGTAGGGCATGGCCGGATGGCCGGAAACCTTCAGGTCATAGCCGTGACGCCGGGCCGTCTCGATCAGGCCGTCTCTCAGCTTTTCGCCGTAGGCCAGCATGGCGGCCGCGGCATTGATGCGCGCCATCTCGTCAAGCGTGGCAATGGCCGCTGCCATGGGAACCGCGGAGAACCAGTAGCTGCCCGTGTAAAACACCTTGGCCGCCGCTGATTTTAAGGCATCGGTGCCCATCAGGGCGGAGATGGGATACCCGTTGCCGATGGCCTTGCAAAAGCAGACCAGGTCCGGCGTAAATCCGAAATAGACGTGGGAGCCCCGCAGGTCCAGCCGGAACCCGCAGCGAATGTCGTCAACAATCAGCACCACGCCGTGTTTGCGGCACAGGGCCTCGATTTTTTGCCAGTAGCCCTGGGCCGGCATCTCGTTGTCCGCGAAAACCGGGTGGTGGTAGGGGGTGGCGATGAACCCGGCGATCTGGCCGGGATATTGCTCCAGCACCGCTTCAAAGGCGGCCGCGTCATTCCAGGGAATGCGGACCATGTGGGCCGCGTCCTCTTCGGTCACGCCATGATGGCCGAAGGTCTGTGCCCAGGGCGCGGTGCCGTGGTATCCGCCGCGAATGGCCACGATCTTTTTTCTGCCCGTGGCGTGGCGGGCCACCATCAGGGCGTAGGAGGTGACGTCGTTGCCGTTTTTGGCAAAAAAGGCCCAGTCCATCTGCGCCACGGTGTTTACCAGCTTTTCCGCCAGCTCCACCATGACCGGGCCGGGGCAGGAGAGGCAGTTGCCCTTTTCCAACTGGGCCAGGGCGGCCCGATCCACGGGCTCGCAGTTGTAGCCCAGCACCATGGGGCCGTAGGCGCACATGTAGTCGATAAACTCATTGCCGTCGATGTCGGTAAAGCGGGCGCCGGAGGCCTTTTGCGCGAAAAAGGGGTAATTCTCCGGCGGCACCAGGGGGGCCGGGCTGAAGTGACCGTAAATGCCGCAGGGGATGACGCCGGCCGCTTTTTCAAAAAGGCGTCTGGAGTTTTCATAGGTATAGGGAGTCGTCATCGGTCTTCCTCTTTTCAGGGTTGCAGGTAATGGGGAATCCGGTCCAGGATCAGGTCCACGGTGTCGATCATGGGAATCTGGCCCTGAATTTTTACGTCCCCCAGCGCGATGGCGGTAAAGGGATCGATCTTCTGGTTGAGCAGCCGGTTGGCGGTGTCCATGTCTTTCATCAGCAGCAGGGCCGCCGGCCTGTCGTGTTCACCTTTTTCCATGGTGATTTTTCCCTTTGCCACGATCAGTGTGACGGCCGGGCCGTCGGGCAGAATCTTCATCACCATGGGGCCGTCGGGCATGGCCCCGGCCACCGCTCTGGACTGGGCATCGGTGCCGGACAGAACCGCCACAGCCCGGCCGGCCGTGTGAAGGCTCATCAGCGTATTGAGCGTGGCATAGTCGGCGTCCTGAAGCAGGTCCTCGGTGGGCTTGAGAAAATACTCCATCCGTCTGGTGATGGCGGAAAACTCCTTTGCCATAAAGGGGAGTTTGGTAAACCCCTTCAGGGGAATGGGAATGCCTTTGTTCTCAAACATGGCGTTGAGATGGCGGCACGAGATAAACATCAGCCGCACATCCGGCGACGGGTGCTTGCCCGCGCCGGTTTCACAGGTGCCGTTTGCAAACCGGACAAAGGCGGCAGGTCCTTTTGGCACGGCAAACTGGATGCAGATGTTCCAGTTTTTTGTCATGGCCGCTGCAGTGGCGTCGAGCCGGACCAGGTCCTCAAGATTGGGCAGCACGGCGTAAAGATTCAGCTGCGCCAGAACAGTATCATGGTTCACAACACCCTCCTGCTTTGGTTGTTGATGACGTTCGTTTTCGATTCAAAGGGGCGGGCACAGGCTTCCTTTTGTTTAATTGATCAGCGATGCCGCCGGTGTATATTCATAATCAAATGCCTGGGCCACGCCGGGAAATGTGACCTTTCCGTCGATAACGTTTGCGCCCAGGGCGATTTCCGGGTTCTCCCGCATGGCCCGCTGCCACCCTTTGTCCGCAAGCTCCAGGGCGTAGGGCAGGGTGGCGTTGGTCAGGGCCAGAGTGGAGGTTCGGGGCACGGCCCCGGGCATGTTGGCCACGCAGTAATGGATCACCTGCTCTTCGACAAAGACGGGATCAGTGTGGGTGGTGGGCCGGGAGGTTTCAAAGCAGCCGCCCTGGTCGATGGCCACATCCACCATCACGGCCCCCTTTTTCATGGTCTTTAGCATCTCTCTGGTCACCAGCCGGGGGGCCCGGGCACCGGCCAGCAGCACGGCCCCGATCACCACGTCGGCGGTCTGAATCCGTTCCCGAATGACGGCCGGGGTGGACATCAGGAGAAAACAGTTTTTCGGCATCACGTCGGAAAGATAACGGAGCCGGCCCAGGTCCGCGTCCAGCAGAATCACCCTTGCGCCAAGGCCGCAGGCCATCTTGGCGGCATTGATGCCCACCACGCCGCCGCCGATGACCAGTACATTGCCGGGCTCCACGCCGGGCACCCCGCCCAGCAGCACGCCCAGACCGCCGTTTGACATCTCAAGAAGTTTGGCGGCTTCCTGGACGGCCATGCGGCCGGCCACCTCGCTCATGGGGGTGAGCAGGGGAAGGGAGCCGTCCTTTTTCTGAATGGTTTCATAGGCGATGCACACGGCCCCGGTTTTGATTAGGGCGTCGGTCAGGGCGCGGTCGGCGGCCAGGTGCAGAAAGGTAAACAGGATCTGCCCTTTTCTCAGAAGGCCGTATTCAGAGGGTTGGGGCTCTTTTACATGCATGACCATGTCGGACCGGGCGAAAACATCCGCGGCCGTATCGATTATTCGTGCCCCGGCCTTGCGGTAAAGGTCGTCGTCAAACCCGCTGCCGGCCCCGGCCCGAGTCTCTACAAGGATTTCGTGGCCCCGGGCCGTCATCATCTCCACGCCGGCCGGTGTCATGGCCACCCGGTGCTCTTCTGTTTTTATCTCCTTTAAAATACCGATGATCATGTGTCTTTGGTCTTTCGAATGGTGGTTTGTGTTTTTCCGGTGCCGGCCGGGCTTTATTTTTCCTTTTTGCCGGTGGTGGCCACATGGTCGGTCAGCAGCTCGATCAGAAGCCGGCCGGTATCGTATGCCGCTTCAAGTGATATGTCTTTGGGGTTGGCAAACCATTGCAGCTCCGTGCCTTCGTGCATGGCGACGATCATGGAGGCATAGGTTTTTTTCGTGGCGGCCGGAAGCTTCTTAAAGACCTCCAGCCCGTCGATAAATTCGGTGATCTCTTTTCGGAACCGGCGAAAAGTGTTGGCAATAGTGGCCCGGACTTTGGGGTTTCTGCGCGACTCCACCAGGCATTCCAGAAAAAACCCGGTAAAGTCGTCGTTGATCATGCTGTCGCTGAAAAGATAGTGAATGGCATACCGGAACTGCTCATCGGGGTCTTTGCACGCCTTCATGTCGTCTTTAAAATGTTGAATAATGAGGTCAGCGTAAATCGTGACCATCTCTTCGATCATCTCGTCACGGTCGGCAAAATAGTGGTGCAGCACGCTGGGCTGCACCCCGGCCTCTTTGGCGACTTTACGGATGGAGGCTCCGGCAAACCCCTCTTTGACAACGCATCGGTAAAAGGCAGCGATAATTTCACTGCGCCGGGCATTTGCAAGACTTTTTCTTCCCATGAAGGTCCCCTTGTTTGATTGTTCGGTCACATGACCAAAATATTAACACACCCGCGGACCGTGTCAAGAAAAATTTTATGGCAACTGACAAAGTTATTCGAATCGAAATCGGGATCGAAACCGAAAAGATATTTTTCCCCATTGCGAGGAGCGAAAGCGACGAAGCAGTCTCCTTCGCAAACCTTTGTCCTACCCCGCCCACCGGCCTGCCGGCTCAATCGACCGTTTGCTTTTTAACACGAAGGGCACGAAGGATAAGAAGAACACAAAGAAAAAGACACATACCGCATTTTCGTTTAAGAAATAAACGCCCGGGGAGGTATTAAAGCTTCTCTATTGGTGCTGATCGAATATTTCTTCAAATACGGGGGCAATATCCCTGAAGGTGTTGAGGAGTGCCGGATCAAAATGTTCCGGCATGGTCCTTCCGTCACCCTCGGTGATAATCCTGACCGTCTTTTGATGATCAAAGGCCGGCTTGTAGGGCCTTTGACTCCGCAGCGCGTCATATTGATCGACGAGCATGACGATTCTTCCTTCCATTGGCGTCTCTTTTGCTTTGAGCCCTCTTGGATAACCCCCGCCGTCCCATCGTTCATGATGCGTAAAGGCGATGGCGGCAGCCATCTGAATATCGGGATAGGTCGAGCCTGAGAGGATTCTGTTTCCGATTGCGGAATGTGTCTTCATGATCTCAAATTCATTTTGCGTAAGAGGCCCAGGCTTTAAGAGTATGCTGTCCGGAATCCCGATTTTTCCGATGTCATGCAATGCGCTCGCAAAGGTTATCCGCTCAACAAAGTCCGACGGCATATCCATCGCCGCTGCAAGCTTGCCGGCGTAGAACCCGATCCTCGATATATGGTCGCCGGTCTCAATATCGCGGAATTCCGCGGCCGCTGTCAGCCGCAGCACCATCTCGTTGCTCATATTTTTAAGGTCTTTGGTTCTTTCCCGAACCTCCTCTTCAAGGGTCTGATTATGCCTGAGCATAAAATTCTCAAAAGCTTTGATCTTGAGAAGGTTCTGAACCCGGATGATTAATTCGGAGTGATCAATGGGTTTGGAAAGAAAATCATTTGCAGAGACAGAGAGACCTTTTAATTTTGATTCTCTATCGTGAAGCGCCGTCACCATAATAATCGGTATATTCTCTGTTCCCTTATCTGTTTTTAAAATTTTGCAGGCCTCGTAACCATCCATGACCGGCATCATGATATCCATTATGATCAGGTCAGGCATGCCGTCTTTTGCCTTACGCACCGCCTCTTTCCCGTTTGCGGCAAGTTCAAAATCATAGCCCAGCGGAACGAGCCACTGGGTGAGCAGTCTGAGATTGCTCTCCTCATCGTCCACAAGCAATATTTTTTCATTCGGCATTTGAGGCACCCTGTAACCTTTTTTCAGAACACGCATTGACGTGTTCTTTTTCATCTGTCCAGAACCTCCCTTATTTTTAACAAAAGGTCTTTCGGCCGGAACGGTTTGTGGATCAAGTCAAAACCCGTCTCCACCAATTCTTTGTACGTGATATTCTCCATGGCATATCCGCTTACAAAGAGCACCTTCATCCGGGGGTCGACCTTTATAATCACCTCCCGGACCTCTTTCCCGCTTTTCTTGGGCATGATCATATCCAGCAAAACCAGGTTGATACGTTCCCTGTTCTCCATGAATTTTGTGATCGCGTCTTCCCCGTCGACTGCGAGGATAACACTGTAACCAAAGGACTCCAGTATGGTCCTGGCCAACTTTCTCAGGGAAGCCTCATCCTCGGCAACCAGGACGGTCTCATTTCCACCCATAACAGAGGCGGCGGGATCCGCCTTTTTATCCTCGGTTGCTGTTTCTTTGCTGAGAGGCAGGAATATTTTAAAAACCGTGCCGTGTCCCGGTTCGCTATAGACTCTTATGAATCCATCGTGCTGTTCTATTATTCCGTAAGAAATGGCAAGGCCAAGCCCGGTCCCTTCACCAACGCCCTTTGTGGTAAAAAAGGGCTCAAATATCTTCTTCCGGATTTCAGCATCCATTCCCTTTCCTGTATCGGTAACCGTGATAAAAGCATACTTGCCGGGCTTTCCATATCCATAGGCGGCAACAAATTCCTCATCTATTTCTTCCAGCCCGGTGCTGATCGTCAGCCGCCCACCCTCCGGCATTGCATCCCTGGCGTTTGAGGCAAGGTTTATCAGCACCTGTTCCATCTCACCGACGTCGGCCAGAATTATCAATGGCCTGCCCGTAAGGTCTAACCTAAATTCGATACTTTCTCTGATAATCCGGACAAGCAGTTTCTTTAAATCAAAGATAAGCGCATTGATATTAACGGACTTTATTTCAACAGGTTTTTTTTCTGCTGAAGACAAGCAGCCTTCTGGTGAGATCCGCGGCCCTGTCGGCAGCAGTGAGCACCTCATTCATATCTTCTCTTGCAGGATTTTCGGTGTCCAACGTGTCCAGGACCATAACGCCATACCCCATGATCACGTTAAGAATATTATTGAAATCATGGGCAATCCCACCTGCCAGCGTACCGATTGCCTCCATCTTCTGGGAATGCCGAAGTTGGGCCTCAAGCTTTTGACGTTCGGTGATGTCAATATTTATACCCCTAAATCCAAGAAGAGCTCCCCTGCTGTCCAAAATCGGCAAACCGCTTGTTTCCAGAAAAACGATACCGCCATCCTTGTGCACGTATGAATTGACATAGTTGGCAAACGAGTTTTTTGAGGCAAAGGACGTTAAGAGTTCTTCCTTTGTTTGTTCTTTTTTGTCGGCAGGAAAGAAATCATAAAAATATTTTTTCCCGACTATCTCTTCAGGCGTGTAGCCCAGCATTTCCTCGGCCACCTGACTCGTATAGGTAAATAGGCCGTCACCATCGACTTCCCATATCCATTCTTTAGTGTTTTCAGCGACCTGCCTGAAACGTTCCTCGCTTTTCCTCAGCGACTCTTCCCACTGCTTGCGCTCGGTCATGTCCCGGATCACGCCGACGAGAAACTTTTTCCCGGCCGGGTCGACGTAACGGGTTTTTCGTGTGACGATCGTGCGAGCCTCTCCGCTGGACAAGTTGGTAAGAAATTCTTCATTCACATTTTCCTTGCCGGTATCCAGAACAATGTCATCCATCCTCCGGAAGACCTCGACCTCTTTTTCAGGAAACATATCATCGCCATTCTCCCCGATGAGACTCTCTCGCGGACGGCCGACAATCGCGCACAATGCCTCATTGACAAGCACAAAGCGCCGTTTGTCATCCTTGACGAAGGCAGGGTCCGCGATCGTGTTGATGATGTTGTCGAGAAAGGCTCTCGCTGCCGCCTCCGCCTGCTTGCGTTCGGTGATGTCCCGGATATTGCATTGGACCAAATCCGCCTTGTCAACCATATAAATGTCGCTGTATAAAACTTGCCCGGTCTTCTTTTGTATCGGCATATCTTTGTAATGCATAATGCCGTCCTGCTCCAGGGCCTGCAATAATTCCTGAACAGTTCCAAGATTATCTGGGAAACCGATATCCTCTAAGCGCTTTCCGAGGAGCTCTTGATTGGAATAACCCGACATCAACGTCATAGCCGGATTGGCCTGGACGATATGTCCCTGGCTTTTTTCGAGAAGTAATATTCCGTCGTTGGCGGTCTCAAAAAGGCGCCTGTAGCGCTTTTCAGAATCCGCCAGTAAGGTTTCCAATTGCCTTCGCTCGGTAATATCCTCTATGGCCAGGAGGATGATCCGCTCTTTGCCCCACGCACGTTCAATCTGCCGGGCATTTAAAAGCATGATGCGCCTGCCGATGTCCGCAAAATCGTGTTCAACCTCATAGTCATCAAAGGTTGTTTTTTGTGGAAGGATGGTTTCCAGCAGATCCCGCAGCCTGGGGATATCCCACTGTTGATTGCCCAGGTCATAAATCAGCTGCCCCACCGTCTCCTCAGGGTTTACCTTAAAGGCTTTATAGAAGGAGCGGGTGGCGGAGACCACCCTTAAATCATGATCCAGAACGATTAAGGGCTCACGCACGGTGTTGATGATGCTCTCGGCGTATTCGCGGGCTTCATCCGCGGGTGGTGTATTTGTTTCCACGTTCTTTTTCGCCTTTTCTTTAATCATTTTCTTCCGCCTCAAACAGTATTATTTTCTTTTTTTCTGTTTTGTATCGGTTGATGATCCTTGAATGACTGAATTTTTACAGGATTCATCTTATCCCAAACGGATAATTCCCGGCGAAAAACGAATGTAACAGCACACCGCAATAAATTAGTACAAGCATCATGCCAGAAGTTGAAAATCGGGGTTATTGACTTAATTAATTGGTTTTTTTATTGAATAGGACTTGGGAAATGTGGATTGAGATGTGTCGAAACAAGAAAAAAAGGTCATATATAACCTTTGGGTTATAATATGACCTTTTTTATATGACTCTCACCGATCTAAAAATTTTATGAACTATCCGGGTTAGCCCTTGTATGCCAAGGGTTTGCTGTATTCAACCCTGTCCTTTCCAGCGGCCTTGGCCCTGTAAAGGGCTTCATCCACCATGGAGATCAGCGTGTCAATCGAAACACCGGTCTGGACATAAGCCGTGACGCCGATGGATACGGTGATCCGCAGGTTCCTGTCGATTTCAGGAAAAGAGAGTTGCCGCGTGGCCGACAGCAGGCGCTCCACACAGGCGGGGTTGCAGTCATTGCAGTCACTGCTCACAAAAATAACAAAGAACTCCTCGCCTCCGTAACGGCCCAGATAATCCTCTGTCCGAATGTTCATTCGGATCGTTCGGGCAAACGCTTTTAAAACCGTATCCCCGGCCTGATGCCCGTATATATCATTGACGTTTTTAAAATCATCAAGGTCCAGGATGCAGAGGGTAAACGGTGATCCGGCGCGGTCTGAAAACGATTTTTCCCGTTTTAGGATTTCAAGAATTTCCCGCCGGTTGTAAACATTGGTCAGGGGGTCGCGCGTTGCCAGCAGCTTGACCTTTTGCCTTAACCTGAAAACATAGGTGGATATGTATGAGACCCACAGCAAGGCGATAAACAGGATCATGGTACGGATAATTTCCGTCATCACGTCAATCGATTCGGGATGGTTTCGATAAAGCAGCATCATGGAAAAAACATACAGCGTGACCGCCATGGCGACGAGGGCGAGAAAGGCGCGAAACCGCAACTGGAAAATACCGTACATAAACATCAGAATATAGATCGTGATGATACTGCCCCGGATGTTCGGACCGGTGAAGTAAGCCATCACCGCGGCCCAGCAGATGGCGACGGACAATTGAAAGACGGTCAGGCTGGGGTCTTTGAATTTACGGTTTGCCCCTGAATAAATCATGAAAAAAATGCCGGTATAGATTACCAGCAGGGACAGAAACAGCAGAAAAATACCATTCAGTGTAATATGATTGGTCGCCCCCCCGGAATGACAGATCAGGGTGGCAAGGAAGATAACAAAATACCCGGAAAGCGCTAAAAATGCTCTTCGCATCCGCAGCGCCTGACCCGAATCGTTTTTTGGTATAAAACTAATCATTTTAAAAGATAAGAAGTTGTTTTTAAGGCCGATATCCATATCAAGGCTGTTCTTGTGTGTCAACTTTTTTTCTTATACGCTATTCAGGTTTTCCCGTAATCAGGTTTCGATTCCGATTGTCCGTTATTTATGATAAGTGAGTGGCAGGCCATTCATCTTTTTTATAGACATGGAAAGGCATCAATATGATCTGGACCTTAAAGAAAGCGTACTACCGCATATTTCAATTCTGCATGGGGTTGGGGATGAAGGTGATGCCCTGGATCGAGCCGACGGTGATCGAGGGGCCGGGCTGCATCGGAAAACTGCCTGCCGCTATCAAAGAGAAGGGCTTTACCCGGGTGCTGGTGGTCACGGACGCCGTACTGATGGGCCTGAACATGCTGGATGCGCTGTTCGATGCATTGAAGGCGGCCGGCATTCAATACGCGCTTTATGACCAGGTCCAGCCCAATCCCACGATTGAGAATATTGAGGCGGCCCTCAAGGTTTATAAGGACAATAACTGCCAGGCCATTATCGCGTTCGGTGGCGGCTCGCCCATGGACTGCGCCAAGGCCACCGGCGCCCGGGTGGCCCGCCCGAACCGATCGGTAGCCAAAATGAGGGGCCTGTTCAAGGTCATCATGCCTGCCTTTAAAATGGGGTCTCTGATACCGCCCGTGCTTTTCGCCGTGCCCACAACCGCGGGGACCGGATCTGAAACCACCATAGCGGCGGTGGTGTCGGACCCGGCCACCCACGAAAAGTATCCGATTACCGACCCTTCGATCCGGCCGCGATACGCGGTGCTGGACCCGATGCTGACCGTGGGCCTGCCGCCGCACATCACCGCCACCACCGGCATGGATGCCCTGACCCACGCGGTGGAGTCGTACATCGGCAAGTTTTATAACAGCCGGGACACGCGGCAGAAGGCGGTACTGGCGGTGGAAATAATCTTCAAGAACATTGAAAATGCGTATCAGAACGGACAGGACGTTGAAGCAAGGGGCCAGATGCTGCGGGCCGCGTATTACGGCGGATATACCTTTACCCGGGGCGGGGTGGGCAACATTCATTGCATCGGCCACAACCTGGGCGGCATGTACGGTGTGCCCCATGGCCTGGCCATGCCGGTGATCATGCCCCATGTGCTGGAGTGGTATGGAGCGGTGGCGCACAAACCACTTTCCGAACTGGCTGATGTTGCCGGGGTGTCCAAACCCGGCATGGACCGGCCTCAGAAAGCCAATGCCTTTATTCAGGCCATTAAGGATTTGAACACGCGGATGAACATTCCTGACAGGCTTGACTGTATCAGGGATGAAGATATTCCGATCATTGCCGAACGCGCGTTAATGGAGTGCAACCCGACCTACCCGGTTCCAAAGATCATGAGCAAGGCGGACTGCATGGCGGTTATCAGGCAGCTCAAGGCGTAGCCCGGATATTTCATGAAACATCCGGGTTCATTATTGTCCAAAAACAGTTTTAATCTTGGCAGGACATATCTCCGGTTGTTTATCGAAATCGCTATCGGTATCGGTATCGAAATCGAATTGTCTTTACGGCAGTGCCCTCAAAGAGTATTTCCCATTCAACCCGTGCAACAGACGGGCTATGCCATTTATAGGCGGTATTTCGTCCCTATGACCAGCGCATCTTAAACACAGTGGCGGGGGCACCGAGCCATGACCGCTCGATGATTTCAGACTTAACCTCTTTTTTGATCACCAGTTCTATTGTTCTTTCTATCCACCCCATGCCCACAAGGTACCATTCTTCAAAATCAGGATCAAAATCGGTTATCGTGATGATAATCTCATTGTCCGATACCATCTTCTTTTCAATAGTGATGGAATCATATACATTTTTAACAATTTGCTGAAAAGCGCCCAGCGCCGACTCAGCATCCTTTTTATTGAGAACCGTTTTGTAAATGGTGGTCATCGTTGTCTCACCGGCCATTCTTCCCCATTCCCGCAGAACGTCGGGCTTTTTTCCGGCATTCACCTGGCACACGGCTTTAAAACAGTTTTTATAGGTTTCAAACGGGTACCATTTGGATGCCAGAACCAGCGTTGAGATATTTTTTTTGTCTTCGTCCGTAAGCAGTTTTTCACAGGCCCCTGTCTTGTCCGCCTTGATTGCCTTGACAAAGGTCACCAACATACTTCCCTTGACCTGGCTCACCTTGACCTTGCTCATAGAAATCGCCTTTCCATTAAAGAAACAATTTTTTCAGACATTCGGTATTGAATTATCATCATACTATTATCGGCACAACCCAGCCAGAATATTTTATGGAATTTTTCAACAGGGATGGATATCCATCTTCCAGCCAAATCAACCCGTGAAATATTCGGGTTAGTTTTTACTGACGGCCACCTCCATAAAGAAGATTCTGTTTTTTCTAATTAGAAGAAGCTTTTAGCTCGGTTTTCATATTATAGCCTCAAAATTACCATATAAGGTAAGTTCTGCTATTTGGTAAAAGATTCTTTGTTATTTGGCAGTATTGTTTTGGCCTAAAAATCAACACTCTGAAATATATATATAAATATTCTGGCACGATTAATGCCATATAAAGAATGATAAAATAAAAGTCAGGCTTCATTAAAAGGAGGGCCTAGAATGAAAAATTTAACCGTTTTTATTTTGGCTATTTTAACAGTTATCTCTTTTTCCCTGTCGATGCCGGGGTATTCCCATGCATTGGCCCCGCCCCCGCCTGAACCCGGTCCCGTTACTCCCCCGCCTGTTGGAAACGGAATAACCCAGGTGGATACAATGTACGGTGATGTTAAAGGTTTTATTGCCGATGAAGGTGTCGTTGCTTTTCTCGGGATTCCCTATGCAAAACCGCCTGTTGGCGAGCTGAGATTTGCCCCTCCGGTGGCCCCTGAATCCTGGGGAAATATGCTTGAGGCAATGGATTTCGGGCCAGCCTGTCCGCAGCAGGAAATCGAACCAAGCGACATAATGAACTCGAATATCGATGAAGACTGCCTCACCCTGAATGTATGGACGCCTTCTGTAGATGATCAGGAGAGGGCCGTCATGTTCTGGATCCATGGCGGTGGTTATTTATGGGAGAGTTCGGGCGATAAGCTTTACTGTGGTGCCCGTTTGGCGGCACGCGAGAATGTCGTGGTCGTCAGTGTGGAGTATCGGCTCGGTGCCTTTGGTTTCAGTTATTTTGATGACGTTCCGGGCAGCGGCAACGCCGGATTGCTGGACCAGGTTCTGGCGCTTCGCTGGGTTCAGGACAATATTGTAGCCTTTGGCGGAAACCCTGACAATGTAACCATCTTTGGGGAGTCAGCCGGGAGTTACAGCGTTAGCGCGCTTCTTGGCATGCCGGCTGCCGAAGGCCTGTTTCATAAAGCGATCGGCCAGAGCGGTGGGAGTTCAACATTCCGCCAGAAAGACTATGCCCGCCGTTCAACAGAGCTGCTCTATCAATATGCGGGTGTCAACACCCTGGCAGAACTGCGCCAGCTCAGCTGGCAGGAGGTGATGGCTGCACAGGAGCAGGTGATGGATACAACACTTCTGCCGGAAAACATATATGCCGGGGTTGTCGACGGCACGGTCTTTCCGGAGCCGCCCCTGCATGCCATTGCCAGAGGTCAATCATCAAACATTCCCCTGATGGTGGGAACCACCCGGGACGAGGGACGGTGGTGGATGGTGGAAAATGCACTGCTGGCCCTTCCGGTTGCAACGCCACTGGCAACAATGACCGCATTCCCCTATTTTGAAAGGTCTATCCCTGACAATAAAACAGCGGCAGAGGGGATTTTCCTGTACTATCTTAACTATCCTGAACTTGCTGCCTCACCGAATCTTGTGTCTCTGGCCATGATGACGGATGCTTTTCTGCGTATTCCAACACTCAGGCAGGCTGAAGCACAAGTCGCGTATCAGCCCGGAAACGTTTTTGTCTACCGGTTTGACTGGAATCCGCCCTGCCCCGAGTACCCATTTCTGAACCTCGGCGCGCCGCACGGCGCAGAGCTGGCTTTTGTCACGGGATACCCCGAAGGCTGGCCCGAAGTTTACGGGGACGATGGTATTCCAACCGGCCTTCAGAGCCAGATGATGGATGCCTGGGCGTCGTTTGCCAAAACAGGAAATCCCAACCACGCAAACATGCCGGCATGGCGCCCTTATAATACCAGTGACCGCCCGACCATGCTTTTTAATGCAAGAGGCAATGACGCAACCAGCCGGCTGAAGAATGATCCGGACGGTTCAACACGGGCATTCTGGGATGCCCAGCCCTTTGATGGTATGAGTCCTCCCCTGTTGCCTGAGGATCTGTCCGGGTCGGGATTTATCTTTTGAGGCCTTTAGAAAAAAAGACAGCCCTGCATAAAAACGCAAAGAGATAATCCAACGAATAAGGAGGAAACGTAGAATGAAAACAACTAGAAGGTTGATTTATGGTCTGGTTTGCATCGTCGCATGTTCCATGATTTTTTTTGGCTGTAAAGTAGCTGACACAAAGGTGGTCGTTTCAGATGCTTTTACCAGCAACTGGGACGGCAGCGGTGCCGACCCCGGTGAAATCCTGCCCAATGTTACTGCGTTTTATCTGCCTGCTAAGGAATACAGAGGGTTGGTAGGATATCTTACAGCACAAAGGATCAGTGATGTCACCGTACGTTTTAAAATAGAGGATCCTCGTGATAACAGCTGGATACAGATCGGGCCGGACCTGACTACAAACAGTGATGGTATAGCCAAACTCAACCACCTGCGAAACTATATACCGGCTGATATTCTTGATCTGGCGCCCGTTGAGCTTCGGCTCATGGCCCAGGTAGAGTGCGATGACGGCTGGTCTGAAGACAAGCAAGGGGTTCTGAATATTCTCAGCAATGACACCAGCGCTAATCCGGATGTTCTATTTACCGATCATGACAACACCATTCACGCCACCGGCGGAGCCAATACGATTTTAGATTATATTGATTTTGTGAATATGTTTGGCTATGACTGGCCCTACGTGGATCGCTATGTAAAAGATATCCTCCCCGATATTCTTGACCGTGCGGATGTGGTCATTATTACCGGCCAGCCTGAAAGTGTCAGGCCACTGACCCGTGACCAGATGGTTCAGCATTTCTCCCCGGATGGAACAAGAACGGTTCCGATTATTGTTAAAGCGGATATGAACTGCGCCGAGAGTTCAGATTACAAAGCCGCTACAATCACCATTTTACGCAATCTCTATGGCGCGGAACACTGCCTGGCAATGGTGGGCGACACAGCAAGCGAAGACGGGTATGGCGCTCTGGCCTCCGGCGTTGAATATATCCCATTTCAGATCATGAAATTGCTTCAAGACAGTCTTGCAATAGGCGGCGGTTTTGCTCCCGTTGACCCCGATGACATTGCCTGGGACTGGCGGGATGTTTACAGCCGTATATTCTGATCCAGAAAAAGACAGAGAGATTGATCATGAATGCCGGAAGGAGAATAAAATATTATGTATGCGCATTCGCCGTGCTTGTTATGGTGGCCGGTACAATATACTGGAGGCCGGCCGCCTCTCCTGAATTAACGGCCGCCAGAGACGTCTCCCCGGCTGAATCTGCCGGCGACACTCGTAGCACAATGCCCGTAGTCCAGAAAGAAGCCACGTCGCTGCCGGCTGACCCTGTCTCTTCCGCGGATCGGCCTCTGCCAGTGTCAATGCTTATATCTCCTTCCCAATATGACACGGAAATTGACGGCCGGTTGCATGAGGACGGGAACGGCAACCTGATTGTGGATGTCGGTTTTCGGGATCTCTTTGATTATTTTTTTTCAGCACTGGGTGAAAAAACAGCTGAACAGATTGCCGCCGACATGGAGCAATATATTGACGGCGCGCTTTCCCCCAGGGCTGCCGAACAGGCCCGGGCGCTGCTGAAGATGTTTATTGCCTACAACCGGGATCTGGCAGAATACACGACCGCAAACAACACGGATGTATATAATCTTCACGGCCGGGCCCTGGTTGATTACCTGAAAGCGTATCAGGCCTACCTGGCGGACACCCGTATGCGTCACTTCGGCCGGGAATACAGTGATCTGTTTTTTGGCAGTGAGGAAAAATACCAGGCGTACACTATTGCCCGCATGGAGCTGGGCCTGACGGATTTGCCGGATGAAGAAAGAAAACGGCAAATAGAGGAATTGAGGAGCCAGTTGCCGGAAAAACAGCAGGAGATCATTCGCAATCACGAACGGATGAATGAATTCATGAGCAGAGAACAGGCCTGGCAGGACGAGGGGGTGTCCGGGGAAGAGCTATATGACAGGCGGTTGGCCAATTACGGGTATGACGCGGCCCAACGGATGGCAGCGCTGGATGAAAGCAATCGCCGCTGGCAGTCCCGATTGAACGATTTTTTTCAAGAGGTTGACCAGATTAGTGCCACCGACTGGCCCGAAGCAGACAAAAAAGATTTGATAGAAGGCATAAAAGTCAGCTCGTTTTCCGAAACGGAGCGATTGCGTGTGAATGTAATAGAACGGTATCGACAGAAAAACAATAACAGCCAAAATTAAAAAAGGGACGCCCCATGAGAATCGGAAACCTGATCAAAACAACACTGATTGTCCTGTTGTTTGCCTTGACCACCGTGCTTTTTTCAAATGCGGCGTTTGCCAGGGGATCAGCCCCGCCGCCGCCCGATGAATACACCAAAACAGCCTATCCGATGGTCCTGGTTCACGGCAGTATGGGGTTTGATAACACCGATATTCTCGGCTTTATTGACACCGATTACTGGCCCACCATTCCTTATGAAGTCATGCGCAGCGGCGGCACCGTATACGTGGCGCAGGTGTCGGCCCTCAACTCCCCGGAAGTCCGGGGTGAACAGCTTATTCACGAGCTTGAATTCATCAAGGCCTTGAAGGGGCATAAAAAGTTCAACCTCATCGGCCACAGCTTCGGCGCCCCGACTTCACGCTATGTCGCCGCTGTGCGGCCGGACCTGGTGGCGTCTGTCAGTTCAGTGGGCGGGTCAAACGATACCGATGACCGGGACAATCCGAACCCGCCGAATCCACCTGATGCTCCGTGCGGCATCGATTGCCAGTTAACGGAGCTCATTTTTATGGATGCCGGCGGCATTCGCTGGACCGTACCGCAGGCAACGAGTGATGTCGATTCTGAACTGGCTTCCCTGAGGGAGGCAGCAAGGGTCTCCCGGCAGGCCGTAAACAGTGCCTATGCGCTTTACGGTTTTCCCATCGATGTTTCTGCTGACAATAGTTTTGATGAGCGCAAGGAATACTTCAATCGCGTTTACTCCATCGGCCGACCGGATTGCTGGGGCGGCCAGGGGGCTGAAGTGGGCGAAAACGGAGTCGGATATTACTCCTGGTCGGGGACTCAGGTGCTGACCAACCCGCTTGATCCTTCTGACGCGGCACTGTTTGTCGCTGCCATTGCAGGCACGCTCTCCGGTGAGCCCCCCGAGACCGATGGCCTGGTTAACGCCTGTGAATCCCACTGGGGGAAAGTGATTCGCGATAACTACCCCATGAACCATCTGGATGAAACCAACCTTCTCTGGGGGCTTACCAATCCTTTTTTTAATGAAGTGGAACTGTACCGTCAGCACGCGAATCGTCTGAAAAAAGCCGGTTACTAACCCGGCCAAACAAACCAATAAAGGCAGGATACAATGCAATTTTTCATGACAATCGTTTCAGTTTTTTTTAGCCTTTCCATGGTTGCGCAGCCACTGTTCGCCATGGCGCCGGCCCCGCCGCCGCCGTCTTTAAGATCGCAGTATGTGGTTTCCGGCAATAACGTGTCTGCTGTAGTAGAAACCCGGCCTTTTCGCCTGCTCATCAAGGATGGCGGCGGGCGAACCGTACTGGCTTCGATCAATAGCAACACCCCGATTTTCAATCCGGATTGTAATTACTGCGAACCCGACCTGATGGGAGAGTTCTGGTCTTTTCCACCGATTATCTGTGACAGCTATCACCCGTTGCACTTTGAAATCGGCGGGCCTGAAACCTTTGACTTTATCGATCTGCTTGTCGTCGAGCCGATGCAGGTCTATCGCGACGCCAAACTCTGTTTTGCCACGGACGTGATCAAGGTGAGTGATTCCGGTAACGGGAAAAAATTCAAATTAAAAACCACAAAAGACAACACAACAGTTGATGTCCTTGTCGAACCGGACCCGTCGGGCGTGAAAGCCATACGGATCTCAGCCACGGTAAATGACCCGCGCGCCCAAAACATCAGTTTCGCTTTTACCAGTCATCACAATGAATCCTTTTATGGATTCGGGGGGCGTCGCGGCACACTTGATCAAAAAGGTCATGCGCTCTATTCATGGACCATGGACGCCATGGCACAGAACGCTATAGTGGGCAAATACTCTCTTTCCCGGGCCTATGGACCGCAGGCGCTGTTCTATTCTTCGGAAGACTACGGTTTTCTGCTTGAAAACAGTGAACTGGCGCGGTTCTATATGGGAAATGATCGCGAAGATGCCTGGAAAGTCAATGTCTCTTCCAACAGCGCCGCCTTTGTTGTGAGTGCCGGGGACCACAAACAGAACATCGAAAGTATAACGGCCATTAACGGCCGTCACCGCCCGATTCCCGATTGGGCCAAAGGATTGATATTTGCCCAGCGATCGCCCATAACCTTAATTGGTGACGCCGAACCCGGGGCCTATTTCAGAGACGCCATGGCGTATTTACAGAAATTAACGGAACTGAATATTGAGACAAGCGGATACCTTATCGAGGCATGGGCATCTTCCGCCAATCTTACCAAAGCAGAGCTGGACCTGTTGCTGGCAGAGCTTAATCGTCTGGATATCAAGCCATTAACCTATATGCGGATGATGCTGACCGATGATTCTCTGAACACGGAAGATCCGGAAATCTATTACCAGGCCTACGACAATGGTTATATGCCCACCCGGGCAGACGGTTCACCCTATGCCTACCCGGTACTTATGGCACCCACCAGTGTGACGGATTATACCAACCCGTTTGCGCTCGACTGGTGGGAACAGCGGGTTACCGGTATGCTGGATCTGGGCAGTGGCGGCTTTATGTTTGACTTTGGCGAACAGGTCCGGCCTGACATGCAGTTCTATAATGGTGAAACCGGACGCAGCATGCATAACAGGCTGCCGGTCCTGGGCAATAAAGAAACGGCCCGGATTGTCGATGACTACGAACAGGCCCATCCGGGGCGGGACATTTTCTTTTTTACCCGCGCCAATTACTCCGGGCGACCCGGTTCAGCGGCCTACGAAAACGCCCAGTTTCTCGGGGACAATACCCAGTCCTGGGATGCCGGCACCGGCCTTAAGTCGGTCTTACCGGATATTCTCAACCGGAGCCTGGGCGGTGCCTATAATACGACAACAGATATCGGGGGGTATTGGGATCTCTACGGCGTTGCCGGTAAAGAACTCTTTATCCGCTGGACCCAGCTCGCAACCTTTGGGTCCGTATTCAGGCTTCATAATTCACCTTTCACGCCGCTGAAAACACCCTGGTCCTATGATGATGAAACGGTACGGATTTTCAAGTCCGTTCTTGCGCAGAGAAAAAAAGCCATGCCGTATATGAACACGCTCTGGGAAACCGCGGCTGCCACCGGACTGCCGCTGTGGCGGCCCATGTGGCTGGAGTTCCCTGACGACGATCGATTTCGAAACGAAATGGGGCAATTCATGTTAGGCGACAAGGTTTTGGTTGCCCCGGTATTGGACCGGGGGAAACGCACCAAATCGGTAAAGTTGCCAGAAGGGTGCTGGCAGTATATAAATACAGGCAAGGTTTATCAGGGCGGGCAGACGGTTATCGTGGGTGCCCCCCTGGATGTTTTGCCCTGTTTCTTCAGGTGCGGAGAGTCTCCTTTTTAAAGAGGCTGGTTCATCTGGTTCTACTCGGTTTTGCTGAAGACCTGCAAATAGAGGCACCGCAAAACCAAATCCGCTGTGTTCGGGGCAGGCGCTGTGTGTTCGCTCTTTGATGAGCAGACACGCAGTCCTGCACCTGCATATTGATGCCCCACACTCTGCACCTACGGCCCAATCAACGCGTAAACTATCCGGGAGAACCTGTGAAAACAGATCAATACAACGCCCTGCTGCTTGTGGGTCCCACCGGTTCCGGCAAAACACCTCTGGGCCGCTATCTTGAGGAGCACGGCTTAAACAACCGGGCCTGTGTCCATTTTGATTTCGGTGAAAATCTTCGAAACGTTGCCCGAAACGGACACCCGAGCGTTTCCGAAGATGACCGGTTGTTTTTGGAGGACGTGCTGCATCGCGGCGCGCTTTTGGAAAACGAGACCTTTTACCTGGCGGAAGCCGTTTTTGGCGCTTTTGTCGAGGACCGGCAGGTCGGAAAAGACGACCTTGTGGTGTTAAACGGCCTGCCCCGGCACCTGGACCAGGCCAAAGACACGGACCGGCTGGTAACCATTCAGACGCTTGTTCACCTGGTGTGCACGCCGGAGGGGGTGTGCCGCCGCATTTCCCAAAACACGGGCAGAGACCGGACCGGCCGTGTCGATGACACGCCGGAACAGATCGCGCGAAAGATCGCTATTTTTAACAGCCGCACCCTGCCGTTGATTGATTATTATCATGGCAAGGGGGCAACGGTCTGCAGGGTGGAAGCATCTGTTGATGTGACGCCGTCGGATATGGCCAGTCGGTTGGTTGCAGGCATCCGATAAAGCGTGTTTGCGGATGTTGGTTTACAAGGGAGCGTCTTCCTGCGCGACGGGGCCGTTTTCCTGTAAAAACATTTTGACGCGCTCCGGGGTGGGGGGGTGCGTGGACAGATAACCGGTCCAGGAGGTTTTTCCGTTTTCAGCTTCGTGCCGGCTGGTTTTATCGATACGGGTAAGGATGTCTGCAAACCGGGCAGGGGGGATGCCGGCCGATTTCAGGTAGTCCAGGGCGTACTGGTCGGCCGTGTTTTCAAATTCCCGGGAATAGGCCAGTTCGGTCAGCACCACCGGCAGTCCCAGAAAAATTTCGGAGACACCGCTTGCATCCCCGGTCAGGACCATGGCGGCAAAAGAGAGCAGTGAACTCTGCACCATTCGCCGCATACCGTGCCGGTGGACCACATGCCCGACCTCATGGGCCAGAATGGCTGTCAGCTCTTCATCATGTTCGGCGACTTCAACCAGTTCATCGGTAAAAATAATGGTGCCCCCGGGCAGGGCCAGAGCGTTGGGGCCAAGGGGGCCGCCTTTTTTGAACACAAGGGTGATATCATAAGCGCCGTGTGCGTCCACGCAATCTTGCATGCTGCCGCGCACCCGGGCTTCTGTATCGGGCGGCAGCTCCGACGGTTTGAAGGCGATTCTGTCCAGGGCTTTCAATGCCTGCCGGTCGGCCAGGCTGTAGGCCGAGGCCGGCAGATGAGAGGCGATCAGGTCGGCTGCCGCAGGAACGCCGTATCTGATGGTCGCGGCCATCACCAGGATTACAAGAATAACGGCGGGCAGTACATACCGCAGTCTGGATTCCAACAGATGGACCCACAGGCTCCAGTGCGGTTTCAGATAGGTTTTAACGACGGTGTCAACGGCAACGTTATCCTGCGTTTCAAAAGACGCGCCGCCGGGAAAGGTGAGCACGCGTGGGGTATGGGCCAGGCGGTCCGAGACCCTGGCGGTCAGCCGGTGCTGTTCAAGCAGGGGGCTGTCACTGTCGGCGGTTCCCACCCGGGCGGCGCCGGTGGGCAAAACCGTTAAAACCGCCGGTCTTTGAAGGGAAGTGCTCCCGTCATACCATGTGCCGTGGATGGTAATCATTCTTCTTTCCGAATCGGTCATGCCTCATCAACTATAATCCGAAATCAAAATCCATAAAATCGGACATCTCTTCTCCCAGCGCACTGGTCTCTTTGATCTCCGCGGCCACAAAACGGTCAAGATCGCTGCCCGGCAGAAGGGACAGGTGGTCGATTTTGTATTGCAGCGCCCGCACCACGGCAAAAGGGTAAAAAAGCCCCAGGGTGGCAACCGTGGCCAGGGAATTGGTGAGGATGATCAGGGCGTAGTCTTTTATTCCCAGGTTCGCTGAAAACCGGTGGTCTGCCAGTGTGCCGGAGCTGTAAAGCAGGTTGGTGGTCTTGACGCTGAAATAGGCCATGGCGTAAAGGTAGAGCACCATGATGATCAGTGCTGAAAGGGGGGCAAACAGCAGGCTGACGACCACCGCCGCCACGATGAAAATCAGCGCGTGGAGAATAAACAATCCCACGATGCGGTAGTAATCTTTTGCCGTGGCATGAAAACGAAACGGGGTTGTGCCGTATGAAGAGTTTTCAACCACAAACTGTTTCTGCCGGAAAAAGGCATATGGCAACAGGATTCCCAGAGTCAGGACGCTCAGGATCGGAAAAAGCAGATACGCCTTGGCGGCCTGGCCATAAGTGCCGGTGAAATTGAAACGGATGTTTCGCAGTGAACTGTTGCGGGCGTTAAATGCCAGGGACCGCACCACCAGCCAGGGAAGAAAAATGAGAAATGCCAGCATCATGATGCCCCCCAGGACAGGGATAAATTCGCCGGCGGTGGAGTAGAGAATAAAGAAGACAAAAACGATCAGGCGGCCTTTGAGAATTTTAACCGGGTCGGCAAGGTAGCGGAACCCCGCGCCCGCCACCTGAGTGTTCCCGTAAAAATACTGTTTCCGGCGAACCTTGGCCCAGGCCGAATAGATACCCAGGGTGAGAATGGACAAAAGCACGTTGACAATCCAGATTTTAAAATACTCTCCGCCTGTTCCTTTGAATTGAAACGGGATGTTGTCGGGCACGGCGCGTTGGGGGGTGGTGCTCACAGCGGCGGGGGCAGGAGAGGGTGGTTCACTGACAGGTGGCGCCGGCGGTGGCGCTTCGTTTGCTGAAGGCGGATTATCGGCCGGCGGCGGTGCCTGACTGTCCGGCTTCTTGGCTTTGGTCAACTCCGCCAGGGGGTGCCACCGGTCCATGTCCTGTTTCCTGGCCAGGGTTTTGCCGGTAATCTGTTTTGTGTTGATCAGCTGCTGCATGTCGGCCGTGCTTATCGGGCCGACCTCCCGGTCTCCGTCCATGTAAAACCACATCATCGGCAAGGTTCTCCTTTTCTCTGGATTGTGAGCAATTCAGACATTTTAAAATACTCGGAACAGGCCTGATTATTCCACCAGCCGGCGCAGGCGGATCAGCAGGTCTTCGATGGAGGACGGCTTGGGCAGATAGTCGTCGGCCATCGTGGTGATACCATGGTGGTGGGAATATCGGGTGGAAGATACATGGTCGGCCACCGCGGTCAGAAGAATCACGGGAATGGCCTCCAGCGCTTTGTTTTTCTTGAGTTCGGCGCACACCTCGTAGCCGGTCTTTTCCGGCATCATCACGTCAAGAATCACTGCGTCCGGCGGGTCGTTTCGAATTTTTTCAAGGGCCTCGGCGCCGTCATAGGCGACCTCGACAACAAAACCCTGCTGTTTCAGATTTTTCTGAACAATGAAGGCAAAATCGGCCTCGTCATCCACCACCAGCACGACCTTTTTGCTTTCAAGGGCCATGGCCGGGTCACAACTCTTTGCGCCGGGCCTGGGCGTGCTCCGTCTTGCGACGGGAGGCCTGCCGCACCACATTCAGGGTGTCGGCCGCCGACCGGTCCAGTGCCTTGCCGTCGGAAGCGGTTTCAAGGGTCTTGCCCCTGGCGTCGGCCATCACGGCCCGGCCCAGGGGGGTCCGGGTGATAACCGTGGTCCAGCCGTCCTTTGCGCCGATGCCACCAAAGGAGATGTCGGCGTATTCCGCGGCATAATCCATGCAGAAGTGGCAGGCAAATCGCTTCATGAAGTCCACCTTGTCTAGGGGAATGGAGAGCACCTTGCCGTTGCTCAGGTAGACCATGAAATTGTCCTTGATGTTGATGCGGGTTACCGCATCCCACTGGAACCCGCCCACCGCCTCCATCTGGTCCTTTTCCTTGTCCGTGAAGGAAAAATTGCCTGAGCAGAACAGCCCCAGACAGAACTTGATGGAATCGGAGGGCACGATGCCCAGCACTTCGATCTTGCGCACCGCCTCGATCTGGCAGGGGGTGCCCACCAGGGCAATGCGGCTCAGGCCCTTTTCCAGAACAGGCCGAAACTCCTGCACCGACGGCGAATAGGTGGAGTAGTCGTGACCGAAATGTTTCATGCCGTGGGATGTGTCCATGAAAAACCCGGCCGATGCGATAATCTCGTCCCGGGTGGTGGCCAGGTGAGGCTCACGGCTGAAGGGATCGGTGCGCCGGGTGACAATGGCGCCGTCGATACGGCCGGTGTCAAACAGGTGGAGCAGCACGGCGGTGACAGCCCCGCCGTCGGTGGCTTTTTTGCGCACCACCGGGTCCAGCGCCCGGGCCGCGGTCAGTTCGATCACTTTTCCCATGGGCGGCTCCCAGGCCACCATCTTCTTGGTCTCCTGGTCCAGCTCGTTGATCTCCGGGCAGATGGAGTAGCAGAGACCGCACTCGATGCACTTGTCCCGGTTACCAAAGCGGGGCATGCCCTCCGGGCCAAGCTCCAGGGCGCCGTAGTTGATGGAGGTGCAGAAGGTCACGCAGCCGCCGCAGTGGTGGCAGAGGCCCGGTTCCTGGACTTCCTTGATCAGATCTTCAAAAGTCTTCATGTGCGCTCCTTGATGCTAAACGGAAGGACGAGGATAAAGGCCGGCCTGCTGAACGATTTCCGGAACCTTCTCCTCCCACTCGATGGCCATGATATGAAAGCCCCGCACCCCCTCGACCTCTTTGAGCCGCTGAATCGATTCGATACACATCTTGATCCCTTCTTCGGCCTGCTTGTCCTTGGGCGTGTCGGACAGCCGCTTGACCACTTCGTCGGGCACATCCATGCCCGGTACCCGGTTTTTCATGTACTTGGCCATGCCCGCCGACTTCATGGGGGTGAGGCCGGCCAGGATAAAAACCTTTTCATGAAGCCCCCGGTCCCGAATCCGTTTCATCCACTCCTCGAACTTTTCCAGGTTGTAGATGCACTGGGTCTGGATAAACTCGGCGCCGGCCGCTATCTTTTTGGCCAGCCGCGGTACCCTGATTTCAAAGGGGTCGGCAAAGGGGTTGGCTGCCGCGCCCACGAACATGCGGGGCGGCCGGGCGATGTCGTCTCCGCCTAAAAATTTGCCTTCGTCCCGCATGCGGCGGACCAGCTGCAGCAGCTGCATGGAGTCGATGTCGTGAACGTTCTGGCCGGTGGCGCAGTCGCCGAAGCTCTGGTGGTCACCGGAAAGGCAGAGCATGTTGAAAATGTCAAAGGAGGCGGCGCCGAGAATGTCGCTCTGCAGGGCGATACGGTTTCTGTCCCGGGTCACCATCTGGAGCACCGGTTCCAGGCCCATGAGCTTTAAGTGAATGCATGAGGCCAGGCTGGACATTCGGGTCATGGAGGTCTGGTTATCGGTGATGTTGATGGCATCCACGTAGTCCTTGATCATTTCGGCCTTTTTGGTGATGGCCGCCGGGTCGCTGCCACGGGGCGGGCCGCACTCGGAGGTGACCGCAAGGTGCCCCTGGCGAAGGATCTTTTCCAGTCTGCTGGGTGTTTTTTCGCTCATCGTTGTAAATCCTCCCTGACCAGTTTTCTGGGTCCGCCGGAACGTTCGTTGGACCAGTCCTTGATGGGCGCAAGCGTTTCATAGTCGTCCAGCCGGTTCAATGCCGTCAGCCGGTCGACAATCAACTGCCAGGCGCAGTCCAGGTCCTTGTTGATCTCGCACTTGCCCCTGGTGGAGCCGCCGCAGGGGCCGTTGAACAGGCGCTTGGCGCACCGGGATACCGGGCAGATGCCGCCGGTGACCGCCAGAATGCACTGGCCGCACCCCTGGCACCGTTCGGTAAAGATGCCGGGCGCGTCCACGGCCCCCATGAAGGTGGTGTTAAGGCCCGGAAAAACCGGCGTCGTCGCCATTTTCTCGGCGGTAAACTGGACCCCCACACCGCAGGCCGTGGAGAGCACAAGGTCGGCCCAGGCCAGGTCCTCTTTGGCCGATTCGTAAAATTCGTGTTCGCACTGCCGCTCGATGCCGCCGTTTTTGATCTCCATGGCGACATTTTCCTGGGTGGCTTTCATGCGCAGCAGGGAGGCCAGAATCTCGGCCTCCTTGTTGCCGCCGGTATGGCACACGGCAACACAGGTGTTGCAGCCGAAGACCAGCACCTTCTTGTAGGGCTTGATCATCTCCCATATCTCTTCCAAAGGTTTCTGTTCACCCATGATCATGGTGCGACTCCTTGTTCTGATGGTTTACCCTGAAAACTGCATCACCCTTTCGACGGGCGTGACGTCTGTCCCATATTTCATTGATTCAAATCATCCCCGAACACGTCATCCAACTGCATGGACCGGCGATTTTACCTATTTTAATACCTTACAGGTTCCATAATATTGAGATGGCAGGGCCTTGTTCGTCAAATTCATGTGCCGGGACATGACGGCGCAAAACTCATCTGTTCCGGGTTTGTAAAAGGGGAACACGGTCGTAAAAATCATATTGCCGGCGCATGTGCTTTCCAAGAAAGTAAGACCGGAAGGGGACCCGAGCAGCATGACATCTGATGTCCCTTGATTCCCGATAACACGTGCCCTGGCCTGTCTGATATTCATTGCGTCAAAGACCGTTTCACTTTTCCATTGACAGGATTCAACATTTATCTCTTTGCCGGGCCAACTTGTCGAGACGCCTTCCTGAAAATTGCACTTGAGACATTTTGCAGCCAGAAGGCGGTGAAAAACCTCATCTTCAGCGCCAACCGGGCCGGCAAAAAAAAGTGAAAGAAAAATCAGACCGATAAATAAACATCTCATTTTGGCCTTTCTTCCTTTTTGAAAAATCTCATGCCCGCACCTCGGCAACGGTTTGCCGGGGCCGCTCTGCGGTCAGAAACCACCAGCAGTTGACTGAAAAGGTTCCCATGTCGTACCATCTCCTTATTCTCCCTGTGAGGTGGTCTTTATTTTATTCTGGTCAATAAAATCTTATCATGACCCACAAGGAGAATACTTTCAATACCCAAAACCCAATTTAAATCCGGTTTTGGACAAGAGTGTCACCTATCACCAAAAAAACAAACGCGGTTAAGAATAGAGCCTCATCCAAAATTATGCTGACTTATTCCACATTCATAAGTTGGATCTCACTTATAGCCGTATCTTTGTATTTAGTCCCTTTATAAACTTCTAAGATTTCAAATCTTACAATATTTATTTTCTTAGCTTCAAATTTAATGCTCGGCATACTGACGGTTTGCGTGTCATTTGTGTCTTTTAGGATTATTACAGTGTGTGGAACAGTATTGACATAGATCTTTAACTGTTTAACTCTAGAATTTGATTCCCATGTAGTACAATTTTTAGAATACCCATTATTAATTATAACTGTATTGACCGAATAATCCGATTCAGCCACCTTACTAAAATCATATCTGAACTCGATATATTCGCCGATTCCATAGCCCTTTGCTCCTTCAACCCAAGCTGTGCTCGCATTAAAGTCAGAAATTTGTTCGGCATTATATTCTATTCCCTTGTAAGTAGGTAGGCATGATGAAGCAGTTATTTTAAGTTCTGCTCCACCATACCGGTTAAGTCTCTCGATTTTATCCTGAGCGGTTTCTTTTTTCGCGCCTGCTGTTTCAAAAAAACTTATAATTTCTTTGTCTTTATTCCTGATAGCATAATTTAACGCGGTATCGTCATTTTTATCCTTTTTGTTAATCTTTGCTCCATTACTAAGCAAAAGAGTAGCTATATCTCTATATCCATAAGAAGCAGCATACATGAGCGGCGTTTGCCCCAAATACCCTTCTCTTAAATCACCTGCATCAACGTCAGCGCCACTTTTCAATAATAGCTGTACCATCCGTCTATCATTATTTGTTACAGCCGCTATTAAAGGCGATATTCCATGATCACTAAACCAGTTTAAATCTGAACCAGCATTAATCAGCATTTCTGCTATGTTATATTGCCTGTTTCGGCAAGCATGGTGTAAAGCTATTTCATATTGATTACCAGTATCATTTACATCTACCTCCAAGCCATACTTCAGTATTGTTGCCGCAGCATCTGCGTTACCTTGATCAGCCGCAATCATCAACGGAGTATAGTCCCCTGTATTTACAAATGCGCCTTTTAATAGCAATAACTTCATGACATCAATGTGGCCTTCTCGTGTGGCTATTTTTATTGGGGATTCTATTTTTTCATTCTCATGGTTAACGTCAAAACCCGCTTCCAAAAACAGACTAACTGTTTTTAAATTACCTTTACCAATTTGAAGAAAAAAATTCTCATATGTTAAATCAACACCAATTCTCTTTAGCTCTTCTTTTGCAGGATTAGTTTCAGCAAAGGCTTCTATTAGATGAGCAGGTATATAAAAAACAGTAAAAATAATCAAAAACAACAAAAATATTATTATATTGAATTTCATTTTAATATTTCCAATGGTTATTCACACGGATTAGATGGATTGTCTACAATAAGCATTGTGGTTTTGTCGTAAATCATAGACGCCCCGGTTCTCCACTCATATGCTTTGCACACCCGTCAGGCAAGCTGCCAGTGCCATCCGCCGCTTTATTTCTACACACCAATTATTGCACGAAATTTCTGATAGTCTTTTTCGAAGTCAATTTTTGTGCTGTACCCCATCGAATTGCCGTTTTCTTTAAGGATAAATTTCATTTGGAGCTCAATATTTGCGTAATCAATATTTATGTTTTCAAATAAAAAAAAAGCCATATAATCCTTTGCATACTTCTTTATCACGCCCTCATGACTTGTGTCGTTTTGATATATTATTTTCTTACTTTTAATTATTTTTAATTCAGTTATTTTGATGGTGCCCTCTTTAAGGGAAAAAGGGACAAACCAAATTTCAAGGTCATATGGTGTTCTCCTAATTATAGTATTGCCTTCTATTACCTTTTTGCCACTTAAGCTGGCTCCAACCTTACCCCAGGAGAATTCTTTTTCTTCAGACTTAAAACCATATACCTCAAATTTTTGATAACAACCTATACAAATTAGTAAACTAATTATTATAATTGTTATGCAAAATAAATATCTCATAACATTTTCCTTATTATGGGCATGGTCCGCTATATGTACCTGTCATTCTTTCCCACATATTTGTGATTTGTGCGTCTTCGGGAGAATTTCCCCACAAATAATACGGAATCATATCATTGAAAAAATGGCCGATTCCAAAATTTGAGTTTGGGTCTGAAAAATTGTATGTGGGCATATTAACTGGATCCGTTACAGGATTATGATTTTTATCGAAAATAGCTTCTGAATGCCCATCTGGTGAAACCATTTTAATATTATCTTGATTCTCTTGGCCTTGCTGGTGTAAGCGAGCATCTACATTATCATTCCATTTCTGCTGTCTAGCTTCCTCATAACTAACTTCTTGATTAAACTGATTCCTGCTGTAGTGAAAATCACGAGCATTAGATGTTGGAGATGCACCAGCGTGAAGTGCCCTCATAGAATCTATAAAATCAAGCCCATCCGGATCAATCAGATTCACTCCGTCGCCGAGGCAGTATCCGTATAGATCAGAACTTCCCCCCGCAAAACCGATCGGGTCCTTTGCTGTCCACCTGCCGGTATTCGGGTTGTAATCGCGATAGCCGAAGCGCACCAGGCCCGTGTCCTTGTCATACAACCCGCCTGCAAATCCAAACGGTACCGAGAATGAAGGATTCGTATCGTTGATCACAAATCCAAAGCTGTCGTAGTCGATCTGCTTGACTATGTTGCCTGAGCCATCGGTCACGGCTCGCAGGGAACCGACCTGGTCGTATGCCAGGTAATATACCACTCCTGCCTTTTCCACGGCAACAGGCATGCGGCCATCAGCATACACAAATCGCATGAGGAGGTTATCGGCACCGTCGTACACCGCCAGCAGGGTCGTCAGGCCGCTCCAGAGGTATTTCTCGGTGATCGCGCCATCAACCTTTTTGGCAATGCGCCGACCAAGGGGATCGTGAACGTAGGTGATGTCCGTGCCGTCAGGCAGATCAACGCTCAGCAGTTCCCCTCTGGAAGAATAATCATAGTATGTGGTTTCTGCACCTGATGTCTTTGATGTCAAAAACCCGTCCAGATCATACTGGTAGTCCGTCCCTCCGGCAGAAAGCAGATGATCTTCCGCATCATAATCCAGGACGCGGCCCGCAATGCCCCGAAGCGTGTTCATCTGGTATGTGCAGGTGCCGTAAGGGGTGCTGTCGTAGCTGTAGGATTCGACGAGGGTCCCGTCTTTTGTCACGGTCTCAAGCCGTCCCATCTCGTCATAGGTGTAGCCGATGGTTGTGGGGACACCGCCGATGGTCTCTGTTTTTGTCTTTATTCTGCCGTCGGCATAACGGTCTGTTACATTCCATTCATACAGATCGTAACCGGCGACGGTACTGGATTCTCTGCCGGTCTCGCCATAGCCGTTAAATGTTCTGCCCAGGCTGAAAGCGCCGTCGGTGACGTTATAAGGCAGACCGGTCTCGTTAACGCCAGGGTCATTGTACCGGGATATGGTAAAACCACCTGCGCCGGTGAGCAGGCCGTCATTGTCGTAAACATAACCTTCCGTGGCACCGGCATAGGTGAAGGATTCCACGTTGAAGTCCTCGTTATAGGTATATGACAGGGTTTTGTTGATGGTTCCGTACAGGGTTTCAGAGGTGACCAGTTTGCCGTCATAGCCGTATGCAATGGCCTCCGTGGCAGTTGATACAGACTCGACCTTGCTCCCGCAAAGATAGGTGTAATCAATATCACCTTCCGGGGTTATCACGCGCCACAACCGGGATTTGTCTGCCGCGTCTGACGGGTTTGTATAATCCCAGTAAATGGACTGGCCGGATGGGAAGTCTTTTTGAACCAGCCGGCGGTCTTTGTCATACAGATAGCTGTAGCTGCCGCTGAGCGGCGTGGTATAAAAAGCGTTTAAGTCAACTCCATTATACCCGAACAGATGGTCCACGTTCGACGGATTGGTCAGCACGGTCATGTTGCCGTTGGCGTCATATTCAAACCCAAGATTTGTACCGTCGGGCCGGGCGATATGCGTAACCCGGCCTGCCAGATCATTTGTAAAGTATGTGGTCAGACTTCTGGGGTCAGTGACAGATGTCAGGTATCCATACGAATCATAGGCAAAAGAAGTCTCCCTGGTACCAGTCATGACGGATTCCAGTCGGCCGTCAGCATAGTAGCCATAAGCTGTCTGGTACAGGCCTGCCATGTCCGTACTCAGTGTGACCAGCGTATCAGGATCATAGGAGGATATAATGGCCCGGCCTTCTGGTGATGTAAGGGTGTTAACAGAAAGAAGCGCGTCCTGTTTTAAGGTTATAGTCCTGCCATTGGCCCTTAGGCTCCGGGTGATCAGATCAGGAATCTCGTCAGCATCTGTATCCTGATATGAAACAGATTGTCTGGAGACCCTTGCAAGTCCGGATGGTGTGGTTTCTACTGCTTCTGCCAGATATGAAAACTTGTATTCCGGGTCAGTATCATAAGTAAAATCCAAATCCATGCCGCAAGGCAGTCCTTTTTGCACAGATCGCCCTGATTTTACGTAGATGGTTTCTGCACCTGCAGGGTTCGTGATAAGAGAAGCAAATTTACCAGTGGAAGAGGTATAATTTTCGTATGTGACAACATTATTTTCTCCGGTAGTGATCCTATTATAAACTGTGCCATCTACACCAACGGTGCGATCAAATTGCCAATGTCCGCCATTCTCATCATAAGTATCGGTAATTCTTCCCTGGTCATCATATATATATTGATAAACCTTTCGGTTGGGATCGGTTTTGTTTATCAACAAGTCCGTAAGGGAATAGCCAAGATCATATTCCCCGCCATCAGGAAGGATAATGTTTGTCAGGTTATCCTCTTCATCAACGACCAGTTGGGTGGTCAACCCATCCGGCGATACAATGGAATAAGGGCTACCGTCCGGGTATCGGTTAATCGTTGTTACATTACCAAACTGGTCGGTTATAGAGATTAGATTGTTTTCATCATCATAACCGAATGACCGAAGAACGGTGCCGGTGTCCAAATCGGCCGTCAGCTTATGCAACCCGTTGCTGTACATTACATACCCAAGTCCGTTTTTATCAACAATCGGAATCTCTCCCTCAGACAGGTTGGCAAGATTCCTCAGTGCGGGTATGGCGTTTATACGATAGACACGGCCATAATTACGGCCATGATCTACAAGATAGATGCCCGACCAATGGAAATCTATGCCTTGCCAGTTGCTGGTAACATGTTCATCATAAGGCCTCACTATTAATGTTGTTATAATGCCATGCGTGTTAACCTTGTGAATACCGCGTCCGATGCGGGAGACGATGTACAGATTGCCGGCCTCGTCTATATCAATATCTCCCGGTACGATGGAGACCCTGGTTGCTTCTTCACCGTCTTCATAGTACCCATACTCCCCATTACCGGCCACCGTTGTAATTATACCGCTGGGATCTATTTTTCTGACTTTATAATGGTCTCTTTCAGAAAAATAAAGGTTGCCTTTTACATCTACGACAATACTCTCAGGATCGTTTAGGGGTGTTGCAAGGGCCGATATCCCATCAGGGCCGTTCCCTTCTAATCCGTTACCGGCAACTGTAGAGATAATACCGTCAGGGTCAACCTTGCGGATATAATTACCGGATGAGAAGTACAGGTTGCCAGCATTGTCGAAGGCCATAGCCCCAGGGGTAATCTCAGCATTAATCGCAAGGCCATTATCCCCGTTGTTACCCATGACTCCTGTACCGGCTACGGTGGTGATAACACCATTTGAGTCCACTTTCCTGATCCGGTAACCATCTACTATATAAACATTATTAGATTTATCGACTGCAACAGTTCTTACCCATCCATCGATACGTGTTTCAATTGCCGGGCAGCCATCTTCATTACAATACGGAGACGGATCGTCTCTCCCGGCTATACGATATATTTTACCCTCTTTGCTCACCTTCCATAAAAGATTAAGCCAGCCGGCAACCGTATAAAAATTGCCTTGATCATCCACAGCGACATAGGAGGGCTGCCACAACTGTCCGGTCGTCGCGTCTCCACCGCTTGTGGGTGGATTGATCGCTCCATACTGACCGGCCACATTCGTTGAGAACAGATTGTCAAAGCCTTTTAGTATGGTGCCGTCCCCTTTATGCAGGGTACCAGGGTCTGTTAGGCTGAGCTTATGATGGGAAGACAAGGTCCACCCCTTGGCAATTCCTCCTGAAAATTTAACTGCTGGTGGAACAACTCTAAATGGACGTTCTCTCCATATGGTAATTTCCTGTCTTGCCACATTACCTTCAAAGTCCTGGGGGCCGGCCTGCCCAAAAGCCCTTTCCCATTTTTTACGGGACTTAAAATATACAGCATCGTACACAAACCCTATTCGTGTGAGACCTTTAGCCGTTGTCGTTACCCTGTTGCCACGATAGTCTCGTCCATCCCAGATAAATTGAAACTTTTGGTCCGGCACAGGATCGATAGTGCGTGTCAAAACATGTCCAGCGATCCTGAATTCAAGCAGGACACTCTTTAAGCTGTCTGGAACAAAGCTACTGGTTACAGGGACATCAATAACCATTTTATAGCCCTTGACCCTGTTTGACACATAATGAAGATTCATACCTGTACCCAAAACAGGAATATCATTATGCAAAATCTTGTCTCGGTCTCCCACATGAGAGCCGACATCTGTTCCGCAACCTGAGTCTGCGCCACCGTCTTGTGTGTTTACTACCGGGTCTCCGGCTTTAGATTGTCTAGCATCAGCTGGCGGACCATATGGCCAGTTGCAGTCCCAGGGGGTGAAATGTCTTGTTAAAAAACGCCAGTAAGTAGTTCCTGGTTGATGGGAAGAATTGTCTAAGCCATTGACTTCCTCACTTGTTGACCCGTTTTCATTAAGGTCATCCGGCAGATCATCTCCGTCAGCGTCAAGGGCATCAACAACACCGTCTGTATCCATATCCAGAAGTTTAACAACTACTCCGTTGTCGGCGGGTATCCACTCAGCTCTATCGCGATCATAGTATCCAACGGGAACAACTTCACCCACATCAAATTCCAGAAAGTTGTTGACATAGGATGTTACTGGTTTGTCAAAAACGACTCGTTGAGCGCCATCTACTTCCAGTTCAGCACAATAAGTGAATGCAGAGTTAGGAGGAAGTTCTGCGGGCATGGATGCTGGTGTTGTATACTCGGTAGCCCGTGTTGTCAGCGTTGTCAATTCTCTTATCACATTGCCGTACTTATCCATTTCATAAGCAACATTGTCCCCGGTGAAGACCATGGTATATGACCGGTTTCCGAACTCGGGATCAACAGTTTCTGTGCTTGTGTGGGTAGTGACGGAATCGGGGCTACCATCAAAACTTATAGTCGTTGCAGCCGGGTCCCGTGTCAGAAGAGTAACAGTATCAATAACCACAACATCATTTACCGGTGTTTCAGTTCTTCTGTGAGATGTTATGTAAGCTGGCTTAGTATAAGAAAGCTTAATCAGTGCACCACCGTCTAAAGGGATAGAATAGCGTCCTGTGTCATCTGTCCGAACAGAACCATATTCAGGATGATCAATTATATCGATGATTACATTCTGGACAGGATTGCCGTCTATATCTTCGACAAATCCGGTGATGACGAGAAATCGTTTCGGATCGTATGATTCAAGGCTGGCGTCTTCCGGAATAAGGTCATTATATTGTTCGCCAAATGTTCCTTCGGGTTGAGGTGAAGGGGGGGTACCAAGCACCTTGACCGAAATGCTATGATGCAGTGTCTGATCATTGTTAATGGCTGTACAGGCATAAGTGGCCGTATAGTCCGGAGTCAGGTTCATGACTCCGCTGGGCGGCATTTCTCCGATACCGTTGTTGAAATAAACCTTCTGGGCCGGCCATGCATCCCAGGTCAACGTTACAGATTCGCCGTGGGGAATGACGGGTGAGGAGACACCCAAATACAATGTCGGCTGGCGCTTGACAATTATCTCAACGCTGTCTGTCGTTATACCGCCATGGCCTTCAGCAGTGATAATATATTCTTTATTCTCTTCTGGTGTGATAACGATTGATCCGTTTGCGGATACACCACCGATATCAGGCTCGATTGATATGGTGTAGGCGTAACTGGTTGACCATGTCAAAGTTACTGATTCACCATAATCAATGGTTTCCGGATTAGCGGTTATGCTTGCCGTGGGTGCCAGAATAGTTACCGTAACACTCTCTGTGCTTGTGCCGCCAAGACCTACGGCCGTGACAGTATAGGTCGTTGTCTCTTCAGGTATTACAGAGATTGATCCGTTTGGCGGTACTTCCCCTATACCGGGCTCAATCGTGCAGGTATCCGCATGGCTTGAAGTCCAGGTCAGGGTTGAAGATTGGCCATACTCAATGACGTCTGGGTCAGCATGTATCTCTATTGTGGGTGCATAAATAGAAACTGTGCTGTAATCATATGCTGTCCCGCCGGGGCCGGTAGCGGCGATTTCGTATGTCGTTCTTTCCACAGGACTCACTGAGATCGAACCATTTACTGGGACATCGCCGATATCAGGCTCAATTGTACAGGTGACCGCGTTCGTCGCTGTCCAGGTCAGGATTGAGGTTTCTCCAGGCCCTATTGTCTGGGGGTTGGCGGTCATGTCTACCGATGGATAAGCATAGCGGACAAAAGCGTAAGCATAGCGTTTTCCACCGGGGCCGTCGGCCATGATTTGGTATGTCGTGTTTGTGGCAGGTGTTACTGTGATTGATCCATTTAACGGCACTTCTCCTATATCAGGTTGAATGGTACAGGTATCCGCATAGCTTGAAGTCCAGGTCAGGGTTGAAGACTGGCCGGAAGAAATGATTTGAGGGTCGGCAGTTAATGTAACAACTGGGACATGCGGTTGGACAGTTATAGTAATGGTTATATGGTTGGTATAAAAACCGTCGGTGACGGTAAAGTCAGCGTAGCACACTCCTGTCTGTCCCAATGAAGGTGTCCATGAAAAGATTTGTGTGTCCGGGTCAAAGGTCGCCCCCTGAGGGATATTTGACGCTGCGTAGGTTAACGAATCCCCGTTAGGGTCAATGGCCTGAATGGGAAACGAAAGATTCTTTTCCTCTGTTGTCGTTTTTGCTGGTATCGGAAGAAAACGCGGGGAGTTATTGTCGATTGTTACGAAATCTGAATAATAAGAAACAACAGGATTATTCATCCCATCATCAATGACAGCATAGACGTAATATATACCGTCAGTGAGAGTTGAGGCATCCCAAACATACTTATCGTCCCCGCCATCAGAATCCTCATTGAGTCCTGATATAATAAGAGTACCGTCTGCACCTGTAGTGTCAGTGTCATAAAAAAGAGAGATCAATGCATTGTCGTCTGGATCGGCATCATCCCATTCGATGATGGTCCCAATCTTTGCTGTCTCAAATAAAACAGCCATATTGCTGGTAACGGCAAAAGACGGTATGGTAATGCCATCTGTCCCATTTTTATTTTCTATTCCAATGATTGCAAATCTCTCCATCGCTTCTTTATATTGAAAAAGAATATCGCCATTGGGATAAAGAAGGACCTGGAAAGTGGAAGAAGATGGGAACCCTGCTACATCTGTATACTGAACAATAAAACAATTTTTTACAGTATCGTAATAATAGTAGATGCCGCCACCACCGGTGTCGAGATCATAATAACTCCAGTAGGGTGCTATAGTATCGTTCGGCTCTACCGGGCTAGGGATACCGAGGTCGCTATAGATAGATCCATCCTGCGAACCGAACGTTAAATAACCGTTCTGACTTATAAGCACATCGGTTTTGATTCCATCGTAGAATGGAAATTCAAACGGCAACTCAATCCGGTTATCATCAGGCGCATTGCATACCTGATGGCCAATAGTTGTAATATCAAACCATTCGTACATAGGGCCGTTTGGACTTAGACTGTCGGTATATTCATAAAGTTGATCGCTTATATAGTCTCCTACAGATATAATATTTATCTCCGGCGGGGTATTATGAGAAACAGTCACAGGCCCTGTGCTGTATACAGTCGAAGAAGGTGTGGCTCCGTCATCGATAACAGCATAGATGTAGTAGTTTCTCTGCAAGATTGCTGACGTGTCCCATGTGAATTGGTCATCCGCACCGTCGGGATCTTCGCTGAGGCCCAGGGCAATAAGAATGCCGTCCGCGCCTGTGTTGTCGGTATCGTAGTAAAGGGATATGGTGGCGTCGCTGTCCGGGTCTTCGTCTTCCCACTGAATGGTAAAGAATTCATCTGCAATATCATTGAGTCCGTTTGGTTCAACAATGGTTATTGCCGGCGGGACAAGAACCGTAACCGTGGCGGTTTCGCTGACAGAGCCGTAAGCGTTTGCCGCTGTCAGGGTATAGGTTGTGGTGGCATCCGGCGCCACAGTGACCGAACCATCGGGATCCACTGGCCCGATACCCGGTTCTATGGAGACAGTGTCGGCGTTTTCCGTTGTCCAGTCCAGGGTTGCTGTTGAACCTTGCGCAAAAGACGCCGGCGTACTTGTAAAAGAGGTGATCTCTGGTTTGGGGGGAAGGATTTCAATATGCAATGCAGTGCCCGGCGCACCGAGCAGGGACACGAAAAAGGCATTGAACCGCTTAAGAGAGACCGGCTGAACAAAAGTATCATTATTGTTGAGCCAGTAGGTCCTGCCGTTAAGGACCACATAACCCCAGTATGATTTGTCCGGAGTGGTATTGGTGATCCTGAGAACTCCCTGGGCTTCGGCATCAGCGGTGAAAAGATCGGCTGATTTTGCAAAATGCAGCCAGTTGATGGAGACGGTTCTGTCTAGGAAAGATACAGCGTCTGCCTGGGCTGAAATTGCAGGCAACAGAATACAGATAGCACACAGCAGGATAACCGCTTTTTTTAACATGTCATTCCCCAATCGTATGACGCGGAAAGGCACTGGAGCTTTCACCTGGAAGCTGCTTTTACTTCCCCCCTGTTTCCGCTAATTCGTACCTTTTATGAAGCTTTCCGGTGCCGCCAGCCCTCCCTGCCTGACTTGTGTGAGGTGTGGCACGGGTTGTGGTTTTGTCTGTTATTCGCAGGTTCAGTTGCCGGTGTTTTTACTGCTCGGCCGGACAGGCGAGGGACCCAGCTGCCGGACCTGCTCGGTAAATTCGGTGCAGATCTCGGCCCATCTGGGTCCCATGGCCGCGGACAGGTTGTACATTTCGATGCGGGCCGGGTCGATGCCCACCTGCACGATCAGTTTTTTCAGGTAATCAATCCGTTTTCTTGCGTTGGTATTTCCTTCCAGGAAATGGCATTGGCCCTCCAGTCACCCGGCCACGAAAATACCGTCAAACCCCCTTTCCAAAGCCCGCAGCACGTAAAAATGGTCCAGCTTGCCGGTGCAGGGCAGGCGGATGATCTTGACGTTGGGCGGGTAGGAGAGCCGCATCACCCCTGCCAGGTCTGCCGCGGCAAAAGCGCAGTAGTGGCAGGCAATGGCCAGAACGTTGGGTTCCCAGCCGGCAGGTGTTTCCACGGGCCGCTCAATGGGCGGCGCGGTCTCCTGTTTGCCGGCTGTTGCTGCTGGTTTGCTCATCGAATGTCCTTTTTCAAAGCGGTTATTCCGGCTTCAGCTTATCGCGTCGATCATGGCGATAATCTGGTCATCCCTGAAGTTGTTGACCTGGAACGCCTTGGCCGGGCAGACCCCGGCGCAGATGCCGCAGCCCATGCACTTGACCTCGTTGTGGCTGATGTGCCCTTCTTCGTCGATAAAAGGCGAGTCAAAGGGACAGACGCGGAAACAGGCCAGGCAGGACATGCAGATGTCCCGGTTGTGTTTCGAGATGATGCCTGAAACAGAGAGCCGGTCGTGGGAGAGCAGGACCCCGGCCCGGCCCGAGGCGGCCAGTGCCTGGCTGACGGTCTCGTCCAGGTTTTTGGGGGCGTGGGCCAGGCCGGCCACAAAAAGTCCCTCGCTGGGGAAGTCCACGGGCCGGAGCTTGACATGGGCCTCAAGAAAATAGCCGTCCGGGTTGCAGGTCAATTTGTACCGTCGGCCCACCTCCTCGGTGGAGGGATGGGGTCGCAGGCCGGTGGACAGGGCCAGCACATCGGCCTTCACCGTGACCGGCCGGTTGGCCAGAAAATCAAAGGCGGTGACCGTCACTCTGTCGCCGTCGACGCGCACCTCGGGTTTGTTTTCCGGCTCAAACCGGACAAACAGCACGCCCAGGCTTCTTGCTTCCTGGTAATAATCCTCCCGCAGGCCGTAGGTGCGAATGTCCCGGTAGAAAATGGTGACCCCGGCTTTGGGGTATTTTTTCTTGATGGCAATGGCGTTTTTAATGGCGTCCTGGCAGCAGATACGGGAACAGTAGTTGAACGGTTCCTCCCTGGACCCCACGCACTGGATCATGGCAAAGGCGGCCGTCGGCGAAAAGGTTTCGGTCTCCAGTCGTTTTTCCAGTTCCCGCTGGGTCACAATGGAACTGCTGTTGCCGTATTCATATTCGACCGGCGCATACTCCACACCGCCGGTGGCCACGATGATGGCGCCGTGGGAAATGGCAGCGCCATCGGAAAGGGTGGTGACAAAGTTGCCCACAAACCCGTCGGTTTTTTTGATGTCTGTTCCGGTATGGACGGTGACTTTCGGGTGCTGCTCGACCTTTTGAATGCAGTCGGTCAGAAAGGACTGAACGTCGCGGCCGTCCAGGGTCCGGTAAACGTTTTTGACCAGCCCGCCCAGGGCGCTGGTTTTTTCAACGATATGCACCTCGTAGCCCTGGTCTCCCAGGGCCAGGGCCGCGGTCATGCCGGCGATGCCGCCGCCGATGATCATGGCCGCCGGCGTGACCGGCACCGAGTCAGTGTGAATGGCCTCGAACAGTTTGACCTTGGCCACCGTCATTTTGACGATGTCGATGGCCTTTTTCGTGGCCGGCTCATTCTGGCCCATGTGGCACCAGGAGCACTGCTCCCGAATGTCGGCCAGCTCAAACAGGTACTTGTTTAAGCCCGCGTCCCGAATGGTCTCCTGGAACAGGGGCTGGTGGGTTCTTGGCGTACAGGAGGCCACCACCACGCGGTTGAGGTTGTGCTCCTGGACCAGGGCTTTAATGGCTTCCTGGCTGTCCTGGGAGCAGGCGTACATCAGGTCATCGGCAAACACCACGTTGGGCAGGGTTTTGGCCGTTTCCACCACGGCGGGAATATCCACGGTCTGGGAGATGTTGATACCGCAGTGGCATACCAGCACGCCGATGCGGGCCTCGGCCCCGGTGGTGTCGGTTTCCGGGGGCAGGGCTTTTTCCGTGATCTCCGTGCCCCGGGCCTCACCCAGCAGGGCCATGGCCTTTCCGGCCACGGCGCTGCCCTGGATGACGGTTTCCGGAATGTCCTTGGGCCCCTGAAAGGTGCCGGTGACAAACACCCCCGGCCGGGTGGTGTCCACCGGCGCAAAGGGGGTGGTTGCCGCAAACCCGTGTCTGTTGGATTCGATATTGAAGGTTTTCGCAAACTCAAGGGCGTCGGCGTGGGGCTCCAGGCCTATGGAGAGCACCACCATGTCAAAGGTCTCTTCCGTTATGGTGCCGTCCATCTCCGCGTACCGCAGCACCAGGTTGCCGGTGTCCGCATCTTCATGGACCGCCGATACCATGGCCCGGTGGTACCGCACCCCGTACTGGTTTTTGGCCCGGTCCACGTACTTGTCAAAGTCTTTTCCAAAGGCCCGCATCTCCATGTAAAAGATGGTGGGCTGCACAGAGGCGTCGTGCTCCCGGGCGATGACGGCCTGCTTGGTGGCGTACATGCAGCAGACCGATGAGCACCAGGGGTTGCCGTGGTTGGTGTCCCGGGACCCCACGCACTGGATCCAGGCGATCTTGTGGGGGTGCTTCTTGTCGCCGGGCCGGAGGATCTGGCCGGAAAAGGGGCCCGAGGCCGACAGGATTCGTTCGAACTGGACCGATGAGACCACGTTGGGCCACCGGCCGAAGCCCAGCTCCGGGTGGCGGGCCGCGCTGTGGCGGGCCAGGCCCGGCGACAGGATCACCGCGCCCACGGTAAGGGAGATCTCTTTTCCCGTGTCTTCAAAATTGATGGCGCCGGCGGTGCAGAATTTTTCGCAGGCCTTGCACCGGCCCCGCTGAAAATAGAGGCAGTTGTCGTAATCAATGACCCGGGTGTTGGGCACGGCCTGGGCCAGCAGGGAGTAGATTGCCTTGCGCTTGGTCAGGCCCTGTTCAAACTCGCTGGTCACCAGCTTGGGGCATTTCTTCTCGCAGATGCCGCATCCCGTGCATTTGTCGGGGTCCACGTACCGGGGCAGCAGCTTCACGGTGGCGGTAAAGCGGCCCGGTTCGCCGTCAATGGCCGTCACCTCGGCCAGGGTGTGAATCTCGATGTTGGGGTGGCGGCCGATCTCCACCATCTTGGGGGAGATCATGCACATGGAGCAGTCGCCGGTGGGAAAGGTTTTGTCCAGCATGACCATGGTGCCGCCCAGGGAGGAATCCTTCTGCACCATGTGCACCTTGAACCCGCTGTCGGCAAGGTCCAAGGCCGCTTGCATGCCGCCGATACCGCCGCCGACGATCATCACCGAACCGGATGGCTTACTGTTCTGACTCATATGGCTCCAGCTCCTTGAAAAGATCTGTTCCGTTTATAAAATGCTTTTCGATCTCCAGCTGTTTTGTGTCCAGGCCCATGGCCATGCCCACCACTTCCGTGATGAAAAAGACCGGCAGCCGTTCGGAAATGTTGTGGGCCTGGCAGACCGCATCCTGGTAGGCGTCCAGGTTCATCTGGCACATGGGGCAGGTGGTGACCAGGCAGTTGGCGTTGCGGGCCAGGGCGTCTGAAAGGATTTTGGCCATCAGGGCGTAGGCCACCGCCGGATCGGTAACAGCGGCGGAGGCCCCGCAGCAGCTGGTTTTGCAGTTCCAGTCAATGGGATGGATCCCCAGGGCCTCCAGGATCCGTTCCATGCCCTGGGGGTTTTCAATGTCGTCGGGCACGGGCACGGAAAAGGGGAACCGGGTCAGCATGCAGCCGTAGTAGCACACCGGCTTGAGGGCCTTGGGCTTGTATGCCAGTGTGCCGGCAAGGGTCCCGGAATCGTGAAGGGAGAGGAGCACCTCCAGGATGGAGGAGATTTTGACCGGCCCGTTGACGGGCTTTGCAACCCCGGCGTTGATCTCATCCTTCAAATTGGGATGGGCCTCCAGATAGTGCTGGGCCACCAGGGTTCGTGAGTAGCAGGCTGAACAGGGAATGACCATCTCGGCCAGGCCGGACCGGGCCGCAATACCCAGGTTCCGGGCCGGCATGGCCATGGCCAGGAAGTCGTCGGTTTTCCCGGCCGATGTGGCGCCGCAGCAGTTCCAGTCTTCAATCTCTTTGAGCTGCACCCCGAGCCTGTCGAAAACAAGCCGGGTCTGATGATCATAAAGCGCGGAGGATTGTTTCAGCGAACACCCCGGGTAGTAGGCTAGTTCCATGACAGACCTCTCAGTTTCCATCCATAAATGGCCTTTTTCCGCAATCTCTGCGTCAAACTGCGGGCTTCCTTGTGCGGTGTACAACAGTACGCCTCCTCGTCAGCCCTTGTTTTCCTTGATCTTTCGAAAAAATTCTCATTTCTGGATTGGAAACGTTTTTCGTGCCCTCATAAAAGATGGGTGGACACTCATTAATGTGTGGCGGGTTCGTAAAAAGTCCAATGCCGCCCTTATTCATAATTTTTTACGATATCCTCAGTGCGTGGTGGTTTTCGCTTTCTTGTGAAGTTGTTTTATTTCACCGCGTCCTTTTGCCGACAGAAAACCGAAGTGCATGCGGCCCAGTCGAAACATGGCCACGGCCAGCTTCAACTGCCGGGTCACTTCGGCGATAACGGCGGCAAAGTCCATTTTCTTTATGTCGGCGGCGGTGTTCTTCATCTCGTAGACGGCCATGAACTCGGTCTCGTTGACCCGGCCCCACCGCACGCCGGACCCGACAAAGGCGTCGTGGAAATGGACCACCCTGGGATGGGGGGATGCCAGGTGGGCCTCCTTGGCCATCTTTTTCAGGGTCTCGGTGATGCGGCCGGTCTGAATGCCGTTGGGGCAACGAATACCGCAGGTGTAGCAGGAGACGCATTTCCAGATCAGTTCGTTGTTCAGCACGGTCTGGCGGTCCCCGAGAAGAATGGCGCGGATCAGACGGTCCGGGGTAAAAAAGTCCGTCTCGTCGCCCACCGAACAGGCCCCGGCGCAGCGACGGCACTGGTAGCAGGCAAGCAGGTTCTGCCCGGAACGTTCCATGACTTCAGTGATCAGGGGGGAGGCCACTTCCGGTGCTACCTCAATGGCGGATACCGTCATGATTAGCTCCTTGGTTTGTGGTGTGTGAAGGCGGCTGAACCGGGTCTCGGCGGGATATTATGAAAAACAGGCCTTGGCCTGTGATGTTTTATCCTGAGAACACCGTTTCATCTTTGGGACGCCGTTCTTTATTGATATTGATATATCGGGGCGGGGGATGTGTCAAGAATGATTTTACCCCTCATCAAAATCGGTATCGCTATCGGTATCGGTATCGGCATCGAAATCAGAGCCGGAAAAATCAGAACCGGCAGATCTTCCGCGATTTTGTAAAATTTTTGTAAAACAGCCAAATCCGCTGTCCCATTTTCTGGTCATCATATATAAAGAGCAGACCGACCGGCGGGCTTTTTTGCAAAGCACAGCGGGTCGATATATCAGCCCCGCAGGCTGTTTATGAGTTGAAAGGATCGATATGTCAGGCTCTGTTTTCGGCGTGGTGCGCGGATCGCTCTCCATGCTCTGTTATGTGGTTAATACCGTGTTCTGGTGTATTCCCCTCTACACCATTGCCCTTGTGAAATTGATTGTGCCGGTTGCCTGGTTCCGCCGGATCTGCAACCGTCTGCTGATAGCCGTCTCCTTTTCATGGATTTTCTGCAACAACATAAACCAGAAAATTTTCAGCCGGACCCCGATCATCGCGACGGGCCTGGAAGGCCTCGACCAGAAGGGGTGGTACCTGGTGGTGAGCAATCACCAGAGCTGGGTGGATATTTTGGTGCTGCAGCGGGTCTTTTATCACAGAATTCCGTTTCTCAAGTTTTTTTTGAAAAAAGAGCTGATCTGGGTGCCTGTCATGGGGTTTGCCTGGTGGGCCCTGGATTTTCCCTTTATGAAGCGGTACTCCGGCGCCTTTCTTAAAAAATATCCCCACCTGAAGGGAAAGGACATCGAGATCACGAAAAAGGCGTGTGAAAAATTTTCCACCATGCCGGTGTCGGTGATGAACTTTCTGGAGGGTACCCGGTTTACCACGGGCAAGCACGCCCGGCAGCAGTCCCCCTACGCCCACCTGCTGCGGCCCAAGGCCGGCGGTATCGCCTTTGTTCTTGCCTCCATGGGAGGATCGTTAAAAAGCATCGTCAACGTGACCATTGCCTACCCACCCGGCCCCAAAAGTTTCTGGGACTTTGTTTGCGGACGGATTTCACGGATACGGGTGCACGTGGAAACCATTCCCATCACCGCAAACCTGATCGGCGACTATTTTGAAGACGAGGCCTTTCGGAACCGTTTTCAGGTCTGGGTCAACGACCTGTGGGAGGCAAAGGAAAAGCAGATTCAGCAGCTCCACGGTGAGTATCCGCTCAACTGATCCGCCGGTGCAAGAGCGGGGTAGCCCGGATCTTTCATGAAATTTTTCGACATGGGTTAATTTTATATTGATACAGTGTGTTGAAATTGATTTCAGGCGTTTTTTGAAAACACAAACTGTTATGAACGGTTTGAGGTATTTTATATCAATTTTATGCCGAAAAATTTCACCCTTCGGGCGAGTCACCTTAACCGCAGCTGCTGTGTTGCGAGACATTCGCGGTAGATTGACTACAGCTTCATGTCCCGCGCCTTGCATCTGCGGCCAAATCAACTCGTGAAATATCCGGGTTATGCCCTGACCCTGTTACGGCCGACTTCCTCACGTCGGCCGTTTTTTTTGATAACGATGCTGAACAGTTCCTTAAACTGTGCCATTGTCAGCCCACCCGCTTTTATTCTTTTCAGCGAGTGTGGTTTATGGTACTCATAAAACCGTTGTTTTTTAATGGTATGTCATTTCCGAAGTGCATCAGGATGGACGCTTCGGTCATATTTTTCAGACTTGCAGTCTATCTTGCTCTTACTCGTACTCAAAAAGAGCCGGCTGAGGCCGGAACGGTATGGGGATAAAGAGTAAGATTACGAGTAAGAGCAAGAATTTAAAGGCAGAAAATTTCTCATGAATATCGTATTAACCAACGACGACGGCATTGATGCCGAAGGGCTGCTGGCCCTTTACCGGGTCTTTTCCAGAGACCACCGGGTGGTGGTGGTGGCGCCGGAGGCGGAGCGCAGCGCCGTGGGCCACGGCATCAGCCTGCACCAGCCCCTGCGGGTCAATCAGCGAAACCACCCGGCCGGAGGCGAGTGGTACGCGGTGTCCGGCACGCCGGCGGACTGCGTCAAGCTGGGTATTCTGGCCCTGCTTGACCCCCGGCCCGACCTGGTCATTTCCGGCATCAACGCGGGGCTGAACCACGGGGCCTACATGCACTATTCCGGCACCGTGGCCGCGGCCCGGGAGGCGTGCGTGTACGGTGTGCCGTCCATAGCAGTTTCCATGGACGGTTATCCACCGGCCTATTTTGATGAAGGCGCCTCCCTCACCCAGACCCTGGTGGAGCGTCTTGCCGAAATGGAGATGCCGGCCAATACCTTTTTAAACGTCAACATGCCCGACCTGCCGAGAGAACGGATTACCGGTATCTGCTTCTGCAGTCAGGACGTGCTGCCCCCGGGCGACCGGGTGGACATGCGAAATGACCCCCGGGGCCTGGCCTACTACTGGTATGCCTATGACAACACCCACGGCGATGGAACCGGGGATACCGACCGGGCCATGCTGCGCAACGGCACGGTTTCCATCACTCCGGTCACCTGTGACGGCACCCATTACGGGGTTCTGGAGCGGCTGAAACAGTTTAGCCTGGATCTGTGAACAGGAAGAGACGATGAAGCGTCTGTTTGTTGAAAATCTTCGACCCGGCGACACTGTGGAAGAGGTGTTTCTGCTCTCGTCCAAGACCCTGGCCCGAAAGAAAGACGGCAATCCGTTTTTGCGGCTGGTGCTGTCCGACAAGACCGGCACCATTGACGCGGTGATGTGGGACAACGTGGAACCCGCCGATGCCGCCGTGGCCGAGGGCATGTTTGTGCGGGCCGCGGGAAATGTTTCCGCCTACAAGGGAACGCCGCAGCTGACCCTGACCGGCCTCGGCCCCTGCGATCCCGGGCAGGTGGATGCCGCTGATTTTCTGCCGGTCACCACCGGCGACGTCAACGCCATGTTCCGGCGCCTGCTGGCCATGACCCGGGCCATGACCAGCCCGGACCTCAAGCAGCTTCTGGAACGGTTCTGGGATGATGACGATTTTGTGGAAAACCGGTTCAAGCGGGCCCCGGCGGCCAAGCTGATGCACCACGCCTACCTGGGCGGGTTGCTGGAACACACCGTGGCCGTGGCGGAACTGGCCCTGGCGGTGGCCGACCGGTACGGCGATCGGCTGGACAGAGACATGCTGCTGGCCGGCGCCATTCTTCACGATATCGGCAAGACCCGGGAGTTTGTCTACGACGTGGTCATCGACTACTCCGACGAGGGACGGCTGCTCAACCACATGGTGCTGGGCATCATGATGGTGGAGGAGAGAATCGCCCAGGTGGAGAACTTCTCCCCGGAGCGGGCCAACCTTGTCAAACACCTGGTGGCCAGCCATCACGGCACCCGGGAGTTCGGCGCGGTGGAACCGCCCAAGACCCTGGAGGCCCTGGTGCTGAACCATATCGACGAGGTGGACTCCAAGGTGGTGGGCATCGGCACCTTCATGGACAGCCAGGATCCCCGCCAGAAGTGGACCGCCTACCATCGGCCCATGGAGCGCTATTTTTACATGGGTAACGGGAAAGAATCTTAGTGTTTATCACGCTTGAAGGTATCGAAGGGGCCGGCAAAACCACCCAGCTTCCCCGCCTGGTCGATTTTCTGGAACAGCACGGACATACCTGTGTAGTCACCCGGGAACCGGGGGGCACCGGCATGGGGCAAAAGATCCGGTCCCTGCTGCTGGATCCGGACAACAGTGATATGTCGCCGGAGACCGAGTTGTTTCTTTACGCGGCGGACCGTGCCCAGCATGTGCGCCGGCTGATCGAACCGGCCCTGGCCGAGGGAAAAACCGTGGTGTGTGACCGGTTTGCCGACGCCACCGAGGTTTACCAGGGGTGGGCCCGGGGCCTTGACATGGAGCTGGTCCAGGTGTTGAACCGGGTCGCCACCGGGGGCCGGAAACCCGACATCACCCTTCTGTTTGACCTGCCGCCGGAGGCAGGCCTGAAAAGGGCCTGGCAGCGCATTGCGCGGAACGGCAAGGAGGCGGCCGACTGCCGGTTTGAAAATGAAAAGATGGCCTTTCATGAGCGGGTGCGGCATGGCTACCTGGACCTGGCCCGGCGGGAACCGGAGCGGTTTGTGGTGATCGACGCGCTCGGGCCGGCGGCCGAAGTGGCCGGCCGGATGATCGCGGCCCTGGAACGGGTGCCGGATATCAATCGCCCGTGAGTCTTCCCGCCACGGAATAATGCGGTTGACGGGGAAAACGGCGTGGGGTAAGAAAAGTGGCGAGGTGCGGCATGTTTGTTGGGTCGATACCGATTTCGATACCGATACCGATACCGATACCGATACCGATTTGGATAGATTGATATGGACCATACTCTGTTAAACAAGATCGGCAACACTCCTTTGGTGGAGATTCGGCGGCTCTCCCCGAATCCGAGGGTTAAAATTTTTGCCAAGCTGGAGTACATGAACCCCGGCGGATCGATCAAGGACCGGGCCGCTGTTGCCATGATCGAAGACGGTGAAGCCTCCGGCCGCCTGACAAAAGAGAAGATCGTGCTGGAGGCCACCAGCGGCAACACCGGCATCGGACTTGCCATGGTGTGCGCCATCAAGGGGTACCGGCTGCTGTTGGCCATGTCCGAGCGGGCCAGTGAAGAGCGCAAGAAGATTCTGCGGGCCCGGGGAGCCGAGATTCTGCTCACGCCCGGCCATCTGGGAACGGACGGCGCCATTGAAGAGGTCTACCGGCTGGCCCGGGAAAACCCGGAAACCTATTTCTGTACCGACCAGTTCAACAACGAGGCCAACTGGAAGGCCCATTACACCGGCACGGCCCAGGAGATATGGGATCAGACCGAGGGAAAGGTGGACGTGGTGGTGGCCACCCTGGGCACCAGCGGAACAGCCATGGGCCTTTCCCGGCGCCTTAAAGAACTCAAACCGGATATTCGCATCGTGGGGGTGGAACCGTTTCTAGGGCACAAGATTCAGGGGCTCAAAAACATGAAGGAGTCCTACCGCCCGGAAATTTTTGAACAGAAGCGGCTGGACGCCAAACCCAACATCGAGGATGAGGCCGCCTACGAAATGACCCGCCGCCTGGCCAGGGAAGAAGGGCTGCTGGTGGGCATGAGCAGCGGGGCCGCCATGCACGTTGCCGCAGAAGAGGCCCGGGCCATGGAAGCCGGCATCATCGTGGTGATCCTGCCGGACAGCGGCGAGCGTTATCTTTCCACCACGCTGTTTGTGGAGCCCGAGAAGAGCGGTGTGGTGCTGTTCAACACCCTGACCCGGGAAAAGGAGGCGTTTGCGCCCCTGGCGCAGGGAAAGGCCTCCATCTATTCCTGCGGCCCCACGGTCCACGCCCGCATGGACCTGGGCCAGTGCCGTCGCATGGTGTTTGCCGATCTGCTTTGCCGTTACCTGGTCTACAGGGGATTCGAGGTCCGGCATATTGTCAATATTACCGATTTTGACGACAGGACCATAGAGGGCGCCCAGAAGGCGGGCATGGACCTGGCCGCGTTTACCGGCACCTACATCGATCTTTTTAAAGCGGATCTCAAGACCCTGCGGGTCCATCCGGCCGACGCCTATCCCCTGGCCAGCCAGGAGGCGCCGGAGATGGTGGCCCTGGTCGAAAAGCTGGTGGACCGAGGCGTGGCCTATGAAAAACTGCGGTCGGTCTATTTTGATATTGCCAGCGCCGAAGGGTATGGCGGGCTTTCCAACATAGACACCAACAAAATTCGGCTGGGCGCCACAGTGGACCTGGACGAATATGAAAAGGAGAACCCCCGGGACTTTACCCTGCTCAAGCGGGCCAAGATGTCCGAGCTCAAGCAAGGATGGTATCTGAAGACCCGTTGGGGCAATGTGCGGCCGTCGTTGCACATTCAATGCGCCGCCATTTCCAGAAAATACCTGGGGGACCGGTTTGATATTCATACCGGCAGCCGGGATCTGGTGTTTCCCCACCATGAAAACGAGATTGCCATTGCCCGGGCCGCCACCGGCCGGGAGCCGGCCCGTTATTGGGTTCACTGCGACAGCGTGCTGGAGTCGGACGACAGTGTGCACTGGAAGACGGCCCGCACCACCCTAGAGCAGGCCCTGGACATGGGGTTTACCGGTCGCCAGCTGCGGTACTGGCTGATTTCCGGCCATTACCGGAAGGCCCTTTCTTTTTCCGCCGATCGTATTGCGGCCGCGGCATCGGCCCTGGCCCGGCTGGACGGCTGCGTCCGGTCGCTGGCCGACCTGGCGGCGAACCCGTCCGCGGAAAGTGCCCGGCAAATGGAAGGCGCGGAACAGGATGTGGACCAGCTGCTCTATGATATCCGGCAGGGATTTGTCGACGCCATGGACGATGACCTGAATGTGTCGGCGGCCCTGGCCAACATTTTTAAAAATGTGAAAACCGTCAACGTGATGCTGGACCAGTCGCGCCTGGACGGCCCGGCCGCGGAAAAGATACAGGACGCCTTTGCCGGCATCGATAGCGTGCTGCAGGTGTTTGATTTTGACCAGACCCCGGCCGACGATCTTTTGCCCGAAGTAAAACAGCTGATGGAACAGCGGGAAGCGGCCCGGAAAGCAAAGGACTGGGAACTGGCGGACCGCCTGCGGGAGACGTTGCGCGACATGGGCGTTTCCGTGACCGATGAAAAGTTGTAAGGACCTGTGATGATACCTATCTATTTTCCTTTTTCCGTTTTGTCCGACCGGACCATGGCCCGCCTGGTCGTCTGTTTTCCGGTCATGGGAATTTACCTGCCTGCAGAAAGCGCCAGGGAACCGGTCCTGGGACTTTGCGGCCAGCCGGAATATCTGGAAACCCGTGTGCCGGCGGCCGACCTGGATGGAGCAGTGGAAGACCTTTACCGGGCCGCCATTCAGTGGAAGGAGGCGACCCTCGGCGCTGACATGTCGTTTGTCAAAACATGGGAAAAGGGTCGCGCCCCCTTTTTTGATGAAACCACCATCTCCTATGTCCGCAATGAGATTTTGAGGCAAAAGAGCGCTGCGGCAACAGCAGCAGATGATCTGGTGGAAGCCAAGCTCTTTATGCGCCTGGCCCTGGACCACGACCTTGGGGAGGCGGAGGTGGCCCGGGGGGTCGGTGCCCTGGAGGCCAGGGAAAAAGCCATTTTTGACACCCTTCGCGGCGAAAGCGGGGATGACGACGATCTTTCCCAGGAGGTGCTGGGCCTGAGTGTTGCCGGTCCGGCGGAAGATGCGGGCACCCGCATGACGGGCCAGCGAATGCGGGCCTGGGCCATGGTGGCGGCCCGCGACACCCTGCCGTCCGCGGTTTTTATCACAGACAGCGAGGCAGTGATAGCCCACATTGAGGCCTGTTTCCCCTCCATGGCACCGGTCGCGGAAATCCCCGGCATTCCTTTTCTGGACGCAGTCACCGATCCGCTGGCCTTGAAAGACTGGCAGGGTGAGCTCTCAGACTTTCTGGAAAAACTGGCCCGCGGCAGGGGAGATGAACGCCTTCCGGCGCCCGCCGCTTTTTTCCATGGCGGCCCGGAGTGGAGTGAAGCCGTCCTGTCCCTTTTTGTTCTTCCCGATACCGGGCCCCGCGCTTTTTTTGAGTTTTTTGCGCCCCGGGTTGCCGGGCACGATGATGTTCCGGACGGGAAAGATATAAAAAATATTATTATCGGAAGGTTAAAAACAGTGTAACCGGCCCGGCGAATTTTCCATAACCGGCTTATAAATCCTTGACTTTGGTTTTTGAAGTGGTATAGAAAATTTTGAATTTCGAATATGGCAAGGTCTTTGGGCGTGCAGCTTTGAGGCCGACACACGGATAATCATAAATAAGGAGGCTTTACAATGGCTTGGCAAGTGACTGTGGATGAGGACAAGTGCAAGGCGTGCGAAGAGTGCGTGGACAACTGCCCGGTGGAAGTGTTTGAGATGGTGGATGGCAAGGCCAATCCTGTCAACATGGACGAGTGCCTGGGTTGCGAGACCTGCGTTGAGGTGTGTGAAGAAAACGCCATCACCGTGGAAGAGATATAGTTAAAAGCAAATCGATTTTTACGGCATGCAATCCCGGCTTTGAAACCCCGTTGTTTTAAAGCCGGGATTTTTTGTTTAAAGGGCCCCTGGGCCCCTTGAACCCTTCAAAAAACGCAACGCCTTTTACAAAAACGCGAGGCCCTTTAAATGGACAGCCGGGCAACCACATCCTTTCCTTCCATGGCTCTCATCCGCCAGGCTCTTTTGCGGGCGCCGATCGTCGATCTGGCAGACGCGGTTGAGCGGGCAATCGGTCCGTACCTGTCGGCCCGGCCGGTAAAACCGGGGGCACGGGTGGCCCTGGCCGTTGGCAGCCGGGGCATTTTCGGCATCGACACCATTGTGCGGGTCTGCGTAAAGGCACTAAAGGACAGGGGACTTGAGCCGTTTATCGTGCCGGCCATGGGCAGCCATGGCGGGGCCACGGCCGACGGCCAGAAAAAGGTGCTGGCCGGTTACGGCATCACCGGGGAAGCCATGGGCGTGCCGGTTGTTTCCGATATGGATACCATGGAGATCGACCGGCTTTCCTGCGGCATGCCGGTACGGGTGTCCAAAACCGCGCTGGAAGCGGATTACATTCTTCCGGTCAACCGCGTCAAACCCCACACCAAGTTTTCCGGCCCCATTGAAAGCGGCCTTGCCAAAATGCTGGCCGTTGGCCTGGGAAAGGCCGATGGCGCGGCCACCATTCACCGGTTTGCAGTGGCCCACTCCTTTGGCGTGATTGAGCAGGCGGCGGAAGTGATCCTGCAACACTGCAACGTGCTGTGCGGACTTGCCCTGGTGGAGGACGGCTGCGGCAATGTATCGCGCATTGAGGCGGTGGCGCCAGAAGAGATGATGGAAAGAGAAAAGGTTCTTTTAAAAGAAGCGTACGCCACGATGGCCCGCATTCCATTTGATCTCCTGGATATTTTGATCGTTGACCGCATCGGCAAGAACATCAGCGGCATCGGCATGGACGCTAATGTGACGGGCCGTCACCGGGACATCACCGGCGATTTTTTTGTCGCTCCCCATGCCCGGCGCATCTTTGTAAGGGATCTGGCTCCCGAATCAGCGGGCAACGCCAACGGCATTGGCCTGGCCGATTTTACCACTTCCCGGCTGGTTTCCGCCATGGACCGGGAAAAGACCTATGCCAACGCTTTGGCCGCCATATCCCCGGAAAAGGCGGCTGTCCCTCCCTGGTTTGACACCGACCGGGAGGCCCTGGCCGCCTGTGGCCGGACCTGCGGGTGCGAGTCGTTTGACACGGCCCGCATCGTTCGCATTTGCGATACCTTCCACCTTGAAACGTTCTGGGTCTCCAAAGCCCTGGAATCGGACATGGCCCGGATCGACGGCCTGGAACGCCTTATCGATTGGGCCCCCATGGCTTTTGATGCCGAGGGCAACCTGTCCGACGGGTTTGAGTGATTACCGCAGCTTATCAAAATCGGTATCGGGATCGAACGGGTAAGGGGTTTTGACCTTAAATGGGTGGTACGGGCCAAGGCCGAAAAGCCTTGCCCGTGGGTCTGTTTGGAGTGGCCGGCCGCGCTCCCCCGTCATCGCCGGGCTTGACCCGGCGATCCAGAATAAAAATGGCCCAATACCCAATCAATAAGGTGGAAAGTCAATTTTACGCTGGATTGCCCGATTCCGCCGTCGCCAAGGCTATGGCGGACACGCAAGCCGGGCAATGACGTATGCGGCGGGTGGCATTCGATAAGGCAGAATAAACTTTAATGGATATCACCCGTTAAACGTAATCTAAACAGGATCGCATGACCAGACAAAAAGCAGAAACTGCCGAAACCGTCACTGTGATGGTCGACACCGCCTTTGGAAAATGCGGTCTGGTCTTTCGGGAAAACCCTTTTACCATTGTGCGGGTTTTTCTGCCCGGCGTATCCATAAGGGGCCGGCAGGGCAGGGCAGGAGGTCATCCTGAAGAGGCCCAGGCCGTGGCCCAGGCCCTGGTTGACTATTTTGACGGCAAAAAAGTAAAACTCCCCTGGCGCTGGTTTGACATGAGCGAGGCAACCCACAATCAGCAAAAAGTGCTGCGAGCCGTGTTTGACATTGCCTATGGAACGGTGCAAAGTTACGGCGAGGTCGCCCGGCGGGCCGGGTTTACCGGCGGGGCCCGGTTTGTGGGAAACACCATGGCAAACAACCGGTTTCCCATATTGATTCCCTGCCACCGGGTGATACGGGCCGACGGTGCTCTGGGCGGATTCGGCGGCGGCACGGACCTGAAAAAGAGAATGATTGAGTTGGAGCAAAAGACGGTTTTGCGTGCCGTCAAATATAATGCGTCTCGATTTCGATCCCGATAGCGATCCCGACCCCGATTTCGATTTGGATAGAGCATCGCCAGCGTCGGTTTTTTTGTTTTTCTAAAACAGGTTTTGGACAAACACAATGCGTTACATAGCGGACCTGCATATTCATTCAGCCTACTCACGGGCCACTTCGTCGGACCTGGATTTTGAGCATCTTTACATCTGGGCCCAGATCAAGGGCATCACCGTATTGGCCACCGGGGACTACACGCACCCGGCCTGGTTTGCCCAGATCTCTGAAAAGCTGGTGCCTGCCGAACCGGGCCTGTTTAGGCTCAAAGATGATCTGGCAAAGGTGTGTGATGCAGAGGTGCCGGCTGCGTGCCGAAGACCGGTGCGGTTTGTGCTGTCCACGGAGATCAGCAATATCTATAAAAAAGCCGGGGCCGTTCGAAAAAACCACAACCTGGTTTTCATGCCCGGTCTGAAGGCAGCGGCCCGGTTTAACGCGAAACTTGGTGCCATTGGCAACATTCAGTCCGACGGCCGGCCCATTCTTGGCATGGATGCCAGAAATCTTTTGGAAACGGCCCTTGAGGTCTCTTCGGACGCCTTTTTTGTGCCGGCCCATGTCTGGACCCCCTGGTTTTCCCTGTTCGGCTCCAGGTCGGGGTTTGACGCCATCGAAGCGTGTTTTGAGGACCTGACCGATCAGGTGTTTGCCCTGGAGACCGGGCTCTCGTCGGACCCGCCCATGAACTGGCGGGTGTCCGGCATTGACGGCCGGACCCTGATCTCCAACTCCGACGCCCACTCTCCGGCCAACCTGGGCCGGGAAGCCAACCTGTTTGACACCGAACTCTCCTACGGCGCCATGATAGATGCCATGAAAACCGGCGACCCGGACCGGTTCCTGGGCACCTACGAGTTTTTCCCGGAAGAGGGCAAGTATCACCTGGACGGGCACCGGGACTGCGGTATTCGCCTGCATCCGGCCCAGACCCGCCAGCACCAGGGGCTCTGCCCGGTGTGCGGAAAACCCCTGACCCTGGGCGTGCTCTACCGGGTGGAGGAGCTGGCCGACCGGGACGAGGGCAGCCTGCCCGCAAAGAGCCACCCCTTTTACAGCATCATTCCCCTGCCGGAGATAATTTCCGAACTGGTGGGGGTGGGCCCCAAGTCCAAAAAGGTGGTCCAGGCCTACCGGTCGGTGCTGGAGCGCCTGGGGCCGGAGTTTGACATTCTTTACCGGCTTCCCGCAGAAGAGATCGTTCAAAGCGGATTGCCCCTGCTGGATGTCGCTGTATCGCGCATGCGGGAGGGCAAGGTAACACGGTCTGCCGGTTATGACGGCGCCTACGGCCGGGTGACCCTTTTTTCAGACGGTGAGATCGAACGGCTCAAAGGCGAACAGCATCTTTTTGCCGTGCCAAATGCTCCTGCGCCGGCAAAACAGGTCCCGCTGGTTGCGGCTCCCCGCCAGGCCTCTCTTTTTGAGGCGCCGGACGTTGTTCCAGCCCCGGTCGTGGCCGAACCGGAAAACATAACCGCCGGTCTTAGCACGGCCCAACTGGCCGCAGTTAATCACGGCGCCGGCCCCATGGTGATCGTGGCCGGGCCGGGCTCGGGCAAGACCCGGACCATCACCTGCCGTATGGCCCACCTGATACAGGCACGGCAGGTGCCGGCCGGTGCGGTTCTGGCCATTACCTTTACCAATCGGGCGGCCCGGGAGATGGCCGATCGCCTGGCCGCCATGCTGGGCGGCAACACCGATCTTCCCTTTGTCTCCACCTTTCACGGGTTTTGCCTGGGCCTGCTGCGGGAGCAGGGCGGTTTTGACGCCGTGGTACTGGATGAGTATGACCGGCGTATCCTGGCAAAAACGGTGCTCAAACGGGCCGCGGCCGGCAAGGCGGATGGCCTGCCCGGTCCGGACCGGCTGCTGGACATGATTGCGTCGGCCAAGCAGGCCATGCTGGGGCCCGGTGATGACCTGTCGGGTGTGGCACGGGAGACGGCCCCCGATCTTCTGGCAACCCTTTACGGCGACTACCAGGCGTTGCTGGCCGAAAACAGCGGCTGCGATTACGAAGACCTGATCTGCCGGGCCGTGGACCTGCTGGAAGGCCATAAGGATGTGCGGCAGACCGCGCAGCAGCGGTTTGTTTATATATTCGTGGATGAGTACCAGGATGTGAACCACGCCCAGTACCGCCTGATCCAGGCACTGGCGCCGGCCGGCGGCAACATCTGCGTGATCGGGGATCCGGACCAGGCCATCTATGGGTTTCGCGGTGCCAGCGCCGCCTATTTCCAGACCTTTGAAACCGACTACCCCGGGGCCGCCCGCTTTTTTCTGGAAAAAAATTACCGCTCCACCCAGACCATTGTGTCCGCCGCTTATCATGTGATCACCGGTCAGGACGATGACCCGGGCCGGGTTCGGGTTTACTCGGACATTGCCGGTGTTCCCGTTGTCACCGTGGCAAGGCTTGCCTCGGAGCGGGCCGAGGCGGTTTTCGCGGGCCGGACCATTGAGCGAATGGTGGGGGGGCTCGGTTTTCATTCCGTTGATTTTGGCAAGGCCGGATACGAGGCCCCTGCCGGGCTCGGGTTTGCCGATTTTGCCGTGCTGTGCCGGACCCGTCGCCAGACGGAAGTTTTTGCCGATGTCCTTGAGTCAGCGGGCATTCCCTGCCACGTGGTGAGCAAACAGAGAATTTACGCGGCCCGGGGCGTGGGCGAAGCGATTTCCCTGCTGCGGCTGGCAGAAGGGCAGGCCACCTTTATCGACCTGGAAAAGGCCGGAGGAGTGCTTTACGGCGCCACCGCGGCAAAAAAGCAGGCTGTGATTTCCGCGTGGGCAAAAGAGCGCAACCTGCCGGCGGCCGAGGTCCTTGCCGCCACCGAGCGGTTTCCGGTGCCCGGCCTTTCCCAGGCGGCCCAGCGCCGGCTGGCCGGGGCGGCCCGCACCGTGGCGGAGTTAAAGGCCCGAACCGGCCATCTTCCGGTTGCCGGGCGGCTGCGCTTTCTGATAGAAAACATGGAACCGCTTGCGACCCTTGTAAACGGGAGTAAAAAGAATCGGGAAGCTTTTGACGCGGCGGTTGAAGCGGCCCGGCCCGCGGGCACGGACGCAACCGCTTTTTTTGATACCGTGGCCCTGGCCGCGGATGCCGATGCCGTTATGCCGGGTGTGGACCGGGTGCGGCTAATGACCCTGCACGCGGCCAAGGGCCTTGAGTTTGCCGTGGTGTTTGTGGCCGGCTGCGAAGAGGACCTGGTTCCGTTTTCGGGATATGGCGACAGGGCGACGGATATTGACGAGGAGCGGCGGCTTTTTTACGTGGCCATGACCCGGGCAAAAGAGCGGCTTTTTTTGACCTGGGCGAAAAACCGCACCCTTTACGGCAAAAGAAAGGCCTGCACCCTTTCCCGGTTCGTGGCGGATATCGAAGGCGACCTGAAGGAGCAGGCCGAGGTGGAAACAGGCAGGCCGCCCAAAGACGGGCATGTACAGATGGAACTGTTTTAATGTCCTTTTCTTTGGCGCAAAGAAAAGGACCAAAAGAAACATGCCCTTGCAGCTTGGCCTCTGGCTCGCCACGCCACAGGCGTGGCTGCCCTCGCGCAAACGCTTTTTTTGGCGCGGTCAGGAACTCGTTCGCCCGCGGCGAACTCAGACAGCCTGACCGCTTTCTTCCGAAAAAAGCATTCGCGCTCGGCTGCGCTGCAACGGGCGGGACAACCGTTTCTGCCATTGAGGAGTGAAACGGCTAATGGAATAATGAGGAGCAACATGGAAGAGCGGATGATTGAGACAAAAACACTGGCCAACGGCCTTGAGATGAGCATCTATGACGCCTCCCGGAAAATAGCCGGAGACCGGTGGTATGTGGTGCTGCTGGCCAGGGTGGTGGTGCCGGTGCGGGAGGGTTTCCTGGGGCAGGGCGCTGATGCCATGGACCCGGCCGATGTGCAAAAAGCCCTGGGAGAAATCGTGGTGTTTGAACAGCGGCGGGAGCGTAATTTTGTCGATGATAATGACAAAACAGCGGTGTTCGACAACCTTTACCAGACCTTTTCATCCGGTACCGGTTCATATGTGGCCCATCCTGATTTCCCGGCGCGGTTTATCAAAAAACGGCTTTCAGAATGTTTGGCAGGATAGATTTCCCGTGCTAAAATAATACATCATTTATGAGATGGAAAATGGCGTCAACGGGACGATCAGGCGGCAGGTGACGGAATGACACATTACAGGATCATAAGAGGGCCGGCAGGGCGGATGCTTCTGGCACTTCTTTTTGTTGTTGCCGGGCCGTCGTTTCTGAATGCCGATGTCTACAAGCACATCGACAAGGACGGTGTGCTCCATTTTACCGACCGGCCCGGGGGTGACGGATTTTATCTTTACCTGTCGGTGGACGAAAAGGGTTCCACCGCTTATGACCGATCCGACTATGACACCTGGATTCAGGAGGCGGCGGGAAAATACCGGATCTCTTTCGGTCTGCTCAAGGCCCTGATCAAGGTGGAATCCAATTTCAACGCCCGGGCCGTCTCTCCGGCCGGCGCAAAGGGGCTGATGCAGATCATGCCCCACAATTTCCGGGCACTCGATATTCGTGACCCCTTTGACCCCTACCAGAACATCATGGGCGGCGCCCGGTATCTTCGAGAAATGCTCAACCGGCATAACGGCAACCTGCAACTGGCCCTGGCCGCCTACAATGCCGGGCCCAATGCCGTGGCCCGGTATGGCCGCGTTCCTCCCTATACCGAGACCATGGACTACGTCCGGAAGGTGATGAAGTATTATATCGTTTACAAATAAACGGTCGCCTTCCATCTCTCCCCCGGTTATTTCATCCGGCTGATTTTTGCCTCGAAAGGCCCGAAAAGCACCGGCAAACGCCTTGCAATCCGCCGGTCTCTGGACTACAATCAGCGCAATGATTTTTCGAAAAACGGCGGGGCTTTATCCGTAGCGAACCGGAAGGATGGCAAAACGGGATGGAACCGATTCAGGGCGTTGTGCTGGGCATCATTCAGGGGCTGACCGAGTTTCTGCCGGTGTCCAGCTCCGGTCATCTGGTGCTGGTCCAGCACCTGTTCGGCATCACCGAACCGGCCCTCTTCTTTGACGTGAGCCTGCACATGGGCACCCTTCTGGCGGTGCTGATCGTCTTTCGCAAGGACCTCGGAATGATGGCGGTATCGGTGGGGCGGGGTATTGTCGCCATGTTCGGCGGCATTGCCCCCCGGTCCGACCGGGACGCCGAAGGGCTGAAACTGGCGCTGCTGATCGTTGTGGGGTCGGTGCCGACAGCCATTCTGGGGCTCGGGCTCAAACAGGTAGACCACCTGTTTTTCTCCCTGCCCCTGGTGGGGGCCATGCTTCTGGTCACCGGCACCCTGTTGTGGCTGACCCGGGATCGGGACACCGGAGGCGTCGGCGTGTCCGGGTTTTCAAAGGGCCGTGCCTTCTGGATCGGCATGGTCCAGGGGCTGGCCGTGCTGCCCGGCATCTCCAGGTCCGGGGCCACCATTGCCGCAGGGCTTTTTCTGGGGCTGGATCGGGCCACTGCGGCGCGGTTTTCTTTTCTGCTCTGCATTCCGGCCATTGTCGGCGCTGAACTGCTTTCCGCCGTAGACCTGTTTTCCGGGCATGCACGGCTGGATCTGGCCACGGTGCTGGGCTCCCTGACCGCGTTTGTCGTGGGCTATGGCGCATTGAAAGTGCTGATCCGGATTGTGCAGCAGGGCCGGTTCTATCTTTTTGCCCCGTACTGTTTCATTCTGGGTGGCGTGACGCTCTGGATCGGTATGAGGTAAAAGGGGCCGATGGGAGCAAGGCGGTTTTTTTTGAGGCGATTTTGATCCCGATCCCGATAACGATTTCGGAAGAGGGAATATTTTTTAAAAGGACACAAGGAGGGACCTGATGGACGCAAAAATTTTCAGGGAATATGACATTCGCGGCGTAGCCGGCACTGATCTTACTGAAGCCGACGTGCTGCTGATCGGCAAGGCCGCCGGCACCTACCTGCGGAACCACGGCAAGTCTTTTGCCGCCGTGGGCCGGGACTGCCGCCTGACCTCACCCTCCTACGCGGAGAAAATCATTGAGGGACTTCGGTCCACCGGGTGCGATGTGCTGGATCTGGGCATTTGTCCCACACCGGTGTTCTATTTTGCCATTCACCATTTTAAAACCGGGGGCGGGGTCATGATAACGGCCAGCCACAACCCGCCCGAGTACAACGGGTTCAAGCTCTGCATCGATCTGGATTCCATTCACGGCAAGGACATTTTAAAACTCAAGAAGATCATTGACTCAGGGGATTTTGTCTCCGGGTCCGGTTCCCTGGAGTCCGCCGATCCGGTGGCGCCCTACCGTCAATACGTGGAGTCCAACATCTCTATTTCGCGGAAGCTCAAGGTGGGGGTGGACGCCGGCAACGGCACGGCCGGCGTGGTGGCGGTGCCGGTTCTCAAGGCCCTGGGCTGCGAGGTCCATGACATTTACTGCGATATGGACGGCACCTTTCCCAACCACGAGGCCGACCCCACGGTGCTCAAGAACATGGCTGATCTCATCACCATGGTGCGCGAGAAAAAACTGGACGTGGGCATCGGGTATGACGGCGACGGGGACAGAATCGGCGTGGTGGATGAAAACGGTAACATTGTATACGGCGACAAGCTGATCATTCTGTTTGCCCGGGAGATCCTCTCCCGCAAACCCGGCGCGGTCTTTGTGTCCGAGGTCAAGTGTTCCAAGGTGATGTACGACGACATTGAGAAGCACGGGGGCCGGGCCATCATGTGGAAAACCGGCCACTCCCTGATCAAGGCCAAGATGAAGGAAGAAAAAGCGGCCCTGGCCGGGGAGATGAGCGGCCATATCTTTTTTGCCGACCGGTACCTGGGCTATGACGACGCCATCTATTCCTCCTGTCGTCTGCTGGAGCTGATCGCCGACGCGGGCAACCCGATCTCCTCCCTGCTGTCCGACATTCCCAAAACATTTACCACCCCGGAAATCCGCGTGGAGTGCCCGGACGACAAGAAGTTTGACCTGGTAAAAAGGGTCACCGAGCATTTTCGAAAGACCCACAAGGTGGTGGACATCGACGGTGTGCGGGTGCTCTTTGACGACGGTTGGGGGCTGGTGCGGGCCTCCAACACCCAGCCGGCCCTGGTGATGCGATTTGAAGCCATGTCCGAAGACCGGTTGGCCGAGATTCAAAAACTGGTGGAAGACGCGGTGGATCTCTTTAAATAGGCGACTCTTTGCTTTTATCCAAATCGGGATCGGTATCGGTATCGGAATCGCATCGATCTCGACTTTGATTATCACAGGATGGCTACAGCCCTTATGGATTATATATCAACAGACGCGGCGCCGGCGGCAGTGGGCCCTTATTCGCAGGCGGTCAAAAGCGGAAACCTGCTTTTCTGTTCCGGTTCGATCGGGCTGGTGCCCGGCGCGAAAATGCTGGCGGGAACCGATACGGCAAGCCAGGCCCGGCAGGCCCTGGAAAACATGGGCGCCGTGCTGAAGGCCGCCGGCCTGGGACCGGATCAGGTGGTTAAAACAACGATCTTTCTTGTGGACATGGCTGATTTTGCCCTGGTCAATGACATTTATGCCGGTTTTTTCGGGGGCCACAAGCCGGCCCGTTCCACGGTCCAGGTGGCGGGCCTGCCCCTGGGGGCCCGTGTGGAGATTGAGTGTATGGCCGTCTTTTCATAATCATGGCGGCTTATAGGGGCAGAAAAAGTACATGACAACACTGATTCAAAACGGCTTGCTGGTGCTGGCATCCGCCTCGCCGCGGCGTAAATACCTTCTGGAACAGGCAGGACTCTCTTTTACCGTTCAGGAAAGCAGCGTGGACGAAGCGGCTGAACCCTGGACCGGGAACCCGGAAAAATACACCACCACCCTGGCCCTGGCCAAGGCCAATGACGTGGCTGTCGCGCGGCCGGACAGCTGGGTGGTGGGGGCCGACACCATCGTGGTGATGGACGGCGACCTTCTGGGAAAGCCGGACTCCGTGGCCGATGCCCGGCGCATGCTGGGCCGGCTTTCCGGCGCCACGCACCGGGTCTATACCGGGTTTGCCGTGGTGTGCCGGAACAGGGACCATGTTTATACCGAGGTGGTGGAAAGCCAGGTGACCTTTAAACCACTTTTCAATGACGAGATAGAGTGGTATGTTTCCACCCGTGAACCTTATGATAAGGCCGGTGCGTACGCCATTCAGGGACTTGGAACCTTTTTCATCCAATCCGTCAACGGCTCCTACACAAATGTTGTGGGGTTGCCTGTCTGTGAAGTGATGACCCATCTGCTGGCCCATAAGGTCGTCGGTCTTCCCCGTACCGGGAAGCTCCAATCTACATGACAAAGGTGTTCTAAAATGAAAAAGCTGTTGCTGGTTCTGCCCCGCCATGAGCAGGGGTTCTGGGGCCATGTTTCCAAATCCGGCAAGGCGGGAATGGTCCGGTTGAGCCTGTCCACTGTGGCGGCCCTGACCCCGGACCACTGGCAGGTGGAGATTCTCGACTCACGGGTGACGCCGGTGAATTATGACGCACCGGTGGACCTGGTGGGGATCACCGCCTTTACCGCCGAGATTCCCAGCGCCTATAAAATCGCCGACGGCTTTCGGCAAAAGGGCACCCCCGTGGTCATGGGCGGGTTTCACGTGTCGGCCCTGCCGGACGAGGCCCTTGAACATGCCGACAGCGTGGTGGTGGGCGAGGCCGAGCCGGTGTGGAAGCGAGTGCTGGCCGATGTCGAAGCAGGGCACCTGCAACCGGTTTACAAGGCCGAACGGGTAGTTGACATGAACCACATGGCCGTTCCCTGCCGCCACCTGCTGAGCCGAGACATGTATTCCACCGGGTTTTACACCATTCAGGCGACCCGGGGGTGCCCCTACAACTGTGAGTACTGCGCGGTCTCCGCCTTTTTCGGGCGGACCTACCGGACCCGGCCCGTTGACCAGGTGATCGAAGAGATCAAAGGGTTTGACACGAAAAATTTCTTTTTCGTGGACGACAACATCACCGGCAAGGTCGATTATGCCAAAAAACTTTTTCGCGCGCTGACACCCTTAAAGCGTACCTGGGGGGGGCAGACCGCCATCACCATCGCCAAGGACGAGGAGCTGCTCTCCCTGTACGCGAAAAGCGGGGGGCAGTATGCGTTTATCGGGTTTGAATCGCTGTCTGAAAAAAATCTTGCCCGCATGAACAAGTCCTGGAATTCACCGGAGACCTATGTGAAGGCGATCGCCAAGATTCATAAAAAGGGCATCAACATTCTGGGCAGCTTTATCTTCGGCCTGGATGATGATGATCCGGGCGTGTTTCAGCGCACCGTGGAGTTTGTTCGCAAAAGCAAGATTGACGCGGCCCAGTTTCATATTCTGACCCCTTTTCCCGGCACGCGGCTTTTTGATAAGATGGCCGCGGACGGCCGTATCACCAGCCGGGACTGGGGCCGGTACCACACCAGCGATGTGGTGTTTTCCCCGTCCGCCATGAGCGCGGAGGAGCTTCAGAACGGTTACTGGTGGGCCTTTCGCAAAAGCTATTCCATCGCCAACACCTTAAAACGGTGCCTGCGAAGCCCGCGCAATATCAAGTCCCGGGTGGCCCTGAACCTGGGTTATCGGAAAAAAGCCATGCAGATGCCGAACCCGGATATCCATAAAATTTTTCAACATTCCTGAATGCGATTTCCGGGTTGAGGCGGCGATGTATGGAATAGGGATGTGACGTGAAGGACAAGCTGGAACAGATAAGAGAACGGATTCAAGCCGCAACCGAGGCGTGCGGCCGGGATCCGGCAACCGTCCGGCTGGTGGCGGTAAGCAAGACCCAGCCGGTTTCCCGTATCGCGGAGGCCATTGCCGCCGGCGCCACCGACCTGGGTGAAAACTACATTCAGGAAGCCAAAGAGAAAATCGAATCCCTGGCCGGCCATTCGGTCTGCTGGCATTTTATCGGCCACCTTCAATCCAACAAGGCAAAAATCGCGGTGTCCCTGTTTGACTGGATTCATACCGTGGATTCGGTCAAGCTGGCCGCGGAGATCGACAAGCACGCGGCCAAACTGGGGAAAGTCCAGAAAATTCTCATCCAGGTCAACACCGGGCAGGAAAGGTCCAAATCGGGGGTGGCCCCCGAAGACATGGCCGGCCTGGTGACCGAGATCAGCCGGTTCGCGCACGTTACCGTTCAGGGTCTGATGGCCATCCCCCCGTTTTACGCCGATCCCGAGGCGGTGCGGCCCCATTTTAAAAAGCTGCGCATGCTGCGGGACGCGATTGAAAAACAGCAAATTCCCAATGTTGTCATGGAAGAACTCTCCATGGGCATGAGCGGCGATTTTGATGCGGCTATCGCGGAAGGGGCCACCATGGTCCGCATCGGCACGGCCATATTCGGAGCCCGGCAATGAAGGTCCTGATTCACATCTGCTGCGCGCCCTGTTCCATCTATCCGGTACGGGTGCTGCGGGAAGCGGGCATGGAGGTAATGGGGTTTTTCTACCGGTATAACATTCACCCCTTTACCGAGTGTCTGAAACGGGAGAATGCCCTGAAAGACTATACCCCGTCCATTGACCTGCCCGTGATCTATCAGCAGGGCTACGACATCGAGCAGTTTTTTCGCAGCGCGGTTTACCGGGAGTCCCGGCGGTGCCTGGGCTGCTACCACGAACGGCTCAGGACCACGGCCCGCATGGCCAAAAAGGGAAAATTCGACGCGTTCACCTCAACGCTTCTTTACAGCAAGTTTCAGAACCACGAGGCCATTCGGGAGATCGGCGAATCCGAGGGCAAAGCCGCGGGCGTGCCGTTTTATTACCAGGATTTTCGTGACGGGTGGAAAGAGGGCATTGCCGTGTCAAAGGAGCTGGGCATGTACCGCCAGCAGTACTGCGGCTGCATCTACAGCGAAAAGGAGCGGTACTACGACAAGTCGTAAGAAAGAAGGGCTCAGAACATCTCTTTAAGATAGAAAAAAAGCACCGTGATGCAGTAGGCCAGCTTGAGGGCCATGCCCACGATGTTGCCCACCACCACGCCCCACCCGGCACGCAGGGCAAGGCTTGTCGTTTTGCCGGCCACCATCTCGCCGATCACCGCGCCTGCCACGGCTCCCAGGAAAATACCAAAGGGCGGAAAAATAAAAAGGCCGATCAGCATGCCGCCGGCAGACCCCCATATCCCCGCCTTTGTGGCCCCGTACCGCCGGGCCCCGGCAATGGAGGCCACGTAATCCAGCACCACGGAGAGCAGGACCGCCAGCACCCCCATGACCACCAGAAAGGTAAGGCCAAAGGGCTGCCACTCTTTTGCCATGCTGAGAAGGATCAGGGCCAGATAGCTTAACACCGGGCCGGGCACCACCGGCAGCAGGCAGCCGGCAATACCGGCCAGTGCCAGCAGAATACCGAGAATGATCAAAGTAACGGATGCCATGATAAAACCTTATCCCGTAAGTCCGATGCGTTTTCCGGCCGCCTCTGCCTGGGCCACAATCCGGTTAAAAAGGTCTGCCACCGTGGGAATATCATGCACCAGGCCGATGCCCTGGCCGCAGGAGATCACCCCGGCATCCAGGTCTCCGGTGGCATACATGTGCCGGGCCTTGTCGCCGGCCACCACACTGATCACCTCGTTGAAATCACCGCCTTCAGCCTCTATTTTGGCGCATTTTTGGGCTGCGGCATTGTCCCACACCCGGTGGGTGGCGCCGATGGAGCGCATGATCAGCCGGGTCTCCAGCTCGGTGGCGTTCATTAACGCCTTTTTCAGGTTTTCGTGAATGGGGCATTCCCGGGTCACCAGCAGGCGGCTGCCCATGATCACGGCCCCGGCCCCCAGGGCCAGAACAGCCAGCAGGCCCCGGCCGTCGGACACGCCGCCCCCGCCGATCACCGGCACCTTGACCGCGTCCACCACCGACGGCACCAGCACCAGTGTGCCGATGTCCAGCTTGCCGGTGGCGCCGCCGTTTTCATACCCCACCACGGTGATAATGTCGGCCCCCAGCGTTTCCGCCTTCTGCGCGTACCGGATGCCCACGCACTTGTGTATCCAGGTCATGCCCGCGCTCTTGAACCGGCCGCACAGATCCTCGGGGGCCGAGTGACCCGAGGTCTCCACGACCCTGACGCCCTTTTCAATCATCACGTCGAGGTAGATGTTGTTGTCAATGGCGGTCATGGCCGGAAACAGGTTGATGTTCACGGCAAAGGGCTTGTCCGTGAGCTGCTGCACCTCGTCCACGGCCGCGGCAAAATCTTCCCGCGTCTTGTAGATGGCCGAGGCCAGAATGCCCAGTCCCCCGGCATTGGAAATGGCGGCGGTAAACCGGGCGTCGGTGATTGACATCATGGTGCCCCCGAGAATCGGGTGGGCAATGCCCAGCATTTTTGTAACAGCGGTCTGAATCATCCTGCCTCCTCTATTTCCACGGTATCCAGGTATATTTTCACCGTGGTCAGGGTGTTGACAAACATATGTTTTCCCGCCTGCGCCAGGGTCTGCGGGTCGGTATCGCCGCACAACTGTGAAAAGGTGGCGCCCACCACGTCGGTGGGGTCGGCCTCGGTCATGTTGGCGTTCATGGCGTCAATATAACACCGGGTCCGTTCCCGGATTGCCTCAAAATAGTCAATGGCCGTACCAGCGGCACCGGCCGAGGCCAGGGCCGATATTTTTCCGGAAAACTCGTGCATGGAAAACCAGAAGGCCTGGGCCAGTTCGTTTTTCGCGGGATGGTCGGCCATGAAATAAGAGACGGCCCACCCGGTAAAAACGATTCGCAGGAGCTGAATTTCGTACTCCACAGCGGTTTTGTTGATGCGCGGGTCGTCATCGGGCAGTTTTGCCAGCTCACGCTTGATCTCTTCCCGGTTCATGGCCACCCCGGTCAGCACCTCAACGGCCTGATCGATGGTGGCGGCTGCTTTTTCATCGGTCATTACAAACTCCTTATCCGGCTATTTTCTTGACACTTCCTGTCAGTCTATTTCATACTGATCCATATTTGTAAATACCATTGTGGGGAAGAACGTTCTGCCAAACTCTGCTCTGTGATCGCTATCGGGATCGCTATCGAAATCGGTATCGAAAAACAAAGGCGCATCGATCCCGATCCCGATAGCGATAGCGATTTCGATTTGGCCGGGACAGGCTTAAAGCAAGAGAAAAGGGCCGGCGTTTATAATACCTTCGGGCCGACGCGGCCGCCAGGGAGACATACCAATGATCCAAATCACCATTCCCGGATACAAAACCCTTCACCTGTCTCATCTTGTCATGGACTACAACGGCACTCTGGCCTGCGACGGAAAGCTGATTGATGGTGTGGCCGACCTCTTGCACCGGCTTTCAAAGGAGCTGTCGATTCATGTACTGACCGCCGACACCTTTGGCCTAGCCAAGGCCCAGTTGGAAGGGTTGCCGCTTTCCCTGTGCATACTGCCCGAGGAAAAGCAGGACAAGGGAAAGCTGAACCACATCCAGCAGCTCGGGGCCGACACCGTGGTGGCCATTGGCAACGGCCGTAACGACAAGCTCATGCTGGAGCACGCGGCCCTGGGTATTGCTCTGCTTCAGGAAGAAGGCGCCTGCGCTGAAACCCTGACCGCCGCCCACATGGTGTGCCGCACCATCATCGACGCCTTGAACCTGCTCACCAATCCCAAGAGGTTGATTGCCGGGTTGAGAAGGTGAGGGGGGGGGCGTAAAATTTTACGCTCTTAAAAATTTATTCTTCTACCATGCTTTTCCGTGTACTTTTCTTGGCGCCAAGAAAAGTACCAAAAGAACATGCCCGTGCAGCTTGGCCTTCGGTTTCCCTCGCGCAAACGCTTTTTTGGCGCGGGCAGGAACTCGCTTCGCTCAGACAGCCTGCCCGCTTTTTCCGAAAAAAGCACTCGCGCTCGGCTGCGCTGCAATGGGCGGACCTTACCATTGATGCCCGGCCTGGCAAGTTCCTTTGGGTGCGAATCGGTGTGAGAAAAGGTTTGCTGTTAAGAAAAGCATGATGTTCCCGTAATTCTCAAAGAACAAACCCCGATGATTTTTGCCCCCACTTGCCAGAAGCGCGACTTTTAAATATACTTGACAGAATACATAAGTGAATGTTAATCAAAAATTTTAAATAGTTATTTCCTACCATCGAAAAAGTAGCACATGAAGAAATGATGACTTCATCTTCAAATACATTGGTTAATTTGCCCTTTCTGTTCGACCGTGGTCGGACGGCCCATCCTTGGCTATCCTCGTTAGGCGAACTGGAAAAAAGTCCGGCTCCAGGCCATGCCCCTTTGGCGAAAAACTGGCGTATGGACTCGCGAGTGGATACAGCCCGGGAGAAACATATCGAAAAGTCAGGCTGTTTTCCAAATGGGGATGGAACCCCATCTTTTGAGGCGGCTATTTGGGATTATTTTGCTCATTTTCAATGCCGCCCCCCTGTGGATCCTCTCTGTGCGGCATATGCCGAAGCGGTGAATTCCTGCAATGTGGTCCCCGCAGATAAAAGACCTTCCCGAAACCATTATTTACTGCATTTGGCATCGGTGAACCGTTTGCTGAAATTTATTTATCGTGGTGGAAACGAGAATCTTGCAGATTTTCAGATTGCGCTTCGGCGATTGACAGGGCTGCGCTCGTCCTTTGGCATGAACGATGCTGAGATTGATAAGCTGGCTGTTGCTGTACAATCGAATGGTGAAGAAGCAGTAAAAAAATTTGCGCGGTTGATTTCCGATACACTGGGGAATTCCGAACCGCTTTGGTGGGCGGCATTTGCTCACGAAATTGGCGAGTTGGCGGATTTAACCGACTGGACGGATGCCGTACAGAAAACAGGACTTGGCCACCTTGAGCGTGATACATGGTTGATAGCATGGCGCTATTCACCTGAAATCGCAGGAAGGTTATACCGGCCGACAGTGGCCGAGGCTGGCCTTAATGGTTTTCATTTTCCTTCCCCTCCCAAAGCAGCTTACGGTATTACCATGCCGCTTGAGGAAGGACAACCTGCTGTGCGGGAGCTGATCCACCCGCCACTCAAAGGCGAGGTCAGCGAAGAAGCCTGTATCGGCTGTTTTGGGAAAATAGAACGCGATCCGGTCGAACTCCATGACGTCGATGATGCCTTACTCTGGTTTAAGAAGAGGCGACGCGCGCATGGCGAATATTTGGCGCTGCATCACCGGCTTGCCAAGGCCTGGCTGCAACGACATCGGGAAATTGTATGAACATTACCGAAACTGCAAATGCTTTTCTCTATAATCGTCTGGTAACAATTGCCAAAAGCGGTAATGCGGAAGCCTTGCAATCACTTCTGGCGGGTACAGGGTTACCTGCCTTGGCACGGGATGACGAACCTGCGGAACAAATTTTCAATGCTTTGGAATCTGGAGACTATGGTAATCTTGCGCGCCGGATTACCCGTCTGCTTGCAAAATTGCTCCATCAGCGAGCGGAGTCATTGGAACGCAGCCTTGCCGCAATGGGGGGTGCAGCCATAGGCGGGCGCAATGCGCAGATGGTTTCAAGCCCGTATCTGGAAGACGAAACTTATGTTTATAATTTATTCCTTCTATCTTCCAGGCTACCGCGTGACGAAGCACTATTTGGTGGTTTGAGGCGTTTTTTCGATATTGGTTTTACACGTGGCGTGATCATTACCACCACGGGCAACAGGGCAGGTTTTCAACTTCGGCGTGCACTGGCGGAGCAGCAGACAGACCTCAGCCTGCGAGACTATTTTCAGGATTTGCTCGAAGATAAAAAACGCCCGTGGAATCCAGGCAGGCGAACCGAGTTGCTGGAGGCATGGCGTGGGCTACTCGGCTCACTTAATTTTGACAAAGATCGTGATGATACCTTGCGAACCATCGACAGGGGTTTGCGCGCAATTCATGATACTGTGGAGCCTCATCCTGAAAGTATTGACCTTCTTACACTGGCACTGTGGCATCTGGATAACAGCTTCCCGCTGGATTCACCGACCTGGGTCAGTTATCTGGAAAGCTACTGGGCCGACTGGCCGGAATTGTTGCGCGACATCGCCGCTGAAACCTGGCCGGGGTTGGACCCCCAGCCGCTTGATGAACTTCCTTCGTTACCGGAAGACATGGTGAAGGTCTGGGATGCGTTTGGCGATGAAGAACAGGCAAATTTTCGTGACATTATCAGGCGCAATGCTGCGGAGGAGGGGCAAAGTTTTATCAATCAGCTCCTTTTTAAGCCTTTTGTCGTTAGTGATCTGCCGCTCCAAGAGGTGCGTAATTTGCTGATGCGGCTGGCGGACCATTTTTGGCCGAAGAAGGAAAGCCCTAAAATCAACACGCCTGATGAACCCGAGCAAAGGCTGGATATCAATAGCCAGCAGTCAAAGCGAAGAGTATCGATGGACCGGCTTTCCAGAATGGAAGCGGTCAACCGGACTTTGACTGAGATTGAGCGCCATCTGGCGGAAGGGCATGAATCAATTGCCCGTCGTTTTGTTGAGGAGTTGATAGAACAGCAGCGTAAAGCTGTTGTGGCGGATAGCTATCAACATACCGCCAAGACGCTCTCTAAAGCAGCGACTATAGCCCAGCGTTACGGCTTGCTGGAATGGGCGGAAAACTTGCTTCGGGAGGCGTGTGAGGAAAATCCTAACGACGAAGTATCGGCCAATGGCCTGGCGGATGTGCTGAAAGCACGCGGGGAACTGGAGGCTGCGGAGCAACAATATCGCCAGAACACCGCCCGCTGGCCTAACGACGAAGTATCGGCCTGTGGCCTGGCGGATGTGCTGAAAGTACGCGGGGAACTGGAGGCTGCGGAGCAACAATATCGCCAGAACACCGCCCGCTGGCCTAACGACGAAGTATCGGCCTGTGGCCTGGCGGATGTGCTGAAAGCACGCGGGGAACTGGAGGCTGCGGAGCAACAATATCGCCAGAACACCGCCCGCTGGCCTAACGACGAAGTATCGGCCTGTGGCCTGGCGGATGTGCTGAAAGCACGCGGGGAACTGGAGGCTGCGGAGCAACAATATCGCCAGAACACCGCCCGCTGGCCGAACGACGAAGTATCGGCCTGTGGCCTGGCGGATGTGCTGAAAGCACGCGGGGAACTGGAGGCTGCGGAGCAACAATATCGCCAGAACACCGCCCGCTGGCCGAACAACGAAGTATCGGCCTGTGGCCTGGCGGATGTGCTGAAAGCACGCGGGGAACTGGAGGCTGCGGAGCAACAATATCGCCAGAACACCGCCCGCTGGCCTAACGACGAAGTATCGGCCTGTGGCCTGGCGGATGTGCTGAAAGCACGCGGGGAACTGGAGGCTGCGGAGCAACAATATCGCCAGAACACCGCCCGCTGGCCGAACGACGAAGTATCGGCCTGTGGCCTGGCGGATGTGCTGAAAGCACGCGGGGAACTGGAGGCTGCGGAGCAACAATATCGCCAGAACACCGCCCGCTGGCCGAACAACGAAGTATCGGCCTGTGGCCTGGCGGATGTGCTGAAAGCACGCGGGGAACTGGAGGCTGCGGAGCAACAATATCGCCAGAACACCGCCCGCTGGCCTAACGACGAAGTATCGGCCAATGGCCTGGCGGATGTGCTGAAAGCACGCGGGGAACTGGAGGCTGCGGAGCAACAATATCGCCAGAACACCGCCCGCTGGCCTAACGACGAAGTATCGGCCAATGGCCTGGCGGATGTGCTGAAAGCACGCGGGGAACTGGAGGCTGCGGAGCAACAATATCGCCAGAACACCGCCCGCTGGCCTAACGACGAAGTATCGGCCAATGGCCTGGCGGATGTGCTGAAAGCACGCGGGGAACTGGAGGCTGCGGAGCAACAATATCGCCAGAACACCGCCCGCTGGCCTAACGACGAAGTATCGGCCAATGGCCTGGCGGATGTGCTGAAAGCACGCGGGGAACTGGAGGCTGCGGAGCAACAATATCGCCAGAACACCGCCCGCTGGCCTAACAACGAAGTATCGGCCTGTGGCCTGGCGGATGTGCTGAAAGCACGCGGGGAACTGGAGGCTGCGGAGCAACAATATCGCCAGAACACCGCCCGCTGGCCTAACGACGAAGTATCAGCCAATGGCCTGGCGGATGTGCTGAAAGCACGCGGGGAACTGGAGGCTGCGGAGCAACAATATCGCCAGAACACCGCCCGCTGGCCTAACGACGAAGTATCGGCCAATGGCCTGGCGGATGTGCTGAAAGCACGCGGGGAACTGGAGGCTGCGGAGCAACAATATCGCCAGAACACCGCCCGCTGGCCTAATAGTCATTTTGTTGTAAACGGACTGGCTAATGTATTGAGAAAGTTGAAACGTCACCCCGAGGCTTTGAGTCTGTTGTCGTCATGCCAGTCTCCAGATTGCCACGATTTACATTTGCGTGCGATGATTTTGCTGGATTTGGGTAGGATAGAAGATGCGCGCATATCTCTCATTGAAGGGCAGCATTTGGCTATCACCCCAGTTCAGAAAGAATATTTTCAGCGCGGTTTGGCGCTGCTGGAAATTCGAGCGCGTCAGTATGACTCCGCCAGAGAGATATTAGCCAGATTACCCGGAAATGTCATTCCCCTTGATTTGTTCCGACTTCACACAGAAGTGGCGCAAGGAGAAACCGCCAAGGCAAGCGAGTTATTGCATTCGTTGGAGGCACGCAGATCGCGCATGAATTTCAATGAATGCAAGGTGTTCGAACTGGTGCGGCAAGGTTTTGGTCTAAACGTCAGCAGCCACGGACATCAGCCGAATGAAAGTGAATTGGAAAAAATTTTTGACGCCGAAATGGAACTCCAATTAGCGGTTAATTTTTGATGATTTGTCGAATGCGAGTATCCTGAATTTCGGGGACGATACCAAATAGAGAAAAAGCGTTTGCGCGAGGGAAGCCGAAGGCCAAGCTGCGGGGCGCGCTTCTTTTGGTACTTTTCTTGGCGCCAAAAAAAGTACACGGAAAAGCAGGGGGAGAAAAAAAGATTTTAGTGGAAAAGATTGCTTCGCTGCGCTCGCAATGACGCAAGTATGTTCAAGATTGCTTCGTCGCTGGCGCTCCTTTAATGACGCACGGTGGGGCGCTCCCGCTTTTTGCCACGGCCGGATCCCGATCCCGATCCCGATCCCGATCCCGATTTCGATTTGGATAAACTGGGAGACGAACCAATTTATTTAACAAGTTCGATCCCGTTATCGGTAATTTTTATTTTATGCTGTTTATACAGCCTGCCGATTGCCTGCTTAAACACCTTCTTGCTTACCTGAAACTCCTTTTTTATCGCTTCAGCGGAACTTTTATCGTTAAACCCGGATTTCCCACCAGCGGCTTTAAGGTGTTCCATAATTTTGTCGGTAATGGAAGCAACATGCCGGATCTGTTTCGGCTGCAGGGAAACATCTATCTTTCCATCTTCTCTGACAAATTTTATATATGCCTTGAGTTTTTGGCCCTCATGGTAATCGCCATAAACCTGATTCCCATAAACCAATCCTGTATACTCATTATTTATTGCTACTTTCATTCCCAAATCAGTAAAGGCGTATATCTCCACATCAACCTCTTGCCATTGCGTAAACACCCCCGGCTCCACGGTTTCTTTTAAATGCTTATAACTGTTTTTCATCTTTTTACCTTAGATTAATGTTTTGTATCTTTGCAGCCTGGCAGGAGGATCCCCCGTGTTATCGGTTCCGGCAGAGGGTTATGACCAGGTGCTCCAGGGCCAGCTGGGGATCGGTGGCGCTTTTTAAGCGCCGGTCGGTGTCGGCCAGAAGGGCAAAGGCGGCAATCAGTTCGGCCATGGGAAAGCGGGCCGCCTTTTCAAAGGTTTTGTAGACGGGATAAAGGTTTCTGGCATCGGCCCCGATGGTCAGGTCGGTGGCTGTTTTAGCGCTTTTCACGGTTTTCTTGTCGGCTGTCTCGGCCAGCACGGCGTCCCGCCGGCTGCTCTGCGCCTGAAGATCCGCGTCGTAGGCCTCGATGGCGGGCAGCACCCTTTCCTTGAAGGACTGAAAGGTCATGCCGTTTTTCCATGCCTTTCCGTGGCGGCTTTCCATAAAGTCCCGGATCACGGCCAGTTTTCGCGTCTGGTTGGCAATGGCGGCCAGGATCTGGAGGGGATAGAGGGGTTCCGGGCCGTTCAGCAGGCTGTTTAAATAGAAAAGTGCCTGGTCTGTGTTTTTCTCTCCAACAGCGTTGGTCAGTTCAAAGACCGGATCTACCCGGGTCCGGACCATCACGGCCTTTACATCCTTTGCGGTAATGGCCTTCCGGTCTCCCACGTAGGTGCACAGTTTTTCAAGGCCCCCGGCAAAGGTGCGCAGGTCAAACCCCGTGGTTTCGCACAGCAGGGTGAAAGCGGCCCCGTCCATGGTTTTGTTCTGGTTTTTGAGCGTGTCGCGCATCACCTCCTGAAGGGTGGCGGCCTGGGCCTTTTTGTCCGCCGCTGACGCGCCTTTGGCCACGGAGCAGTCCACCACCACGCCGTGCTCTTTGATGGCCTTGTAGAGCTTGCGCCGCTTGTCCACCATGTCGGTGGTGATCACCAGATGGTTGTTCGGGGCAAACCCCTTTTCAATGGCAGCCACCAAGGCCTCTGCCGCGTCAATGCCGGTACTGGCCGAAAGGTCCCGTCCGGCGCAGGCATCAATCAGGGTGTCAGGCCATTCGGCCTTGACCACGGTGTCGTCATCCAGGGCCCGGGCCAGGGCCTTTTTGTCCAGGTCTTTGTCACCGGTAAGCGCAATGTCCAGCAGGCCGATCAGTTTGACAAAACCGGCCACGGCCTTGGTCTTCCGGTCGGCGGCCACGGCTTCCCGGATTTTTTCCACCAGGTCGGCCCGGTTCTCTTTTGCGTAGAAAATCTTTGCGTCGACCAGGCCCACCACCTTGGCACTGCCGTCCAGGGAGAAGGTGTTGACCTGCTCAATGGCGTCTGTCACGTTGTCGTCCGTGCCCTCCAGTTCTTCTACGTTGAAGGCCTTCTGGTTCTGGGGCACGATTTTCGACACCACTAGGTCAAAGGCGGATTTGTAGAGATACTCCTCTCCGAAAATCAGAAAGACCGGGGCAGGGGGGGCAGTCTGCTTGAGATGGGCTTCCAGATTGTTTGTGGTGATTTCGGCCATTACCGGTCAGCCCGCTTGTTGCGGATATGCAGGACCACCAGAAGAAGGGCGGCCACGGTTGCGGCGGTCAGGCCCAGGGCCTGGGAGGTGGAGAGCATGCCGTCAAACAGAAAGCCCCTGGGGTCGCCGCGGAATATTTCAATGATGGCCCGGGCGATGCCGTAGACCATCACGTAAACCAGAAAAAGGCGATTGGCAAATTTTTTCCTGTGGTACAGGGCAGACAGCAGCGCAAAAATCAGCAGGTTGGCGAATGCCTCGTAAAGCTGGGTGGGATGCAGGGGAACCCCCACCGGATGGGCCAGGGTCATGGGATCGGTAAAGGTGACGGCCCATGGCAGGTCACAGACCTTGCCGTGGCAGCACCCGGCGAAAAAGCAGCCGATGCGGCCGATGGCATGGCCCAGGGGCGCGGCCACGGCAAGGATGTCAAAAATCGTTCCGCCTGCCAGCCGGTGCCGGCGGATATATACAAGGACGGCGGTCAGGGCACCGATAAACCCGCCGTAAAACACCAGCCCCCCTTCCCATACGCGCAGGATGCCCAGCCAGTCGCCGCGAAACAGGGAGGGGTTTAAAAGAACATAGAACAGGCGTGCCCCGGCCAGGCCGGCCAGTACCGCGTAAAAGGTGAGGTCCATCACCTTTTCCGGCGAAATCCCACGGGCCTTTGCCAGGCGGGACCCCATCCACACAGCTGCCAGGATGGCGCCGGCCACGAAAAGGCCATAGGTGTGAAAGGTCAGGGGACCGATTTTAACCAGTACGGGATGCATGGAATCAGAACGGCACCTTTTTAAAGAGAATGTGAAACACCAGCACGGTCATGCCCACGGTGATGGCGCTGTCCGCCACGTTAAAGGCGGGCCAGTGAAGGCCCTTTACGTAAAAGTCGAGAAAGTCCACCACCACGCCGAACCGGATGCGGTCGATCAGGTTGCCCACGGCCCCGCCAAAGATCAGGGCCAGGGCTCCCAGCAGCCAGGGAAGGGTCCGGGGCGTGGTCTTGTAAAGGTAGAGCACAAATGCCGCCGCCAGGGTCGAGACCACCAGAAAGAGCACGGCCCGGACACCCTGGGGCTGACCGGCCATGAACCCGAAGGCCCCGCCCGGATTGTGAATATGGGTCAGGCTGAAAAATCCGGGAATCACCTCAATGGTTTCATGCAGGGCCATGGTCGCCAGGATCACCTGCTTGGTCGCCTGGTCGGCGATCACCGTGACAAGGGTGATGATGGCCAGCATTTGGTATTTTGCCGTCAAAGGTCCAGTCTCCCCGGCCGTATTTGTCACAGTTTTTTCAGCACCGACACGCACCGCTTGCAGGCTGTGGGGTGATCCGTGTAGTCTCCCACCGATGTGTCGTAGACCCAGCACCGTTCGCACTTGGTGCCCGGGGCCTGCTCCACCATCACCCGCACGCCCTTGGGCGCCGGGCTTTCCGACGGGCCGGCGCCGCTTTCCTCATCCACTACCACGTCTGAAACGATGAGGATGGCCCGCAGGTCGTCGTCAAGGGAGCGCAGGAGTTTGGCCAGGCTTTTTTCCGCGATAATGATGACCCTTGCATCCAGGGGATGGCCGATCTGTTTTTTTGCCCGGGCCTCTTCCAGGGCCTTGGTCACTTCGCCCCGCACGTGCAGAATGCGTTCCCATTTCTGGGCCAGCTGCTTGTCGTCCCACAGCGGGTCCGCTTCGGGAAGGGAGGCCATGTGAATGCTGACCGGGCGAGCCGCCGCGGGCAGAAATTTCCACACCTCTTCCGCGGTAAAAGGCAAGATCGGGGCCATGAGCCGGGCGATGCCCTCCACCAGGGTGTACATGACGGTCTGGGCGCTGCGCCGCTCCTTTGAGCCGGGCAGGGAGGTGTAGAGCCGGTCCTTGACAATGTCCAGATAAAAGGCCGACAGGTCCAGGGTGCAGTAGTTGTAGAGCCGGTGGTAGACCACGTGAAATTCGTAGGTGTCGTAGGCGGTGCGCAGCTTTTCCGCCAGCCGGCCGAAGCAAAGAAGGGCAAACCGGTCGAGCTCGGGCAGATCGCTGTAATCGACCGCGTCCTTTTCCGGCGAAAAGTCGTACAGGTTGGCCAGCATGAACCGGCTGGTGTTGCGGACCTTTTTGTAGGCGTCACTGAGCTGGTTCACAATGGGGTCGGAAATTCGAATGTCTTCCCGGTAGTCTGATGCCGCCACCCACAGCCGCAGGATCTCCGCGCCGTATTTTTTGATAATGGCATCCGGCGCGATTACATTGCCCATGGACTTGGACATCTTCTTGCCGTTGCCGTCCACCACGAACCCGTGGGTCAGCACCGATTTATAGGGGGCCCGGCCCCGGGTGCCCACGGCCGTTAGCAGGGAGCTGTGAAACCATCCCCGGTGCTGGTCGCTTCCCTCCAGGTAGAGATCGGCGGGCCATCCCAGGTCTTGACGCTGTTCCAGAACAGCGGCGTGGCTGACGCCCGAGTCGAACCAGACGTCCAGGATGTCGGTCTCCTTGACCAGTTCTTTGCTGCTGCACGCCGGGCAGCGGGCGTCGTCGCCCAGCAGATCCTTCATATCGGTGTCGAACCAGATGTCGGCCCCGTGTTCCGTAAACAGCGCAAATATTCTGTCCCGAATGGCCTCGTTCATGATCACGGCGCCGCAGTCTTTGCAGAAAAACACGGTAATGGGAACGCCCCAGGAGCGCTGCCGGGAGACGCACCAGTCCGGCCGATGGGCGATCATGTTGTAAATCCGTTCCCGGCCCCAGGCCGGTATCCAGGTCACCGCGTCGATCTCTTTTAACGATTTTTCCCGCAGCCCGGTGTTGTCCATGGAGACAAACCATTGGGGCGTGGCCCGGAAGATCACCGGTTTTTTGCACCGCCAGCAGTGAGGATAGGAGTGGGTGAATTTTTTCTGCGCGATCAGGGCGCCGTTTTGCTTCATGGCGGCGATGATGTCCGCGTCGGCATCAAACACGAACTTTCCGGCGAACTGCTCCACCTTGTCGATAAACCGGCCGTTGTCATCCACCGGGGAGTAAATCTCCAGGCCGTAGGCCAGGGCCGCCTCGTAGTCTTCGGCGCCGTGGCCCGGAGCCGTGTGCACGCACCCGGTGCCTGCCTCCAGGGTGACATGGTTGGCGTTGATCACCAGGGAGTCCCGGTCGTAAAAGGGGTGGCGCACCTTTGTCCTGTCCAGCAGGGTGCCTGGAAAGGTTTTCAGGGCCGTGTATTCGGAAATGCCGAAAATCTCCATGCACTGTTTGACCAGCTCGGCGGCCAGGATCAGCACGCCGTGCTCCTTTGTCTCGATGGCCACGTATTCCAGCTCCGGGTGAAGGGCAACGGCCAAGTTGGCCGGCAGGGTCCAGGGCGTGGTGGTCCAGATGACCACGGCCGTGGGCTTGCCCGCTGTTTCCGGGATCAGGCGGGCCAGGTCTTCGGTGGCCGGAAACTTGACGAAAATGGAGGGCGAGCGTTCATCGGCGTATTCGATCTCCGCCTCGGCCAGGGCCGTGTTGCAGCTGCAGCACCAGTAGATGGGCTTCTTGTGGCGGAACAGGCTCTTGTTGATGGCGCAGTTGCAGCACTCACGGGCGATGATGGCCTCGTATGCAAAGTTCATGGTCAGGTAGGGGTTCTCCCATTCGCCCATCACGCCCAGCCGCTTGAACTCCTCCCGCTGAATGGAGATAAACTTTTGGGCATACTGCCGGCAGATGCCCCGTTTTTCCAGCAGGGACACCTCCTTTTTCCGAGGCCCCAGCTCCTTGTCCACGTTGTGCTCGATGGGCAGGCCGTGGCAGTCCCAGCCCGGCACATAAGCCACGCGAAAACCGGCCATTCGCTTGCTTCGGGTGACAAAGTCCTTGAGAATCTTGTTTAAGGCCGTGCCGATGTGAATATGGCCGTTGGCATAGGGCGGGCCGTCATGCAGGACAAAGGGTTTTTTGTCCCGGGCCTCGTCCTGAATGGCGCGATAGAGATCGGCCTCTTCCCAGGCCTTTATCTGCAAGGGTTCCCGCTGGACCAGGGACGCCTTCATGGGAAAGTCAGTGGTCGGCAGGTTTAACGTCTTTTTATAATCCATGGTATGTGATCCTCCGTAGCATGTGCATGTCCGCACATGAAATATGGGCGATACTATCCCTTCATGTCACTGTTTGTAAAGGAAAAAACCCGGCAGCCGCGTGAAAAACAGGGGTTAAACACCGGGGGGCCGCTGTTTTTTCAGAATGATCAGGGCGCGCCGGGCCTTTGAAAAGGGAAGGTGGTATTCGTGAATACGGATGTCAAAGCGGTCGGAGGCGAACGCCGGTTCACCGGCAGGACCGCTGAATGACTGGTGTTTCAGGGTATCCAGCTCTTTTTTGTAGCCGCCTCCCTTCATGGCGATCAGTTGTCCCTTTTCGCTGAGCAGGGGCAGGGCCGCTGCCACAAAGGCGGGCAGGGCGGTAAAGGCCCGGCAGATGATGGTGTCAAAGGGCCGGGCCGCCGGCGGCCGTTCCATCTGCTCCATTCGCCGGTGCAGAACGATTGTCCGCTCAAGACCCAGCAGCCGCAACACCTGCAAAAGAAAGGTCACCCGCTTGAGGGCCGAATCCAGCAGGGTCAGATCCAGAGAGGGAAACACCACCTTAAGGGGAATACCGGGAAACCCGGCCCCGGTCCCGATGTCCAGTAAAGTGCCGTCCGGGGGGATAAAGGTGGCCGGAACAATGGAATCCAGAAAATGTTTTTCCGCCGATTCGGCCGGATCTGTGATGGCCGTGAGGTTGACGGTCCGGTTCCACCGGGCCAGCTCTTCGGCGTGAAGAGAGAAAGACTCCAGGTGACGGTCGGTTACCGCAATCCCCAGGGCCTGTGCCCCTTCCCGCACCCGGCTGCGCCACTGTTCCGAATCAGGAGAACCATCGGACGGCAGAAAGGTCATTGGCCCGGACATTTTACTCCTCGAAGTCCATGATTACCGTGACTTCGTTGCCGTTGCGGGAGAGTACGGCGTTTTTGTAGTGTTTCTTGAAGATGTGAAGCATGGCGGTGTTTTCGGCTAGCACCGTGGCGCTGAACCGCTTATAGTCGTTTTCCTTTGCGATCTGTTCAAGGGCCTCCAGCAGGTAGGAGGTGATGCCCATGTTCTGGAAATCCTCCCGCACCACGAAGGCCACCTCGGCGGTGTCTTTTTCGTCGGACTGGGCATAGGAGCCGATGGCCATGAACTCCTTGCGGCCCTTTTGTCGGACCAGCCCGATGAGAGACATGTTCTTCCGGTAATCCACCACGGCCCACTGCTTCTGGAGCATCTCGTGGGAAAAGATGCGCTTCTTGTGAAAAAACCGGTAGTAGATGGTCTCTTTTTTCAGCGAGTAATAGAAGTTGCGATAGGAGAACTCATCCGACGGCAGCAGGGGCCGGAACTCCACCACCCGTCCGTCTTTCAGGGTGAGGGTGCTTTTGTAAGTTTCCAGAAACAGCAGGTCCTCCTGGGCCGGAGAGAGCTGGTCCGGGAAAATATAGTGATGTTTCTTGGCGACCTCGACCAGCTCCTCCCTGAACTTGGGGTGGGCGATCTGGGCCAGCTCAATGGTACGCTGGTAGATGCTTTTGCCGTGAAGTTCGGCAATGCCGTATTCCGTGACAACAAAATGGATATCACCGCGGGTGGTGGCCACGCCCGCGCCTTCGCTTAAGTGAGAGACGATACGGGAGACCGCGCCGTTCTGGGCCGTAGAGGGCAGGGCAATGATGGAAAATCCACCCCTGGACATGGCGCTGCCCCGCAGGAAATCGACCTGGTCGCCGATGCCACTGTAGAAAAGGTATCCCATGGAGTCGGAACAGACCTGGCCGGTGAGGTCCACTTCCAGGGCCGAGCTGATGGAGACCAGCCGGTCGTTGCGGGCGATCACCGTGGGAGCGTTTACATAATCCGACGACAGGAACATGAAGGCCGGGTTTTTGTCCACGTAGCGGTAAAGCTCGGCCGACCCCATGCACAGGGAGGCCACGGCCCGGCCCTTGAGCAGGGTTTTTTTCCGGTTGGTGATCACCTTGTTTTCAAACAGCGGAATCATGCCGTCGGTGATGAGCTGGGTGTGCAGGCCCAGGTCGTTCTTGTTGCCCAGGTGATCGAGAATGGAGTTGGGCAGCTGGCCGAACCCGATCTGTAACGTGGCGCCGTCGGGAATCAGCTGGGAAACATAGTGGCCGATCCGCTGGGCCACTTCGTTCTCTTTTGACTCCCGGAATCCCACCACCAGGGGCTCTTCGTGAAGCACCAGGTAGTCGATGTCATCCACGTGAATAAACCCGTCGCCGTAGGTCATGGGCATGTGCGGGTTGACCTGGGCGATGACCAGGTCCGCGTTTTCCGTTCCAGACCGGGTGATGTCAACCGATACGCCCAGGCTGCAGAAACCGAAGTTGTCCGGTGGGCTCACCTGGATCAGGGCCACGTCCAGGCCGATGTTTTTGTTGGCAAACAGGGAGGGAATCTGGGACAGGTAGGCGGGAATGTAATCAATTTTTCCGTCAAAAGCCGCTTTCCGCATGTCCCGGCTGATAAAAAAGAGCTTGAGAAAAAAGCGCCGCAGAAAAGAGGGATCGTTGACAAATTGAGCAAAGGTGGACGACAGCATCTGGTAGACCATGATGTCCTGGATGGTTTCATCCTTGACCATGGTCTTGATCAGGTGCTGGGGCTCGCCGCAGCCGGTGCCGATAAAGACCCGGTCCCCGCTGCGGATATGGGATATGGCAGCCTCGGCATCAACGACTTTTGCGGCGCAGTGGGTATCAAGCCAGTTTACATAGTCCATCTTCTTGTTCTCCATCGGTTGGGTGGCCGGCGCCTTTTGGCAAAAAAAGCCCATTCTCCGGCATCTTGAAAATATTCGGGTATCCTACCCCAGATCAGCATGAAATCAAACAAGTTTTCATCCATACATAGCCTTTTTCCGCAATCTCTCTGTCAAGCGGCAGGGCTGCTTGAGCACGTACGTTCAGTACGCCCCCTTACAGTCCCTTGTTTCCCTTGATCGTTCGGAAAAATTCGCATTTCTGGATGGGAAACGTTTTTCGTGTCCTTTGATCCTTCTTGACTTTCATGCCCTGTTTCGGTAACAAAATATTTTTCAATAAACATTCAGGAGGGTTCATGATCTACCAGAAAAGGGTTTTGACGACAGGCGCAGGGCGCTGGATGGCCCTGCTTTTTTTATGGTGCGTGGTGACGCTGGCCGGATGTGCCGGCAACCGGGTGCCCATTGACACCGCCTATCCCACCAGGCCCATGTCGCTGCCGGCCGACCTGGCGGCCCATGACGGGGCTGAAACCGAATGGTGGTATTATACCGGCCACCTGGAAGATGCCGAAGGCGGCCGTTACGGGTTTGAGCTGACCTTTTTCAAGCGCCGCATCGACAATGACAAGCCCTGGGGCATTCCCGTGGGATGGATCGACGACACGGCCCTGATGGCCCATTTTTCCGTGACCTGTGAAGAGACCGCCGAGTTTGTTCAGGACGGCCGGACCTGGTTTTCCAACAAAAATATTTATGCCCGGACCGATCGGTACGAGGTGGCCTATAAGGACTGGAAGGCCGGAGGCGACATGGAACGGCACACGCTGACGGCCCGGACAAAAGATACCGCCATCGACCTTTCGGCCACTCCCGTCAAGCCGCCGGTGCTGCACGGCACGGACGGCATTGTGCCCAAGGGAGAGAACCGGGCCAATTACTACATGTCTTTTACCCGGCTGGCTCTGGCGGGTACCCTGGTCTTTAAAGGCAAAGAGATTCCTGTTACCGGCACTGCCTGGTTTGATCACGAGTTCGGTTACATGGGCACCACCGCGGTTTCCGGATGGGACTGGTTTTCCCTTCAGATGGAGGACGCCACCGAGTACATGCTCTACGCGCTTCGTCTTAAGGACGGCACCATCGATCCGGTAAGCCATGCCTTTCGCATCGACCCTGAGGGAAAGTCGGAAAACCTGCCCCTGTCCGACCTTGATATCACGGTTCTTTCCAGGTGGAAAAGCCCCCACAACGGGGCCGTCTATCCGTCGGCATGGCGCATCGTGGCCGATCCCTGGGGCCTTGATGTGATCGTGATTCCAACGGTGGCCGACCAGGAGTTCCGGTATCATGACATCGTCTACTGGGAGGGAAGCTGCGGCGTATATGGCGAGCCGGCCAATGGCCGGGCCTATGTGGAACTGGTGGGCTACTGCCCCTGGAAGGCCATGGCCGACCTGCTGGAGGAGTAGGACGGCTTGTGTCCTTTTCTTTGGCGCAAAGAAAAGGACCAAAAGAAACATGCCCCGCGGCTTGGCCACACCACAGGTGTGGCTTCCCTCGCGCGAAGAATTTTTCGGCGCGAAAATGAATTCGCCCCGCTTCCGGCGTGGCTCAGACAGCATTTTCGCTTTTTCCGAAAAATCCTTCTTGCTCGGCTGCGCCGCAATGGGCGAAGGGGCTCGTTGATGTGCCGCCCGTAACAAAATATCGGGTCTGTAGTGTGCCCGTAAGGGCATTCGGCAGGACGGTATCAAACGACCGGTCTTTGACGGGTGCCACGGCCGAAGCGTCAGCTTGCCCGTGGCGTATTCCCGGGTTGTCTCATAACCCTTTCGATATTTCCTGTAAACAGAAACGCACCGGCCGTGAAAAGCCGGTGCGTTTGTGCTTTGTGCCTTTTTACCGTTGGCGTAATTTCAAGACGGCACACCGTCGCGCCGCTCACCTTCGTCATTGCGAGGAGCGAATGCGACGAAGCAATCTTCGTCGCCAATGGAAACTATTTCATTTTCACCAGGTCATTGACTCTGAAGCCCGTGCCGGAGCGGACCATGGCCACGGAGCCGTCGTTGCCGAAAAAGGCGGTGACCATCAGTTCACCCTTGATCCGGCCCGGCGCGTAACCGATGGCGACCCGTGTCTGGGGATCATAGATCATGTCGCCCAGTTCCTGGACCACCAGGATGTCGCCCACCTTGAGTCCGGTCTTCTTCCCGGCATTGACGTAGACGGTCTGTCCCTTGACCTCGGCGATGCGGCCGTTCCAGTCGGTCTCTTCCAACTGTTTGAGCATGTTGACCATGGCCTTGGTCAGGGCGTCCCGCAGTGCCCCGTCCCGCAGGTCCGCGTCATAAGTGGACCTGGAGCCCAGTCCCAGCGCGCCGCCGGTTGACTTGGCATATTCGCCCTGGCCAGAATCAGCCATGATCTGAATGCCGGTGGTGGTGTCCACGATACGATAGTCCACCGTGACCCGGGCGATCTGTTTTTTCTTCTGATAGATCAGCAGGTCCTGTCCCTCTTCCGCCTCGGAATAAGCGGTGATGGCGCCGGTGACAATGGCGTTGAGGCCCAGCACCTTGCCCATTTTGGCCGCGGTGGTGGGGTCAATCACCCCTGAAGCGCCCATGGACTGCTGATTCAGGATCGAAGACATGTCCTGCTGAGGAATGATAATAAACCGATCGGTTTTCTGCAGAATGGTGCCCAGAATGTCAGCCGCCGCCTCGCCGATGCCCAGGACCCGGGAAGGGGTCTTGTTCTGGAAATTAACCACACCCACCCGCAGCTTGGGCCCGGTGTAGCCGCCTGTGGGCGCCAGCTCGTCCTTGATGCCCGTGCGGGAGGAGTCGTCCTTGACCGCGCCGGAAATTTTCGGGGCGCATCCGCTGACTGCCAGACAGAGGGCCAGCAGGGCCATCGCAACGATTGAAGATGTGCGTCTCATTTTTTCTCCTTCACCTTTTTGGGGTTTTTATGCGATTTATTTTCCAGTTTACCGTCCCGCCGCCGGTACAATGGCGTGTTCCGTACGAGTGTAGTCCGGCGGCACATCAAACAGGGAGGAAGGCGGCGTCTTGAGCCGGATGTTTTTCAGCAGGGTGGTGTGGATACCTTCTTTCTGTTCCATGCGGGTCTTGATGGTCATGTTGCCCAGGTCGGTGGCGTTCCATATAAAACCTTCATGGATGCTGCCGTCTGTCAGGGTGACACGCATTTTAAACTTTTCCGTGGGGTGGTCGTCAATTTTTTCGGTGCCGACCTTTTCAATTGTCATTTTCGGTTTCTGAAAGGTCCTGTCCCCGGTTTCGGAACATTCAATATACTCTTTTTTGTCCGGGTAGAGGGCATAAGTGGCCTTTTTGTCTTCCCGGTGAATCATGATCATGGGTTGTACAGCCCCTGGCGGCATATCCGGAAACGCCTTGGCATAGTCCACGTCCATGCGGATTTTCCGGCCGGCCTTGGCAATGGGTATTTCCCATGAAAAGGATTCATTGTCCGTCCTGCCTTCCCATGTGGTCATCATCACGGCGGTAAAATTTTTCTTTCCCAGGTCCATGTGGCCGACAGCCGGGCAGGGCGGCAGAACGATGGGCGGAAGTGTCAGATCGGAAACAAGGGCGGAAAAGGCAGCTGTGCCCCCCGGACCCGCGGGAAGGGTTTCCAGGACACGCTTCAGCATCTCCCCGGTTTCATAGGCCAGGTGGGTGCCGGTGGCCTTGGAAAGCAGCTTGATGGCCATGTTGAGAGCAAATACCTTGCGCGCGTCCTCCTCTTCGGTGGTGTTGCTGGCCAGGGTAATCCAGGGCACCTCCTGGTCCTTGCTGTCGGATACGTCAGAGGCGATATCGGCGATCAGGCCGGCGGTGCCGGACATCTTCTCCTCGGTTTTCACGCCCAGGCCGTTTTCCCAAACCGTTCGGCCGGTGGCTGTCTCCACCATGTGAAACCTGGCCCGCACCTTTTTTTCATTGTAAAGCCCGGTGGTTTTTTCGGAAAAATCCATCAGTGTGCCGTAGACCAGGCCGTCTACCTGGAGTTCCCGGCGCAGCGCATCCAGGGGGGCCGTGTCCAGCTGGCCGCCCAGGGTGACGCCCAGGCGGTCCCGCAGGATCCGGTCTGTATCGGCAATCGGCATGACGGCGTAGTGGCGGGAGGCAATGGCTGCCGCCAGTTTTTCACGGACCATCTGGGGTGCCCCCACATCAGTGGTGTTGTTGACCAGGGGCAGAACGGCCACGGTCTGTATCGGGTTGGCGGGGTTGGGCGGGATCAGGGCCGGCAGGCACCCGGCAAACAGGGCGAGTCCCAACAGCCCGGCAAGTAAAAACAAACGTCTCATGGCAGCTCCTCCTGAAAACCTGTTAACCCGCTAGAATGTAGTGGCGCTGTCGGTCACTTTCAGGGTGACGCTGTTCTGGGTGGCGCCGCTTACGGTCACAGCGAATCCATTAAAGTCGGCCCGGGAGACACCGTCGGCAAACTCCTGGGCCGAACCTGAAAATTCCACATCAAGCAGGGCTTTTTGTCCTTCGAAGCTGCGCTGGTGAATGGCCCGTACGCCCCGGACCTGGGCCTGAATGGTGTCTTTCAGGCCCACCAGACGGCTGTAGGTCACATTCCCGGTCACCGTGACCTGGATCAGGCCGGCGCCGCTCACCTCGTTGCTCCAGCGTTCCACAATCTGGGTGATGATTTGATCTGCCGCCTGTTCGGTAACGTTTTTCAGGGCATTGGCGCCGGCGGTCATCTCATCGGGATGGGCCGCCGCGGCATTGGCCGTGGTGGTGGCCAGCACCGCGCCGTTATCGGTGTTGACGACCCGCAGGGAGATATTGGCCATGGCCGACTGCATGGCCGTGCCCAGTACCGAGCCCCGCAGCTTGGCATAGGCCTTTCCGTAGATCACCACCTCGGCGCCATAGAGCTGCCCAACCTTTTGCATGGCGTCATTGGTCAGGTCCGCGATTTTATAGGCACTGGAAAGTTCAACGGTTCTGTCCGCTACGGTATGGTCCACCACGTTGAACCCCTTTCCCGAGAGTTTTTCCATCAGGGTGTTTTCCGTGATGGTCATGTCGGTCTGGGTGGTCATGCTGCGGTCCCACCAGTAGGCATAAGTGGTCTGGCCGATGTTCTGCTCGGCCACCATGATCATGACGCGGGGCATGTTCTTTCTGGCCATCAGCAGGCCCAGGGCCGACAGATCATTCTGAATATCCGCCTTTGAGACTTCGGCCTTGACCGTTACCCGGTAAAGCTGGGTCTCCGGCATCTCCGACAGCACCTCGTAATTTTTCACATACCCGGCGGTTTTGGAATAGACCCGGTCGCTTAACACCGTGTAGTTTTCCGCCACGGTTTCCGCGGAGACCATGGTGCCAACGGCCTGCTCCACGGCCCGGCGCAGCGCGTCGTTGACGGCGCCGTCCCTGGCCGAGGCCATGTTGCCGTCGGTGATCACGGCCACCCCTTCGGCGGTAACGGTATGAATCTCTTCCTGGGCCCAAGCGCCGGCCGACGCCAGCAATGTCAAGGCCAGCAGCAGCACACCGATAGATATTGTCTGAACCGTGCGTTTCACCTTCCACCTCCTGGTTGATTGTCCTTTATGATGTCCGTGATGGTCGAATCAGCGGATTTCCGGTTTTTGCAGACCCGGCACCTGCTTTCCGGGCACATCTGGCAGCGAAAACAGTCCGGGCATTTGTGCTTCGGGGCGGTTATCAGGTCCGCGTCCGGTATGTAAACCCTGCCGGGCAGCCCGGGATGTTTGATAAACGCCACCGTCTTCCTCCATCGGCTGTCCCAAAGTCTGTTTACCGCGCATCAGCGGGTCTGTTTTTGTCTCTGTGTTTGAAGCTTCGTCCCTCAAAAGAGCCATTGCGTTTACCTGACACCGCCCGTTGAATTATTCAATTTTCATACCAGAGATGGGCCGAAGGTGTCAATTAAATGTTGGCCCAACAGGCGTCTGCCGGGGAAGGGCACACCTGTCCGGCAACAGATCAAATGCACGGGAAAAGGGGGCGCTTGTTTATTTACCGGCCGGGTCGAGTTGCCGGCCCAGGTCACCCAGTACGCCGGGTTTGGGAAATCCCCAGCATTCGCTGGTGTTGTATTCACATTCTGTACACCGGTCGTCCTTGGCATAGCCCAGGGTGGTGGAAAAGAGCATGGAGTGGTTTTCAAGTTGGTGCCCGCTGTCCACAAAGGCCCGGTCCGGGTCTTTTTCCCGGAAATTTTTCAGGTCCCCCAGCTGGCAGGGGGGCAGGCCCTGAAGACTGACCTCTATGCCGTTTTTCTGAAGGGTTTCCACCGCCGTGTTCAGAAAGGGCCTGACCACCTCCATGCTTTCCGGCACAAAGCATGCCACCTGGGTATCGCTGCATTCGAAAAAGAAAGGAAAGGTCAGCAGGGTGCGGCGAACGCCGAGAGAAGAGATCAGGTCCACGATGGCGGGCAGGTGCCGGTAGTTCTGTTTTATAATGACGGTGTTGGTCCGCAGGGGTACCGATTCGGCCAGAAGGTTGGCAATGCCGTCGATACGTTGCCCAAAGGTTTTGGCCGACCCGGTCAGTTCGGCGCAAAGCCCGGGGGTGTGAAAGCTGAACCCCACCAGGGTCCGGTTGACAAGGGCCGCGCACTGTTTTGCAAAGGTCCTGTCATGAAAACGGATGCCGTTGGTGTGAAGGTAGGTCCTTAATCCTTTGGATCGGACAAAGTCCAGGGTTGAGAGAAAATCCCGGTGAACCGTGGGTTCTCCGCCGGACAGGCACACTTCCTGAACGCCGTATGTGTCGATAAAAAATTGAATGTTTTCAGCAATTTCATCAAACGTCATGGCCCGCTGTTTGCCCCGGTTGCCGGCACAGCAGTAGACACAGTTGGAGTTGCAGGTGTAGTTGGCCTTTATTTCCAGGGCGGAAAATCGTGGTCTGATGCTGGCGTCGGTCATGTGTCTGTCTCAAAGCAAAGGGTGATTATTTCCTCAGAAAGGCTTCCAGCTGGTCGATGCAGCTGTTGATCCGTTTTTCAAGGGTTTGTTCCGTGTAAAAGGCCAGGTGGGGCGAAACCCGGACATGGGGCAGGGCCGTAAACCGGCTGTCACTCTCCTGCCAGTCAAAGTCAAGCCAGGCGCTTAGGTCTGTCCGTTTTGCAAGTGTACGGTAAAGCCCTTCGTTGTCAAACACCTCCCGGTGGGAGATCGATATCAGGGTCGCATTGCGGCAAAGACGGTCCAGCACCCCCGCGTCGATCAGCCCTCTGGATGCCTCGTCCCTGGCGCAGCAGATCACCACGATATCGGACCGGGAAAAGAGATGCTTTAACGGCAGCCATTTCACGTGAATGCTGCGAAAGGGACGGCGGGTATTAATATACACCTCACATCCCAGGGTGGCCAGGACTTCGGCCAGCCGTTTGCCGATCAGGCCGTAGCCCACCAGGCCGATTTTTGCCCCTTCAAGCCCCCTGCCGATTTTTTCTTCCTTGACCGTAAACGTGGTCGGCGAAAATATCTTGTCCCAGGGTCGCCGTGATTCGAATACGCAGCGCAGCACGTACTGTACCACCGCCTCGGTGGAGTAGCCGGGAATGTTGGTGTAGTTGACCCCCGCGGTCGCGGCCCGCTGTTCGTCGATGTGGACGATGCCGGTCTCGGCCAGGACTACCAGTTTCATGGCGGCAAGCGATTCGATACAGGGTGTCAGCGGCACATTGCAGGCAAAAAGAAAATCAAAATTTTTCAGCCGTTTTTCAATCCGCTGAATATCTTTGCCCCGGTGGCAGGAGACGCTTTGCACAAGGGGCCGGAGCCGTTCCCTGTGCGCGCGGGCCAGGGCAAGGTCGCCCATTACCAGCAGGGCCGGAGGCCGAGTATGGTCGCGTTTTTTTGCTTTCATGGGAATTCCCTCTTTGGTTTCTTTTCCGCCCCTCTTCACTCGACCCCTTGAATCCTTACGTTACAGTTCCGACACAAATATATCAAACTTGAAGTTCTTCGGTTTTTCAATGGTATCCACATATTCAAACCCCACCCGAAGCGGATGGCCGGAGCGGTCATGGATGATCCGGGTGATTGCCTGTTCGTCCTCCGGAGCCAGAGGGAAGTGGACCACCAGGCGAACTACCAGATGGTCAAGTGCCTTCTGAACGATCTGCACCTGTTGGATTCTGTCGGCATGGGGCCATTTTCGCGGGGAAAACGCGGGCCACTGGCACGTGCCGTCCGGCAGGCGCAGCATGTTGCGCTGCCGGCCCAGAATCCGTTTCAACACCGGCAGGCCCCGGCCGCAGGGGCAGGGTTCACCCACCTCGGCATAATCCAGAATTTCGTAACGGATCAGCGGGGTGGCAAAATTGTGAAGGTCGGTAACCACCACCCGGCCGATCTCTCCGGGCCGGCAGGGGAGGCCCTGGTCATCCAGGACCTCCAGAAAAACGCCCTCGGACATGACATGATAGTGCTCATGGCCCGGGCATTGAAGCGCCATGTAGCCGATCTCCATGGCGCTGTACATGTCCTTGACCCCCACGCCCCAGGCCTGGCGACAGATTTCGCGGGTCTCTTCGGTCACGGTTTCGCCAAAGGCGCGCATTTCGATCAGCCCTGGAAAATCAATACCCTGTTCCAGGCACCGGCCGGCCATCTCCCGCAGGTTGGAGGGATAGGTCAGCAGGTAGGCGGGCCGGTGTTCCTGTATCCACTGGATTTGACGGTCCATGGGTTCCTTGATGTCCAGCATGAGGCTGGGACCGCTTTCAAACGCTACTTTTACCGCATATCCCCAGTTTTTTCCTGTCCGGTCACCCACACCCACACGGATTTCAGCATGGTTCCGGGTAAAATCCCGGTCGTGCCACAGATGGTCCCGCAGGGTCATGGCGTGCCAGAAAAACTGGGAAAGGCTGGTGGAATGAATACGCACCGGCTTGCCGGTGGAGCCCGAGGATTCGGTATAGCCGACCCGGCCGTGGTCTTTGGGTACGGCGGTGCTGTTCATGTCGGCCAGGTGAAGTTGAATATCCTCCCGCTGCAGCAGGGGAATGACGGAGAAAACTTCCGGCGTAACCCGAGTTTTGGGATTAAAGCCGGCGTCCTGAAGGCGGTGACGGTAAAACCGGGTGGTATGAAAAGCATGTGTCAGCAGCTGGTGTATCTGGATAAACTGTTGCTGCTTAATGATCTCCGGCGGCCACCACTGACTCTGATCCAGTTGGTACATGAGGGAAAGCCGGGCCGCGCCCTGAGGCGACAGCAGGGCCGGCCATTCGATTCCAGGAACTACGGATATGGGTACTGCTCTCATGCTTTCCCCTGATTCTGTCAGTTTCCATCCATAAATGGCCTTTTCCCGCAATCTCTGCGTCAAACCGCGGGCTTCCTTGTGCGGCGTACAACAGTACGCCTCCGCGTCAGCCCTTGTTTTCCTTGATCTTGCGAAAAAAATCTCATTTCTGGATTGGAAACACCACGTGGTGTCATCCATGATAAATGGATGGACACCTGTTAAGACTTCGAATATATACCGTTGCACGGCAAACCCCGTCAAGCAATTAAACAGGGAGAGGGGTCGCCCGCCGCTTGACAAACCGCGGCAGCAATGTAAACTGATCAGAATCGAATGCCCGCCATCCCGGGGCACTGTTTACCTGCCACATGTCGTCCGGCAGCCGCCGCTCCGGTCACCAACCATAACCTGTAAAACTGGGAGGAAAGATGATCCGCGCCAGAGATATCATGACAAAAGAAGTGATTACCGTATCGCCGGAAACCGACATCGCTCAGGCCACCCGCCTGCTGCTGGAAAACCATATCAACGGGGCGCCGGTGGTAAACGCGGATGGGGAACTGGTGGGCATGCTCTGCCAGAGTGATCTTATTGTTCAGCAGAAAAAAATCCCCCTGCCGTCCATTTTTACTTTTTTGGACGGCGTTTTTTCATTTTCCTCCACCAAGTCCCTTGAAAAGGAGATGCAAAAAATCGCGGCCACCACCGTGGCTGACGCCATGAGCACGGACCCGGTGTCTGTGACACCGGATGCCACGGTAGAGGATGTGGCCTCACTGATGGCGGAAAAACATTTTCACACCATTCCGGTGGTGGAAAACAGTAAAGTCGTTGGGGTTCTGGGCAAGGAGGACGTGCTCAAGACCCTGGTGGGAGGGAAAGGATAGGATCTCCGGCCAATGGTGAAAATCATCTTCACAGGCGTGATGCTGTTTCTGACCGGGTGCGTGGGCATTCCGGAAGGGGTGAGACCTGTCACCGATTTCAACCTGGAACGATATCTGGGCCGGTGGTACGAAATCGCCCGGCTGGACCATGGATTTGAGCGGGGCCTCAGCCGGGTGACGGCCGATTACAGCCTGCGGGAGGACGGCGGCGTCAGGGTCCTCAACCGGGGGTATTTGGAAAAAAACAAAAAATGGAAAGAAGCCGAAGGCAGGGCTTATTTTGTGGAGGGCCCGGATCATGGCTATCTGAAGGTCTCTTTTTTCGGCCCCTTTTACGGGTCTTACGTGGTATTCGAGCTTGACCACGAGAACTATCAGTATGCCCTTGTGTGCGGGCCGGACAAATCCTATCTGTGGATTCTGGCCAGAACGCCGGAGATTGCACCGGCCCTGAAAGACCGTCTGGTGGCAAGGGCCGCGGCCCTGGGGTTTGAGACGGAAGGGCTCATATTTGTCAGGCACCCGTAAGATAACACCCTGTGTTGTGTTGCCGGCCGTTTGCGGCGGGCGGTCCCTTTTCACCGGAGTTGCGTATGCATAAACAGGACACCGGCATCCTCCGCCCCCGGATTCATGAGTCGGTGTTTATCGCGCCCGGTGCCCGGATCTATGGCGACGTGGTGGTCGGGCCCGGGGCCAGCGTATGGTTTAACGCGGTGGTGCGGGCCGATGAGGGCCGCATCGAGATCGGGGCCGACACCAACATTCAGGACAATGTGACTATTCACAGCGACCTGGGCGCGCCGGTGATCATCGGCGACCGGGTGACCGTGGGCCACGGCGCGGTGATCCGCGGCTGCCGCATCGGGGAAGACGTGATGATCGGCATGAATGCCACCATCATGTCCCACGTGGAAATCGGGGCGCACAGCGTGGTGGGGGCCGGCGCTTTTATCCCCTATCACAAATCCTTTCCGCCCGGTTCCATGATTGTCGGATCTCCGGCCCGGCTGGTCCGGCAATTGACCGAAGAAGAACTGACCTTCAACCAGACGGCCATTGATATCTACAAGGAGCTGGTCGAACGATACCGCGCCGGAGAGATAACAGGGGTCTCCTGAAAACCGCAGTAAAGCAAGAGATTGCCGCGTCGCTTCCGCCGTTGCCTGGGGCACGGCGGGTTGCTCCTCGCAATGACTTTTTTACCCGGCCGGTTGTTTGGGGCATTATAACGTTGGGTTAAGAACAGAAAGGGGAGAACCATGGAAAACGAGCGTTTCTGGACAAAATCCTATGATCCGGGCGTGGGCGACCTTTCGCCCGACCAGTGGGAAACCAGCTATGTGGACGCGGTCCGCCCCACGTTTTCAAAGTTCGGCGACAAGACCGCCTATGCCTTCATGGGCACCCATGTGAGTTTTGCCGACCTGGATTGCTATGCCAACCGGTTTGCCCGCATGCTGCTGGACAATGGGTTCAAAAAGGGCGACGTGGTGGGCATCAACCTGCCCAACATTCCGGAATACGGCATTGCCTGGCTGGGCACGCTGCGGGCCGGATGCGTGGTTTCCGGGGTGTCGCCCCTGCTGTCGGCCCCGGAGATGAAACACCAGCTCACCGATGCTAAAGCCCGGGCACTGGTGACCCTGGACGCGGTTTTCGCCGCTACGCTTGTCAAGATCGCTGATCAGCTTCCGGATCTCAAGCTCGTGGTTGTTGCCAGCGTGGGCGGATTCCTTTCCCCGGTCAAGCGGTTTCTGGGCAAGCGCCTGGGAAAGATTCCCCAGGGCAGGGTGACCCCGCTTGCCGATAAGAGTGTGGTGCAAATAGAGAAGGTGATCAAAGGTTCTGCCTACAGCGGAGACGATCCCGGCGTTGCCGTGACACCGGATGACATCGCCTATATTCAGTACACCGGCGGCACCACCGGCCTGCCCAAGGGGGCCCAGTTGAGCCACCGGAACGTGGTGGCCGACCTGCTTATCGTTCAGCACTGGCTTCACTGGGAAAAGGGCCGGGGCCTGGCCCTGTCCGGCTTTCCCTTTTTCCATATCGCCGGCCTGTTTTTCAACAAGAACTGCATCTATCTGGGCTGGACCCAGGTGCTGATTCCCAACCCCAGGGACACGGACCACATTTGCAAAGAAATCAAAAAATACCGTCCCACGGTCCTGGTCAACGTGCCCTCCCTGTTTCAGATGCTCATCGCCAATCCGGCCTTTAAAACCCTTGACCATTCGGGCCTGGAGGGGTGCATCTCCGCCGCGTCTCCGTTTCCGGAAGAGTCTCAGCGGCAGCTGGAGAGCATTGTGGGAGAGGGCAAGCTGCTGGAGGTGTACGGCATGACCGAGACCGCGCCTCTGACCACCATGAATCCCATGCAGGGCAAAAAGAAACTGGGCCACATCGGCCTGCCCCTGCCCAACACGGACCTCTGCCTGAAAAACACGGAGACCGGTGAAAAGGTGGCGGTGGGGCAGCCCGGAGAGATCTGCGTCAAAGGCCCCCAGGTCATGGTGGGCTACTTCAATCAGCCCGAAGAGACCGCCAAAGCGTTTGACGTTGAGGGATATTTTCATACCGGTGACGTGGCCATTCAGGACGAAGAGGGGTTTTTGCGGATCGTGGACCGCACCAAGGACATGATCATCGTGGGCGGGTTCAAGGTCTTTTCCCGGCGGGTGGAGGACATTCTCTCCGAGCATCCGGCCATTGACATGATCGCCACCATCGGCCGGGCCAATCCGGAGCGGCCCGGTTCAGAGCTGGTGGAGGCCTACGTCAAGCCGGTGGCGGGCCATCCCCTGGCCGGGGACAGGGCGGCCCTGGAAAAAGAGATTCTCGCTTTTGCAAAAGAAAAGCTTTCTCCCTACGAAATACCCAAGCGGGTCCATGTTCTGGATGAACTGCCCCTGACCCCGGTGGGCAAGGTGGACAAAAAGGTGTTGCGCAAGAAGGACGGTAAATGACCCATTCACGCGCATTGGAGCTGATTCGGCTGCTGGACTTAAGACCCCATCCCGAGGGCGGGTATTTTGCCGAGATTTTCCGTTCCCCCGGAATTGTTCGGGTACCGGGTAAAACTGATGATCGCAGCGCCCTGACCGGGATCTATTTTCTTTTGACCGCTGATGGTTGCAGCCGCTGGCACCGGGTGGCGTCGGATGAGATATGGCACTACTATGAAGGCGCGGCCCTGGAGCTTTTCTGGGTTGAGCCGGGTGGCGAAACGTGTAACCGCTGCCGGGTGGGCGAGGTCGGGGAGACCACCCGGCCGGTGGCGGTGGTGCCGGCCGGATCCTGGCAGGCGGCCCGGACCACCGGAGACTACACCCTTGTGGGATGCACGGTGGCCCCGGGGTTTGAGTTTTCCGATTTTCAAATGTTAAAACAAGACCCAAAAGCGGCACAACAGATTAGTGCACGGTTTCCCGAGTTATCCATGTTGCTATAGGCGGGGGAACGACACCCCATCCCCCATGTTTTCTGATAACCCGGATATTTCATGAAATGTCCGGGCGAATCGAAAGGCTGCCGGTGTTACATATTTTTGTTGATGCAGATGCCTGCCCTGTGAAACAGGAGGTGTATCGCGTGGCGCGCCGGTGTGATCTTTACGTCACGTTGGTAGCGAACGCTTTTATGCGGGTCCCGGCTGAGGCCGGAATAACGCTCAAAGTTGTTGGGAATGCCTTTGATGCGGCGGATAATTGGATTGTCGAGAACGTAGAACCTTTCGATATTGTTGTAACCGCCGATATTCTTCTTGCGAGCCGCTGCATCAAAAAAGGCGCACGTGTTATCGGGCCTACGGGGAAACCATTTACGGAAAGCAATATCGGCCAGGCTGTCGCTACCCGGGATCTTCTCTCGGAACTCCGGGGGGCCGGAGAGGTCACCGGAGGCCCGCCGCCGTTGAACAAGCGTGACAGGTCGCGGTTTCTCCAGAAGCTCGATGACGTCATTCAGTCCATTCGTCGCGACAATGGCTTGTCTTGACTTGCCCCAACCCGGATATTTCATGAAATATCCGGGTTCAGTGGCGTCCAAAATAGCTCCCAAAATGACTTTTAAGCTTTATAAACATCTGAATTTAGAAATTACGGAAATAAAACTGAAAACCAGGCTGCCTCTGGAGAAACAAATTTTTTTATACACCCCGTCGGGGCATTAATGGCAGGCCCCGCCCATTGCAGCGCAGCCGAGCGCAAATGCTTTTTTCGGGGAAAAGCGGGCAGGCTGTTTGAGCACCGCGAAGCGGGCGAGTTCCTGCCCGCGCCGAAAAAAGCGTTTGCGCGAGGGAAGCCACGCCTGTGGCGTGGCGAGCCAGAGGCCAAGCTGTCACGCCTGCGGCGTGATTCTTTTGGTACTTATCTTGCCGCCAAGAAAAGTACACGGATAAGCAGGATAAGAAAAATAATCTTTGAGAGCACCGCCGTAAAGACAATTCGATTTCGATACCGATACCGATAGCGATTTCGATAAACAACCGGAAGACTGTCCCGCCATGATTAAAACCATTTTTGGACAATAATGATCCGGGTTAGCCGGTCTTCCATTCACCAACCGTTGTATAGATTATATCAACTTGATCCCGGTGTTTGTTGATGATATTCCGCCGGGCTTCATCAAGAACACGAGGGTTTCCGGGACCGGTGGATTCATGGTAAATCTCCCGGGGCAGCACGTATACCTTACGCCCCAGTCGTGCCATATCAAGGCAGAAGTTCGCCACGTACAGGTACCAGCCGGGGCAGGTGCGCGCGTCAAAACCGGTTTCCAGAAAAAGTTTTTTCGGCACGATCAGCAGGCAGCCGTCCACTGTCTGCACGGGTACCGGCTTTGTAAGCCGAACACGGCCAAGACGTCTCGGTGGCGTGCCGTGCAGGATGCTTGCCACCACGCCCAGTGGTCCGTTGCCCGCCACTCCGGCCGCGCCGAAGTTTTCCAGAAGATCAATGTCGTTGCGGGCATCGGCCAGCCATGTGTCTGAGCCCAGGGCCACATCCTGGTGCACGAACATCAACAGGTCGTATTTCGCGCGCGCGGCCGCGGCATTCAGTACTGTTGCGGCACACTTGAAGCGCTGGGGCCGGTTGTCAATGGCAATCAGTTCGCAGGCGGTCTTCTGATGTTTCAGGCTTTCAACAAGGTATTTGTCCAGCTTGGCCTGGCTGTTGAAAACGCAGATAATGGAAAAACCTTTTGGTTCCGGGTGGGCCATGGTCATACCGCCGCATTGGCAGGAAGCCCGAAGGCCCGGTCAAAAAGCGCAAAATCCAGGCGTGCGGGATCGTAACTCACGTCATCCAGGGAAATTCGCCCCTGTTCCGGCACATCGCGTCTCAGGGCCACGTTATCGGCCAGGCCGATGGGCAGGCCGGGTGAGGCGTGGTTTTCCTTAAAATTTTCAATCAGGCCGTAGCAGCAGTAGCCACCGATGCCGTCCAGCACTTCACCGGCTTTCAGGTCGCGTTTGGCATAGGCATACACCTGGGTCTGGAACCCGTAATCCGGAACAAGGAAGGGCGTTTGCCGCCGTGCTGCCTGAAGGACGGTTCCCATGGCCTCGATATGGCACAGGTGGTAGGGCCGGTAAAACAGGTAGAACGGGCCGGGCCCCATCTTGTAGTAGGCCAGCATCTCCCGCTGATAGGGATTGTCGCAATGGCCGATCACAAACACCCCGCCGCCGGGCTCGGCCCCCAGGATGTAATCCACAAAGGGGCGGCGGTCCTTCCACAGGGCGTCAAAATCAAAGCAATTGAACACGTCCTGGACATGGGCGGCCCGGGGCCCGTGCATGCCCGGCGTTGTGGTGATCAGGCCGCAGGCGTTGGCAATGATGGCCATCTCGATATTGAGTTTTGTGCCGTCCGTGTAGGAGGTGCACATGCGGTAGTCAAGGTTGCGGATGTCCGCTTCGGGAACGATGGAGGTGGGGTTGGCCGAGCGGTCCAGGAATCCCTTGATGTTGCCGGCCATGACCAGGTCCAGCCCCCATAACGCCAGGTCGTCGATCTGGTGCTTGAGCACGCCGTACTGGTCGCCGTCGCAGCTGGTGCAGACCACGCCGTTTTTACGGGCGATGTCCGCCAGCAGCGGGCCGAACAACAGATCGATCTCAGAGTTCATCAGAACCAGGTGCTTGCCGCTGTTCAGGGTGGCCAGGGCGAATTCTGCCGCTGGAAGAATGGCGCTGGACGCCTCAATGACAACGTCGACGTCCGCGCATTCGGCAACCCATAAACCATCTTCGCAAACCGCCACTTCTCCCCGGCGGGTCACATCCTCCATGACGGCCCGGCTGGTGGCAATCGAATGGGGTATATGCAGCCATGTGAGCACGGCCGTGCACCGTTTGACATCGGTATCGCACACGGCCACGCACCGCACCCCCGGGGTGATGTGGGCCTGGTATACCAGCCCCTTGCCCATGGAGCCGATGCCGATAATGCCGATCCTGATTTTTGCGGGGTCTGAGCCGTTTTGCTTTTGCATGCGCGTTCCCTGTTTTTTACGGCAATTATCTATATCGCGGAGCGCTTTGCTTATCAAGTTGATTTAGCAGGAAACCGCGGGCTGGCGGCCGTCTTTCTCTGGCGGGTGCCACGGGCCAACCGAAGGTTGCCCGTGCCTGTTTTGCTTTTCTGAATTACCTGCCGTAAACAAAGCAGCGCATGCCTTCGCGCAGGGCAAAGGCGCCGTGCATGTAAAGGGCGCCCAGCCAGAAGGGAACATGAAAGATTTCAGGTTCGCGGTAGTTCACCTGTCCCATGGCTGAGATAAGGCCTTCTGCAAACATGCCGGCCACGGCCAGGATCAGGGCCAGAACCAGCAGGAATCCTTTTTCGTAGGTAAAGGTCAGCCGAAGGGCAAAGACCCCGTAAAAGATGGCCGACAGCAGCACCGGTTCCCGGTTGCCGAACCCGCTGAGCAGGTAGACCATGCCAAAGGAGATCAGGGCCTCCACGCATGGCCCGATGGCGCCGGCTGATGTAGATTTGCCTGTGGGCAGCGCTTTGGGCAGGGCCGGCGCCATCCAGAAATATCCCACGGACATGGTCATGAAGGTGACAAAAAATCCGGGCAGCACCCAGAACGCCTGCCCGAACAGCCATGGATCCGGGTAGGCCAGGGTGTGCGTGTGAACATGGATGGCGTCGCAGAAGGTGGCCAGTGAGGCGGCCAGCAAGGCCAGGGGCAGCATGTTAATATAAGGGCTTTTTGTCTTTTGCATGGTTTTTCCTTTTCAACCTGCATGGGGTATTGTGCGTACAACACTACATACGTCATTGCCAGCGCAACACTACATAAGTCATTGCGAGCGCAGCGAAGCAATCTTGAACTTGATTGTGTCATTGCGCCGTTTTTATTCCCTGCATGCGGGAAGTGGAGCAAGTCAGGTGGGCAGGAGAACGACAGGCTTCACGGGGAGCGGCGCTTTCTGCCGCGATCACGTGCAAGCCTTGGTTATGCCGCTGATTTCATTTCAAAAGCATCACATCCTTTGTGAAAAATAATGCGCCGACCAGCAACAGTAAAGTTAACCCTTTAAAAACGAAGGGATGATTTATGAATTTTGGATTATATCCAGCCAAATCATAATATTTTGAAAGTGATGCAGCCCCTTTAAAAAACCACACCCATAAAAATAGAGATATCCAGCAAATCACCATAACTACAAATCCAATATTGCGTTGAACCGGCCGCCATGTTTCAAAATCATGTGTCGCTTGAGGACCCGATATCATCTGTAGAGCCCAAAGAATAATACATGGGACGAATAGTGCCAACAATAGCCCAAGTGTAAATTTGTTAACTTCGGGTTTTGTTATTTTCCCTTCCGAAATGCTTTTTTGAAGTCTAATCCTAAAATATATGGCATTCCCAAAACCGCACCACACACCACATAATATCCAAAAGTGTTTAAATAGGTTTTCCATTTTTGCTCCTGAAGCATAACTTATTTCTCACCTGCCGGTGTGTAGCGGCAGCGGAACACCGGTCAAGTGGAGAAAAGGGTTATAAATACATATTTTGAGAATGAGTAGCCAAGAAACTATAAATCTTTAGGTAAATAAATTCTAAACCGCGTATAATTACAAGTAAAATAATCCAAATCCATAATATTCGTTTTTTCGTTTTAAAAGATAATCGGGTATTAATTATTTTCGTTTTTATCAAAATCAACCAGCTCATTCCTAAAGACATCCAGGCAAAGGAAAAAAAGGTTTGCTTTGCAAATGAAAATTTATAGCCCAACAGAGCATAAAGCAGCATTAAAGGCCCGCATATCGCTACAAAAAACATCCAGGCATATACAAAGCTGTAATAGGCAGGTCTGCCCTCAAGAAGCTCCTGATCGATTATTTTTTTTGTTTCTTCCGAAATTATTGCGGTCATGGGAATACTGTGTTTTACATAAAGAAGATGTGTACGGCAAAGGCACCTATATTTAACACCGGACAATGTTTTGTGCGGAAACACAAAATTTGGAGAATTATTGCAAGTAGGTCCCATATCCCATGGCCCTTCAATAAAAAAGGGCCAGTCGCACTTCGCCTTTTCGATGATTAAATTTTTTTGGCCACAATTAGCACATAGGTTAACCACAGATCCATCTTCAAGGCTGGTCTTTTTGTAAGTCCTGCTATTGAATTTTTGTTTACAATTCTGGCAGATTTCGACTGGGTTCATTATTATGTTCAACTTGGTCTTACCCACAAAAAGTGGACACGGTTAATTGGTCGTATCGTTTTTCATATTCATGCGGACTCGTGTATCCAATAGCAGAATGCCGTCTTTGTTTATTGTAGAACACCTCGATGTACTCAAACACGCCGGCATGAACTTCTTCAACCGTCCTGTAATTTTCGGCGTAAATTAACTCGACTTTCAATCGACTGAAGAAGGATTCCATTACCGCATTGTCCCAGCAGTTCCCCGTCCGGCTCATACTACAATGAATACCATTGGCTTTCAATGCCTCCTGGTATTCATGTCCGCGATACTGGACCCCACGGTCTGAGTGCAGCAGTACGCCCTTTTCAATCTCCCGGCAGGAGACAGCCATATTCAAAGCTTCCAGGGGCAGTCCTTCACGCATGTGGCTATCCAGGGCCCAGCCAATCACCTTGCGGGAGAACAAGTCCAGCACAACGGCAAGATAAAGCCAATTTCTGCTGACTTTAATATAGGTAATGTCAGATACCCACTTGCGATTGGGTTGATTCGCTTCAAATCGGCGGGCTAACAGGTTGTCGCTTACATTGGTTTTGGACTCAATCGGTGCCCGGTATCTAAAAGTTTTGCCGTTACGGGCCCGAAGGCCTTTCTCCCGCATTATTTTAGCGACATGGTTCACGCAGCAATTAACGCCCTGGGCATTAAGCTCCATCGCTATCCGTGGAGCGCCATAGCGTTTTTTAAAGCCGTAAAACACCGCCTCTATGGCTTCGCTCACCCGCCCGCGTTTTTGTTGGCGCGGGCTCTCTGGCCGTTTCTCCCAGGTATAAAAACCGGATCGGGAGACGTTCAGGAGCCGGCACATCATTGTTACTGTGAACTCACCACGGCACGACGCGATAAAGGCGTACTTTACTCGTCGTGATTTGCAAAGTACGCCGTCGCTTTTTTTAAGAAGTCACGCTCCTTCCTGAGACGTTCAACTTCCTTTTTAAGCCTCCGGATCTCTTCTTTTTCTGATACGGAATAATTTGTCCCGTCTGCGACCGTAAATTGATGCTTAGCCAGCTTATTAAACTGAGATCGCCAGTTGTAGACCTGGCCGACATGAATCCCCAGTTCCCTGGCCACGTCAGCCGAGGTCCGGTCTGGTAAATCAGCCAACCGGACCGCCTCTCTCCGATAAGACTCCGAATATATTCTTTTCTTCCCAGCCATTTGACACCTCCTTTTAGGTATATAAACCTAATTTAATAAGGTGTCCACTTTCCGTGGGTAACTCCGGCACCCAACGTTCCACATCACCGGCTGGCAATGGAGCACAGCAAAATTGCCAGTCCGAGTTGATGTGGTTGTTAGAAGCTGCCGCCATTATGGTTCAAGTTTGGATAAAGGTACGGATTCTTTAAGTAGACGAGTAATTTCATCCATTCCTTCATACCCCTTTATTTTAAACCCAAAATTTTTTCTGATATTTATAAGGATGGAATTTATAGCCCCCTTTTTACGTTGAAACCTTATAGAATCAATGTCCTGTAAATCAAACTCATTTTCAATTTCGCCTTGTTGAAGAATCAGAAAGTTATTGTGGATAAGTAATCGGTGCGAGAGCATTCTTTGTTTCGTCCTGGCAAAATCTTTGTGAATATATTTAATAAAGACGCCAAATAATAATACGAAAGCCGCCGCTGTAAAAACTCTTGTGATAGATGGTTTTGGGCCTATTATCCCAACCGTCCCAATTATTAAAATCAATAAAACGAATACGGCAGCAAGAAAGCTTTCTCTTCTTTTTATCTCAATCTGTTTTTGGCTTAGTTTAAATTCCATTTTCATATTAAACTTCTAACCATTGATTCTCAGGTCGTTTTGCCCTGACAACACCCTTCTAGGGCTATTATACGGGCAATTTTCCCCTATAATTTATTATACAGGCAACTTGCCCTGACAGTTTTCCCCTGGAGAATTAATGTCTTGAATTGAAAGGTTTATAGGTTAAGGAACATAGTATGTCAAGAGAAAACCAACCCCGTATCATGGACCAGGCGGGGGAGGTCATGCGGCTGCACCATTATTCGATCCATACGGAAAAAACCTATTGTGATTGATTGCTTTGAATCTGCAATAAAGCAGATGCGAAGGAGATTGCTTCGTCGCTTTCGCTCCTCGCAATGACGGAAAGTGCTGGCGGAGGAGATTGCTTCGTCGCTTCGCTCCTCGCAATGACAAAAAGGGCTGGCGCTCCTTGCAATGACGGGAAGAACTTTATTCCTCGATGAGGAAAGGAAATCCTCTTACTGTTCCTCCGCCTGGGTAAGGCGGCCCATCTTTCTCGACAGCCGGTCGGCCAGGGTGTAGAGGGTGGGCACCACCACCAGGGTGAGGAAGGTGGCCAGCATCAGGCCGAAGATCACCACAATGGCCATGGAGCGCCAGTACTGGGAGGACTCGCTGACCAGGGAGATGGAGAGATCCGTGAAGTTGATAGAGACCCCGGTAACCATGGGCAGCAGCCCCAGGATGGTGGTGACCGCGGTGAGGATGACCGGCCGGAGCCGGGTGGCACCGCCGGCGATCACAGCGTCCCGCAGGGCCATGCCCCCGGCCCGCAGCTTGTTGGTGTAGTCGATCAGCACAATGGCGTTGTTGACCACCACGCCGGCCAGGGAGATGATGCCCACCCCGGTCATGATGATGGAAAAGGGCGCGTTGATCAGGGTCAGCCCCAGAAAGGCGCCGCCCAGGGAGAGCAGCACCGAGGTCATGATAATAAAGGGTTGCATCACCGAGTTGAACAGGGTCACCAGGATCAGAAAAATCAGAAACACGGCAATGACAAAGGCCTTTGACAGAAAGGCGCCCGCCTCGTCCTGCTCTTCGCTTTCACCGGTAAAGGTGATCTGGTATCCCGGGGGCAGGGTAAATTCCGCCAGCAGCTTTTCCGCCTGCATGCGCAGCACGCTGCCCGGCACCTTGGTTTCATCCACGTTGGCCTTGACCGTGATCACCCGTTTGTAGTCGATGCGGGTGATGTCGCCGATGGTGCCGGTGTGGCGGATCTGGGCCAGGGTGGTCAGGGGCACCAGCTCCCCGTTGGGCGCCGGGATCAGCAGTTTCTGCAGCACGTCGGTGGTCCGGCGGTCGGCCTCTGACAGCCGCACGCTGATGTCATAATCTTCACCCGCCTCCCGGTAGGTGGAGACATTGACCCCGTTGTAGGCGGTTTTCAGGGCATAGCCGATGGCGCCGGTGGTAAGGCCGAATTCCGAGGCCTTTTGCCGGTCCACGGTGATCTCAATGGCGGGAATGGAGGCCACATAGTCGTCCCGCACGTCCTGAATGTGGGGAAGCTGGGAAATAACCTCCCCAATCTTCTGGGCCATCTGCCCCAGGAGCTGGTAGTCGGTGCCGGATATTTCAATGTTGATCGGCGCCCCCGTGGGCGGGCCCTGGTCTTCTTCCTTGATGGAAATGCGGGCGCCGGGAATCTCGCGAACGCGTTTCCGGATCTCTTCGATCTCCACAAAGGTGGGGTGTTGCCGCTCCTCCAGGTCTATGAACTGGACCCCCAGGTGGCTGGCGCTGGTCTGGGAAAAGATGCTGGTGCTGGCCTTGAGCGCGCTGGTGGCATACACGTGTTCGATGTTTGAAAGGTCGCTGGGGCCGTTAAACACGCTGCCGGTCCTGGTTTTGTGGGAGGTGGGCTCGTAAGCGGCCTCGTACAGGTCCAGGGGAATATGGTCGTTTGCCTCGGGGTGGTCGGCCGGCACGCCGGACACGGCAATCTCCACCCGGCGCACGATCTTGTCGATATAGTCGATGTCAGCCCCTTCGGGAGGGTCCACATTGACATAAATGCTGTTGGGTTGAATGGACGGAAAGAGTTCCACTGGCCGCTCCACCCCCACCATAATCAGCCACAGCAGAATGCAGAAAACCATCATGGCAAAGGAGCCGAACAGCACCTTGCCGGGGTTCTCCAGCACCTCGTGCATCATCCGGTCATACAGGGTCAGAATGCGGCCCTCGATGGCCACCGGGCGTTCTCCCTCTTTTGCGATCTCTTCGGCGGTTTTTTTCTGCCCGGAAGGCAGGGCGCCGGTCTTCAGCTTCATGAAGTAGGTGGTCAGGGCCGGGTTGATCACCAGGGCCACAAACAGGCTGGAGGAGAGGGTCACCACCAGGGTGATGGGCAGGTATTTCATGAACTCTCCCATGATGCCGGGCCAGAACATCATGGGGAAAAAGGCGGCCACCGTGGTGAGGGTGGAGCCGATGACCGGGTAGGCCACCTCCGATGTGCCGGCTATGGCCGCCTGAAGCCGGGGCACCCCCTGTTCCATGTAGCGGTAGCAGTTTTCCACGATCACGATGGCGTTGTCCACCAGCATGCCCAGGGCCAGGGTCAGGGAAAAAAGCACCACCATGTTCAATGTCACGCCCAGGACATAAAGCACGATAAAGGAGAGCAGCATGGAAAAGGGAATGGCCAGGCCCACCAGCAGGGCGTTTCTCAGCCCCAGGGAAAAGAGCAGCACCCCCACCACCAGCAGCAGGCCGGACAGAATGTTGTTTTCCAGGTCCTTGACCATGCTGTGAATCTCTTCTGCCTGGTCCATGAGCTTGGTCACGGTGATGTTCGAGGGCCACTGGGCGCGGTGCCTGGCGATCACCGCGTCCACGGCCTCGGCGATGATGATGATGTTTTCACCGGCCCGTTTTTTGACCGAAATGTTGACCGCAGTGTGACCGTCCAGCCGGGACCGGCTGGTTTCGTCCTTGAAATCATCCACCACCACGGCCACGTCCTTTAAATAGACGGGCCGGCCCTGATGGCTCGCCACCACCAGGCCGTACACCTCTTCAGGCGTTTCAAACTCTCCGGGCACCCGGATCTGGAACCGGCCGTCGCCCAGGGTCACGGTACCGCCGGTGGTGTTCTGGTTTTCACCGGGCACCACGGTCTGAAAGGCGGTGATGGGAATGTGGTAATAGGCCAGTTTGTCCGGATCCACCTCAATGCGGATCTCCCGCTCTCGCGTGCCGGTGACATCGGCCTCCAGCACGCCGGTGATGCCCTCTATCTCATCTTCCAGGTCGTCGGCGATTTTTTTCAACGTGCGCATGCCGTAAGGACCGGAAAGCGAGTAGATCACGATGGGCATGTCCGAGAAGTTGACCTCGTATACCGCCGGGTCATTCTCCATGTCGGTGGGAAGGTCCGGCATGGCCTCATCCACCTTGTTTTTTACCTTCTGCAGGACATCGTCGATGTCGGTGCCGGGAATAAACTCGATGTCGATGTAGGAGATGCCCTCGGAGCTGACCGACATGACCTGTTTGACGTCATCGAGATTTTTGAGCTTGTTTTCAATGGGAATGGTGATGGAGGTCTCAATGTCCTGGGAAGCCACCCCCCGGTAGGTGGTGGAGACAAACACGTGGGGAATTTCTATGTCCGGCGCGCTTTCCCGGGGCAGGGCCATGTAGCACCAGGTGCCGGTGACAAAAATAATGATCGCCAGCACCATCACGCTGACGCGGTTTTTTATGGCGGTATCGGAAACAATCATTGCATTGCCGCCTCAGGATCGGTAACGGTTCGCGTGACATTGACGGGCTGGCCGTCGGCCACCTGCTTCTGGCCCATCACCACTACCTGCTCGCCGAAGGCAAGGCCGGAGGAGATCTCCACGTTAAATCCCTCCGTGATGCCCAGGGTCACTTCACGGCGGTGGACCATCCCCTCTTTTTCCACCATAACGGTATGAACGGCGTTGGATGTCACCGCGTAAAGGGGTATCACCACTGCGTTTTCAACGGTTTTCTTGACCACGTTCACCCGGGCGAACATGTCCGGCAGAATGCGGGCATCCGGGTTTTTCACCAGGATTTCCAGGTCATAGAGCCGGGCCATGGGGTCGGCGGTTTTGGACAGAAAGTGTTTTTTCCCGGAAAAGGTCTGGCCGCCCAGGGCCGCAATGGTCACGGTAAATTCTTCAAGCCCGCGCACTGACGGCACGTCGGACTCGGGAATGCCCACGGTGACCTTTACCGGGTCGATCTGCAGAATTTCGGCCACTTCCTGGCCGGGGGCCAGCACCTGGCCCTTTTCAATAAACACCCGGTTGATAATGCCGGCAATGGGCGCCCGGATAACACACCGGTCCAGGTCCAGGGCGGCGGTTTCCATGGCGGCCCGGTAGTTCTCCACCGCGGCATTGGCCGCGTCCAGGTCCGACTTGCTGGCCAGCTGTTCCCTGTAAAGCTCGGTCAGGCGCTGCTGCGTGGCAAGGGCCGACTCCAGGGATGCGTTGGCCGCGTCATAGGCGTTCTTATATTTGCGCGAATCAATGACCGCCAGCTTTTCGTTCTTTTTCACCACGGCCCCGTCACGGGCGTTTTTTTCAAGCACCTCGCCCGCCACCTGGGACACCACGTTGAGGTTGACCCAGGCCGACAGGGTGCCGGGCAGGTTGATGCGGTCGGAAATGTCGCGGGGGGCCACCGTGTAAGTCACCACGTTCACTGCGGCCTGGTCCTGCCCCAGTTCGGCCTGGCGCCGGGTATCCACCCCCGCTTTCCGTGCCATGAAAATAACAATCAGCAGAACAATGACCAGCGCGGGCACTCCGTAGCCGAGAATGGCCCGCAGGGTCCGTTTGGCAAGGGGCCTTTTGATCGGCCCTTCTGTGTATGGCGTATTCATGTGTTGTCCAGAACTCCCATGACGGTTTCCAAAAAGACGCCGGTCACCTTTTCCAGGCGCAGGGCGGCAACGGCGCACGCGTATTCGGCGGCGGCCAGCTCCTTGGCCGCCTGGGTATAAAGGGTGTTGGCGTCAATCCTGTCGATGCTGGTGGCCAGGCCGTTGTCAAACTGTTTGGAGACCGCGTTAAAGTTTTCCCGGGCAAAGCGCAGCTTGTCGGCCAGGGCATTGCGCCGTTCCAGTTTTGAAAAGAGTTCGCGCCATGCCTGTTCCACTTCCACCCGAATGTCTTTTTCAAGGGCCTCCCGTCCCAGCCGGGCCTTTTCCAGTTCGGCTTTGGCCGTGCCGGTGTTGGCCTTTCGCAGCCCGCCGTCAAAGATCGGCACGTTGACGGTCACGCTGCCGTAAATGCTCTCATCTTCCGGAGAGAACACCTCCGGGTCGGCCTCGGTGCTGGTGTACCCGCCTTCCAGCGACACCGTGGGCCAGTAGGCGCTTTTTTCCAGCTTTATCTGGGACTGGGCCATCTTTTCCGCCACCCTGCCGGCCTTCAGGTCGGCCCGCTGTTGCAGGGCCTGGTGTTGAAGCTGCTCCAGGCGTTCGGCGGCCAGGGGCGTGATGCCCATGGTGTCGGGGGGAACAAGGGCAAAGTTCCCCTCAAGGCCAACGGCCCGGCCAAGGGACGACTCGGCCAGGAAGCGGGCGTTTCGCGCATCGGTCAGGTCAGCCTGGGCGCTGGAAAGCTCGGCTTCCACCCGGTACACATCGGGCCGGGTCACCACGCCCAGCCGCAGCCGGGCCTCTACCGCGGCCTTGTGCTGTTCCAGCCGATCCATGTTCTCTTCGGCCGCCTTTTCCATCTCGGTGGCCTTGAGCGCGTCGTAATAGGTGGCGGCCACCATCAGAAGGTAGCTCTCCTTTGCCGCGCGCAGCTGGTGCTCCCTGCCTTCGATATTGTCCGCGGCAATGCCGAAGGCCAGCAGCTCCCGGCCGTTCAGGGTAAATGTATAGGTCAGCAGCCCGCCCCAGGTGTTGGACCAGTCGGGCTGAACGGTATTGGTTTCCGTATAGTGCGTGTAGCTGTTAAAGGCCGAGACCTTGGGCACCAGGGCGGAAAAGGCGGCCTTTTTGTAATTTTGCGCAATACCCAGATCGGCCTCGGAAATTTTGATGGCCTCGGCCCGCTCCAGGGCCAGCCGGTAAAGACCGGGCAGGTCGTATGCCGCCGGCGGTGCCTGCATCTCTTCCGCATTGACGCTCATGACCATGCAGGCCATGCAGACAAAGGCGGTTGTAATAAAACGCGTTTTCATAAATTTTGCTCGTGTTCTGCTTTTAAACCACCCGTTCGCTGCGCTCACTCGAGACACGGAGGCACGGAGAATCTTTCTTTTTCAGGAGGTGCCCAAAAAGAAAGAGAATAGCTTTTTTCTCTGTTCCTCTGTGTCTCTGTGGTTCACTATCAGGATCAGTTTTCTGCCAGCATGCCGTTGATCAGCAGCTCCATGTAGGTTCTGGATGTCTTTTCAATTTTAAACTCCGGGTCAAACCAGGCCTGCACCCCCAGGCCGTCCCACGATCCCACAACGGCCGCGGCAATGGCCTTGGAGTTGATGCTTTTTTTGAATACGCCGCCGGCCACGCCTTCCTGAATAATGCCGCCCACGATCCGGCGGAACCTTTCGTAAATATTTTTGAACTCTTTTTCCATCCGGACCCGCATCTCCGGCGAGGCCGATACCGTGGCGGCCCAGAACTCCATGCTCAGGGTGTAAAGGTGCCGGTGCTGCACGATCCATGAGACAATGGCGCTGTTAAGGGCCGTCAGCCGAAGGGCCGCGGTTTTGCCGGCCGCTTTTTCCAGGGCCGCTTCAGCGGTGTCGCCGCTTTCCTGGACCACATACTGAAACACCGCGAAAAACAGGTCGTCTTTGCTCTTAAAATATTCATACACCGTGCCCTTGCCGATGCCCGCGGCCACGGCCACCTCGGCCACCAGGGTCTTGTTGTACCCCTTTTCGGCAAACACCTCGGCCGCCGCCTGGACAATCAGCTTTTTTCGCTCTTTTCGACTGGGGCGTTTCGTCATTTAATGCCTGTTCTTAAGTTGACAGTGTGCCGCCTGCGCGGGACACAAAAAAAGCAAACTTCCGACCGACCGGCCGGTCAGTTTCTGTACTATACAGACGGAAAGCCGATGTGTCAAAAACTTTTTGCTATTTAGTGTCCATCCACAGATATAACTACTTGTAAAGAATAAAAAAAGCGCATTTTGTACTGGTATTTTTTGTCTTGCTGTAGTATATAAAAGTTATCCAAGCTTTCAATATAACTACAGAAAACAAAAAGGAGCCCAATACAAAATGCGCAAAAAATGGCAAAAACAAATGACCTTCATGCCTCAAGAAATTGATCATCCGCAAGCCAGAGAACTCGAAGCCATCAGTCAGTTGCTTGACAGCAAATCTACCATTTACGAAATCGTCTTGCAAGACCTTCCCAGTCAAGCGACATCCGGCTCGCCAGGTGGCGCCCAGGGCATGACTGCCGAGCAGGTGATACGAGCCGCCATTGTAAAGGTCCTGTTCGGCTTTACATACGAAGAACTGGCCTTTCATTTGGTCGATTCCATGAGCATCCGGCGCTTCTGTCGAATCGGCATTACCGACGAAGGGTTTAAAAAATCCACGCTTCATAAAAACATCAAAGCCCTGTCCGCCGAGACCTGGCAGTTGATCAACAAGGAGGTGCTGGCGCATGCCGAAGAAGCCGGGATTGAAAAAGGCCGTCAGGTGCGTATTGATTGCACGGTTGTTGAAAGCAATATCCATAAGCCGAGTGATTCTGTCCTTCTGTGGGACGCCGTCCGGGCTATTACCCGGTTATTGGAACGCGCCCAACAAGAGACCGGGAAGCAAAGGCTTTTGTTCCATGACCACCGGCGGATCGCAAAAAAACGAATGCTGGCGATTCAATACACCCGTGACGCAAAAGCCCGAAAGCCCCTTTACAAAGACCTTGTCAAAAAAACCCGCCAGTGCGTCTCCTATGCCAGGTCAGCCGTAAAAGCGCTGGAGCAATCCGTGGCCCATCCTTCCAGAACGGCATTGGCCATTGAACTGCAGAGCTTTGTGCGCCTGACCGATCAGGTGATCCGTCAGACCGAGCTGCGCGTCTTCCAGGACCAGCAGGTTCCGTCGTCAGAAAAAATCGTCTCTTTGTTTGAACCGCATACGGACATCATTGTCAAAGACCGCCGGGACACCTATTACGGACATAAAGTCTGTCTGACCGGCGGCAAATCAAATCTGATCCTTGATTGCCTTATTGTTGAAGGCAACCCGGCCGATACCACACTGACAGAGACCATGCTGGATCGCCAGCATCAGATTTATAATCGTTACCCGCTGAAAGCCGCCCTTGATGGCGGATTTGCCTCCAAAGACAACCTGGCCAAAGCCAAAGAGAAAAAGATCAAAGACGTATGCTTTGCCAAAAAACGCGGGTTGTCTGAATTGGATATGTGTCGCAGCCATTATGTTTATAAACAGTTACGCCGCTTCCGTGCGGGCATCGAGGCCGGGATATCCTGGCTCAAACGGACCTTCGGCTTCAACCGCTGCATGTGGAAAGGCCTGCCGTCCTTTAAAAGCTATGTCTGGGCAACGATCGTGTCGGCAAATTTGCTGACCGTTGCCAGAAAACAACTGGCATAACCGGACCCCGACATAACGATTTTGATAAGTCATGGGGATAGCTGTTCCCCAAAACTGATATTTTGTGGTATTTTGTTTGCTCAATAATTTTTTATCCCCAAAAAATAAGGGGTGATAAAATTTTGCTCATAAATGTGCCAGATTAAAGACCCAAAATCGACAATTTATGGATGGACACTATTTAGGGAATTCCGGGGACACCAATTCCGGAAACACCGTACTGAATTATTTTGTACTTCGAGTAGAGGAGAATTACTCCACTCCCACAGCAGTTAAATAGTTTCCATCCATAAATGGCCTTTTCCCGCAAGCTCTGCGTCAAACTGCGGGCTTCCTTGTGCGGCGTACAACAGTACACCTTCAGTCAGCCCCAGCCCTTGTCTTTCGTTATTGCCGGGAGCAACCTGTCTGCCACGGCGACGGCGGACCTGGCTTATCCATACGAGGCATGGATGAATGGGATTGTTTCGCGGCCGCGCCTTGCATCGGCAGCCAAATCAATTTGTGAAATATCCGGGTTAAGTGAATAATGATTGAGCTCCAGACATGCTCTATGGTATTGTTTTTGTAAATGTATAGGATTTATTGCGGCAGGATTACAGTAACCGGAGGATAATAGAAAGAACAGAGTTAGAGGGTGTTTTGGCACAGAAAAAGCTCACCACCATGCTGTCCATCCTTTCGGACCGTTTTATTGAGAAGCAGATACCCTTTTGTCTTATCGGTGCCTTTGCATTAGGGTTTTACGGCTTATCGCGCCATACCGTTGATATAGATTTCATGGTCGATGCAAATTACGGGGACCCTGCGTTGGAAATATTGACAGGGTCGGGGTATACCTGTTTTCAGAAAACTGAATTGTTTGCTCAGTTTGATTCCGAGTACGATGTTTTCGGGAAAGTTGATATGATGTTTGCAAGTACTGATGCCGGCAGGGAAATGATACGTCGCAGTGTCCTGCTTGATGCTGAACTGATCGGCAGAGTGCCGGTGGTGCAGCCGACGGATTATATCATTTTAAAACTGCTGGCCATTGCAAACGATAAGGAACGGTTGCCCAAAGACGAATTTGATATTTCAGAGTTCTTTAAAGGATACAGAACGTTTGGAATCTCGGAGAAATTTGAAAAGATTGACGCAAAGCGCATATACCGTTTTGCCGAAAAGTTCGGGCAGACCGGCCTGATTCAAAAATATATGGCGACGGAAAAATAACATGGCCACGACATCCAAATCCACCACGACCGGTTGTGCCTCGGCGGCAAAGGACAGAATAAGGATTTACAACATCATTGACCGCTCCTGCGAACTGGCCGCTCAAAAAGGCCCGCATCCGCTTGATCCCGATTGTCAGTGCCTTGCCTGTATGACAAAAAGAAAAAAAATGCTTTACCCGGTTTGCAAAGACTGGAAGTTCTCGCTGTAAGGCCGTATCGCGGGCTTGGCCGGCAGGGGGTTCTCGGGTGGGGCCCTCCCGGAAACGGCATCGGTCAGACTTTTGATACGAATTTCCGGGTCGTCATCTTTTTATTTGTGGTGGGCAAAAAAAAGGAGGGCCTGTAAGAGCCCTCCTTTTTTTATATGGTATCGGGTTTGAATTATTTCAGCATGGCCGTTATGGCGTTATGAATCCATGCCGCCGCGCGGCTGAAGATGCTGTCATGGGAACCACCGGCTGTGTCGATGAAACAATCGCGCAGTCCATCCAGGTCCGTGTCGGGACGCCTTACCCCTGGGACAACCGGGGCATCGTCATCGTCATCGTCGGCTACCGGCGGCTGGATTATCTGGCTTTCAAAGAAGAGGAACCGGCCGTAGTATTCTCCCATGAACACGTCCAGATCCCCGTCACCGTCGATGTCCACAAAGGCCGGGCTCAGCATGTAAAAATCTTCCTGCTGCTCGGCCAGGCCGGGGAAGGCGTCGGAATCCACCGACGGGGTAAAGGCAGGCTCAGTGGGGGTTCCGGTGTTTTCGTAAAGCCGCAGGTGGCCGTAATCGCCGTCTTCCCATTCTTCTCCCACAATGGCGTCCATGTCGCCATCGCCGTCCACATCCACAAAAGCCAGGCTGTAGACATTGGAGTAATCACCAAGGTCCGGAACCAGGGGGCTGTTCGTCTGGGTAAACTGAATTGCCGTGTCCGTGCTGGTGTTTTCAAAAAAGTCGATTCTGCCCGTATTGTATTCGTCGTCGTAGCCGGCCAGAAAGGCGTCCATGTCGCCGTCACCGTCAATGTCCACGAACTTGATGGCAGAGTTCTTGGTGCTGCTGACAAACCAGAGAGGGTTCTCGATATCCCCGGTCACCTCGGGCAGGCCGGTATTTCTGACCACCGTCCTGTATTCAAAAACCGGGTCCGTGGCAGTGCCGACATTCTGGTAAAAGTCGATTCTGTTCTGCTCTTCACCGCCCACGAACAGGTCCATGTCGCCATCTTCGTCAATGTCCACAAAGTCGGCAAAATCGTAGATGTGGCCATCCAGTTCTACGCTGTCAAGCGGGCTTTCTTCGCCGAAACGTTCCACAAAGAGCGGGGCCGTTGCTGAACCTGTGTTTTCAAAAAAGTTCAGTCGATAGCGGCTGTCGCCGCCATCGGGCATGGGATCCCTTTCATCGAACCGGTACTCGCCGCCGGAGACCATGTCCATGTCGCCGTCACCGTCGATGTCCACAAACACGGGCCGGCTGAAACGGCCGATATCAAACCCGGCAAAGGGGCTGTCGTCGTCCTCATAAAATCTTTCAAAATAGGGCGCAGAGTTGGTGCCCGTGTTTTCAAAAAAGGTCAGGTCTCCCTCGTCGTCCCCCACAATGGCGTCCAGGTCCCCGTCTCCGTCAAGATCGGCAAACGTGGGGGCCGGCATGGAATCGACATCGGCATAGGCAAAGGGGTTATCAGACTCATATCTATCATACTCTATAAAAACAGGGTCTATACCAACAGGGGCCTCGGCGAGGGCAGGTACCGCTTCTTCGCCGGAAACGTTCTCAAGCAGGGTGATGCCCGTCAGATAACCGTCACCGGCAAACAGGTCCAGGTCTCCGTCACCGTCGATGTCGGCAAAGGCTGTTGGTGTGCTGTACTTGTTTCCATTCCAGTACTCCCCTACCATAAGATCATAGAACGGGTTATCCGGATTTTCAGGCGGATAATAGTTGAACGACGGGGCTGTGGGCGTGCCCACGTTTTCAAAGTAGTGAAGGCTGCCATATCCATATCCATAGCCGGCCCCGTAGTACCCCTGACCTTGGCCACCCACCACCACATCCATGTCGCCGTCGCCGTCGATGTCCGCGAAAGCCGGAGTGGGAAGGTAATCCATGGCATAACCATCAAAAGGGTTGTCCGTTGAATTGGTGGTTGGGGTGAAGACGGGATTGGTGGCGTCGCCGGTGTTGATAAAATAGGAAAGAAAGCCGGAACCTGTGGCCTCTGGATATCCATATCCATACCCATATCCTTCTCCACCCACCAGGGCGTCCAGGTCACCGTCGTCGTCCAGGTCGACAAAGGTGGGAGCGCTGTATTCGGCGATGTCAAGGCCGTAAAAAGGATTGGCTGTTCCCGTGCGCTTGGTGAATTCAGGGGTGGACGCGTCGCCGGTATTTTCAAAATAGACGATATAGCCGTTGTCGTTCATCCAGGAGTAGGTGGCTCCGATAAAAATATCCAGGTCCCCGTCACCGTCGATGTCCACACAGGCCGGTCTGGCCCATTGATAATCCCCAAGGCCGATGGGGGCCTTCAATGGGTTTTCCGGCCCGAATTTCTGGACAAAGGGAGAGTCCGCACCAAAGGCCAGATGGGCCGGAGAGGCGGCAAAAACCAGACCGGCCACGGATGCCGCGGCAGCGGTTTTTGTCAGGGAGAAGAACGGCCCGGCACTCCGGCTGGTTCCTTCACTAAATGGCTTTTGTGGTGTGGTCTGTTTCATTGGGTTCTCCTGATGCAAGAAAATGGTTGATGGTAAGAAGATGTAATTTAATTGTTTATGGAAAAAGGCCAGTTGAGACTCATTTTATAATCGGGAACACACTGAGAAGTCAAGCGATATTTATGCGCGGGGGGTGCCGGTGCCGTGCGCTGGCGGGGGCATGACACCGGTCGGTCGGGGATGGATGTGGCAGGAAGTGACGATCAAGAGCAAGAGTAAGAGCAAGATTAAGATTTATAGTGTGTTGCGGGTATGATTCGGTATCCGGCCGCTATCAGAGAGATTCCGCGTAGAGTTCGATCACGTGGCGCACGGGAATGTCGGCCTGGCTGGCGTCGGCCAGAAGGCCGGCAAGCTGGATCATGCAGGCCGGGCAGGTGGTGGCCACCACCCGGCAGCCGGTGTTCAGCATGTTCTGTTTTTTTGATTCCCCGATTTTTTTGGACATGTCGTAGTGGGTGATACCGAATCCCCCGCCCATGCCGCAGCAGGCGTCGGGCGCGGCCATTTCGGTCAGCCGGAAGCCCGGGCCGGCTTCAATCAGCAGGCGCGGCTCCCTGAAGACACCCAGTGATTTTTTCAGATGGCAGGGGTCGTGGTAGGCCACGGGAACGGAATCGGCGCTGGTTTTACCGGCAGGCGGGGCAATCAGGGGGGCGATCACCTGGGTGATGTCTTTTGTCCTGTCCGCGATTTTTTCCGCCAGATCGGCCTGGGCGCTGTTTTTTTCCGCCATCATGGGCCACACTTTTTTGATGGTAAAGGCGCAGGTGGCGCAGGCCGTGACCAGCAGGTCAAACTCCATTTTTCCTATCTGTTTCATATTCTGTGCCATCAGCCGGAAGAAGGCGTTGTCGTCTCCGGAGGACAGGGCCGGAATGCCGCAGCAGGCCTCATTTTCCATCAGTACCGGCGCAAAGCCGTGGTGGCGCAGGGCCTTGATCGCGGCGGCAGCCACCTGGGGGTAAACCTTGTCGATCAGGCAGCCGGTAAAAAACAGCACCCGTTTGCCCGGTGTCGCCTCTGCAGCGCCTTTTTCCTGCTGTACCCATTCCCGGCGAAAAGAGGCCGGCGCAAGGGGCGGCACATGACGGTCGGATAAAAAGGGAGACATGACAAACCGTGGAGAGCGGGTATCAAGATCGGCATCACTTTTTTTGAAAAACAGGGGCTGGGCCATGGTCCCCATTCGGGCCAGGGCGTCAAAGAGCCAGGGCCGGGCCAGCACCTGTCTGAAGAAAAATTTTTTTGCCGGAGAAAGCCCCTGGTATCCGGCCATCAGGGATCGGGCTGAAAGAAAAATCTGAAGAGTGTCCACCCGGTTGGGGCATACGGACTTGCACGCCCCGCACAGCAGGCAGTTGTCCAGACGCTTTAAAACCGTGTCGGCGTTGGTCACCACCTCGCTCATCACGCCCTTGAGCAGGGCGATCTTGCCTCGGGCAATGTCTTTTTCCATGCCGGTATGGGGAAAGAGCGGGCAGGCCGCCTGGCAGGTGCCGCAGTTTTTGCATACGGCGGTCAGGGTTTCAAGCTGTTTTGCCAGTTGGGCCAGGTCGGTGATTTTTTTCATAAGATTAATGGAGTCGTAACAAGTCCAGAATCCAGACGGCTTTGCAAAAAGTTCAAGTTCAAGGCGCGCAAGTCTCGAGGAATGAGGCGTACTGCGTGTACGCCGCAGTGACGAGGGACGCAGCGCAACACAGAAATTGGGCTTTTTGCGAAGCCGTCAAGGTTCGTAGGCGCAGAGGGGCTCCTCCTCCAGATAATCGCCGGTGGCCTCAAAGGCCCGGGCACGGCACCCGCCGCAGACCCGTTTAAACTCGCAGCGGCCGCACTTGCCTTTCAGCTTGCCAAAGTCCCGCAGGTCGTTAAAGATCGCCGAGTTTTTCCAGATATGGGGAAAGGTCTCTTTTGTCACGTCGCCGCAGTTTAACTCCAGAAAGCCGCAGGGTTGTACCACGCCCACATGGGAGATAAAGCAGAAGGAGATCCCGCCCAGGCATCCCCGGGTCACCGCGTCCAGGCCATGGGTCTGAAAGGAGATGGAGATATTGTCCTTTTTTGCCCGCTGGCGCAGCACCCGGTAGTACTGGGGCGCGCAGGTGGCCTTGAGTTGCAGGGACGTGACCTTCTGGCGGTCGTAAAACCAGTTGAGGGTGGTTTCGTAATCGTCCGCGGAAATGGCCTGGTCTGCCATGTCTTTGCCCCGGCCGGTGGGCACCAGCAAAAAGATATGGTGGGCCACGGCCCCGATGGACTCGGCCAGTTCAAGAATCTGCGGCACCTGGTCCATGTTGACCTGCGTCACGGTGGTGTTGATCTGAAAATCAATGCCCGCTTTTTTGGCCAGCCGGGCACCGCGCAGGGCACCTTCAAAGGCCCCTTCCACGCCCCGGAAGGCGTCGTGGCTCTGTTTGTCGGCCCCGTCAATGCTGATGCTGATACGCTGGATGCCGGATTCGGCCATGCGCCGGGCCGTCTCTTCGGTGATCAGGGTGCCGTTGGGCGCCATGACCATTCTCAGCCCCAGCTTTGTGCCGTGGGTTGCGATTTCAAAAATATCGGGCCGCAGCAGGGGCTCGCCGCCGGTGAGGATAATAATGGGTTTTCCCACCTGGGCGATCTGGTCGAGCAGTTGCAGGGAGTGCTCGGTGTCCAGCTCCCCGGCATAGGGGCCGCAGGTGGCCGATGCCCGGCAGTGACGGCAGGAGAGGTTGCAGTTGCGGGTGGTTTCCCAGGCTACCAGGCGCAGTTGTGCGCCTTTGTCCTGGCCGGTATGGGCGGGGTGTGAAGGATGGGACATGATGATTGGAATCCTTTACCCGAATATTTCAAATATCGGCGTTTATGAGATCAGGCGGGCCGCGTCCATGGCAAAGTAGGTCAGGATCATATCGGCCCCGGCCCGCTTGATGGAGAGCAGGGTTTCCATCATCACTTTTTCGCCGTCCACCCATCCCATCTGGGCCCCGGCCTTGATCATGGCGTATTCGCCGCTGACGTTGTAGGCGGCGATGGGCAGGTCGATCTCATCGCGCAGGCTGCGAATAATGTCCAGGTAGGGCAGGGCCGGCTTGACCATGATGATGTCCGCGCCCTCCTCGATGTCCATGCTGGCTTCCCGAATGGCTTCAATGGCGTTGGCCGGGTCCATCTGGTAGGTTTTCCGGTCCCCGGCCTTGGGGGCCGAGTTCGCGGCCTGGCGGAAGGGGCCGTAGTAGGCCGAGCAGTACTTGACCGCGTAAGACATGATGGGCACATGGGCAAGGTCGTTTTCGTCCAGGGCCTCCCGGATCTCCGCCACCCGGCCGTCCATCATGTCCGACGGGGCCACCATGTCGGCCCCGGCCTTGGCATGGGAGACGGCGGTACGGGCCAGCAGGTCCAGGGTGCCGTCGTTGTCCACCACGCCGTTTTCCAGAACGCCGCAGTGGCCGTGGTCTGTGTACTGGCACAGGCAGACATCGGTGATCACCACCAGGCCGGGCACCGCGTTTTTCACCGCTTTGACCGCCTGCTGAACAATACCGTCCTTTGCGTAGGCCCCGGTGCCCAGGGGGTCTTTTTTGCCGGGCACGCCAAAGAGCATGATGGCGGGAATGCCCAGGCCGGCGGCCTCTTTTGCCACGGCCACCAGGTTGTCCGTGGAAAGCCGGTACTGACCGGGCATGGCGTCAATGGGCTCCCTGACCCCCTTGCCGGGTACGGCAAACAGGGGAAGGATCAGGTTGTCGGTGGAAAGCCGGGTCTCCCGGATCATGCGCCGGAGATTTTCATTCTGCCGCATCCGCCGGGGGCGGTAGTCGGGAAAAAGCATGCTGGCTCCTTAGGGTGTAATGCCGATTTCTTCGTCAGTGAGATAGCAGGCCGGGTCCGGGGCCCAGAGGTCGTCGGTGGTCGCTTCGGCCCGCACCCGGAAGTTGCCGCCGCAGATGTCGAGCCATTTGCAGGCCGCGCACCGGCCGGTGACGTGTTTTTTCTTTTCTTTAAGTCTGGCCATAAGGGGTTCGGAAGTGTCGGTCCAGATTTCAGAAAAAGGCCGCTTGCGCACGTTGCCGAAGCTGTGGTGGCGCCAGAACTGGTCGGCATGGACCTCGCCGTCCCAGCTCACGCAGCCGATGCCCCGGCCCGAGTTGTTGCCATCGTTCATCTGGAGCAGTTCCAGCACCTGGGCGGCCCGGTCCGGGTCCTCCTTGAGCAGGCGCAGGTAGAGGTAGGGGCCGTCGGCGTGGTTGTCCACGGTGAGGACCTCCTTGGGCAGGTTGCGGTCGTGAAGGTCTTTGGTCCGGTCAATGATCAGGTCCACCACCTTGCGGGTCTCGGCATGGGAAAGGTCATCCTTTACCAGCAACGACCCCCGGCCCGCGTAAACCAGGTGGTAGAAACAGATGCGGGGAATACTGCGCTCTTCAAGAATGTCAAACAGCAGCGGCACTTCGCCCACGTTGAACTTGTTGATGGTAAAGCGCAGGCCCACCTTGATGCCCGCCTTCTGGCAGTTGTCGATGCCCTTTAAGGCCGCGTCATAGGCGCCGTGCACGCCGCGAAACCGGTCGTTGATGGCCCGGCCCCCGTCCAGGCTGATGCCCACGTAGGAGAGGCCGATGTCCTTGAGTTCCCTGGCGGTGTCTTCATGAATCAGGGTGCCGTTGGTGGAGATCACGGCCCGCATGCCCTTTTTCACGGCATATCCGGCCAGTTCGGGCAGGTCCTTTCGCATCAGGGGCTCGCCGCCGGAAAAAAGCAGCACCGGGGCCTTGAAATCGGCCAGGTCGTCGATCAGGGCCTTGCCCTCGTCTGTTGAAAGCTCGTTGTCCTGGGCCTGGGGCGTGGCATGGGCGTAACAGTGAACACACTTGAGGTTGCACCGCTTGGTGATGTTCCAGACCACCACCGGCCGCTTGTCAATGGAGAACTGAAGCAGGTGGGAGGGCAGGTCTTCCGACCGCCGGCCGTACCGGAGGGCGTCAGACGGTTCGGTGGTGCCGCAGTAAAGCTTTGATATACCAATCATTCTGTGTCGGTTCCAATTCGGCTGTCTATTGCCGGCACATCCGACTTCCCGGAAAAGGCCTTTTTGATCAGGCTGTCAAGCCACGACTCGGGAAACATCAGCGCCTGTTGTGTAATGTGAAAACGGTTCATACCCGCCTTCTCGGAAAGCAGCCGGAAACCGTCCACAAAGTTGCTGGTCAGCTCTTCGCATATTTTTTCAAAATTTGCAAACTCATCTGTAACATACTGCATCACGATATAGCAAACCGCGTCCGGCGCAAGCTCCACGTGCAGGTGGTATTTGCCGGCAAAATAGCGCTCGATGTTCTTGACCTCTTCGTAGTAGGCGGTCACTGTTTCAAAGGCGCTGTCAACGTCGGCGATGCGGGTGGCGCAGAACCGGGTCAGAATGTCGACGTGCTCTTCGGTTAGTGGAAAGTCATGTTTTTCCGCCAGCTTTTTGCAGTTTTCGGCAATGTGGGAACGGATCGACGCGGCTTCGCTTCTGCTTACTTTTTCAAAGTTCCGGTCGATTTTCTCCAGGCCCTCGGCGGTAAGAAAATCGGCCAGCCCGGCTTCCGGTCCGGCAAGGGTTTCATCGGTGACCGGGAAAACGGTGGCGGATGTTGACGGCAGCCGGCTTTCAAAGGCCAGCAGGGCCCGTTCCACCGCGTTGACCAGGCCCCGGGCCCCGGTTTTTTCCTGAAAGGCGTTTTTCGCCAGCCCGGCCAGGGCCGCGTCGGCAAACTTGACGTCAATGTCGTAGGCGGCAAAGTCCATCTTCTTGCTCAGCACGATGGGGTTGCTGGGGTTTTTCAGAATGGCAAACAGGTCGGCCTCGGTCAGGGACTCGAACACGGCCCGCACCGGGAGACGGCCCACGAACTCGGCCTCAAAACCGAACTCTGTCAGGTCTTCGGAACGCACGTGCTGCATGATTTCCCACGGATCGTCGGAAGGGTCCTGAATTTTCGCGCCAAAACCGATGGCCTGGCGGGAAAGCCGCTTGCCGATGATCTCCTGCAGACCGTTAAAGGCGCCGCTCATGATAAACAGGATGTTGCGGGTGTTGACGGTGCGCTTTTCCCGCTTGCCGGTTTTGCGGAACTGCTCCACCTCCTGCATCACGGAGACCGGGTCGTGGGGCACCTTCATCTCCACCTCGGTCTCTTCCATCAGGGTGAGCAGGGCCCGCTGAACGCCGGACCGGGAGACATCCGGCCCCATCAGCCCCCGGCTGGAGGCGATTTTGTCGATCTCATCAATATATATGATGCCGAACTGGGCCCGCTCGATGTCGTTGTCCGCCTCGCGGACCAGGTCCCGCACCAGGTCCTCCACGTCGCCACCCACATAGCCGGTTTCGCTGAACTTGGTGGCGTCTCCCTTGACAAAGGGCACCCCCAGCTTCTTTGCGATCAGCCGGATCATGTAGGTTTTGCCCACGCCGGTGGGGCCGATCATCAGCACGTTGTTCTTGATGCCGCCCACCATGTTCCGGGTCCGGTTCCACAGGGCCTGGTGTCGCACCCGGTTGAAATGGGTGCAGATCTTGGTGGCCAGCACCTTTTTGGCCTGGTCCTGCCGAATGATGTACTGATCCAGGTAAGCGATCATCTCCTCGGGTTTGAGGTCGAAATGGAAGGCCGCTTTTTTGACCGGGCCGTCATCATCATCGATGGCGTCGGTGTCCGGCGTGATAATCGGCGTCACAAGCTTGATGGTGTTTCCGTACTTTTCGTGCAGAAACTCGCTGATCTCTTTTTCGATCTTCTTGGGATCGGGCAGTTGTTCGTTTTGTGTTTTCATGGTCCAAAATATAATCACGCACCTTTGAAAATCAAGCCAAATGGTGTATAGGCCTGAAAATAATAAAAAAATTAAAAAGGTTGACAATAGCCGGGAGATTTAATATTTCAACCTTTTACGTTTGATGGCTTCGTAAAAAGCCCAATATCTGCGTTGCGCTGCACCCCTCGTCACTGCGGCGTACGACAAGTACGCCTCACTCCTCGGGATTTGCGACGCCTTGATCTTGAACTTTTTACTTTGCCATCCCAAACAGACTGTTTACAAGAACATTCCGTTTTTAAGGGGTCAACGGAAAAACCGCAGAACCACTTCAGAAAAGCGTTACGCAGCGGAGGGGTCCATGCCTGAAACCATCGCCCTGGGGATTGAGAGACGACGTTTTCCCCGTCTTCGGGTAAGAGACGGTGCGGTCAGCTTTCTTGAGGGTGAAAATATGCGCACCGGCCGGCTTCTGGACATCGGCCTGGGCGGCGTGGGATTCAAGTATGCCGGCACCAACAACGGCACTTCTACCGGCCGGACCGGAGAGACCCATGTGTTTGTTAACTCAGACCTGTTTCTGCTGACCCAGGTGGCCGGGCAGGTGGTGTCGGATCATGCCATCGGGGCCAGGGCCTTTATGGCCTCCCGTGCCATGGGCCGCTGCGGTATCTGTTTTCAGGCGTTGCCCCACAGCAAAACCGAATACCTGGATCAGTACCTGGGTATGCAGAGCCGGCAGCGGCGCACTGCCAACATGTTGGAAAAAGAGCTGGACATTCGGGAGGAACGGTACCGCTCCATTGTGGAGGGCATCGGCGAGGGCTACGTGGAGACCGACACCCTGGGCCACATGGTTTTTTTTAACCGGGCCATGACCGTTCTGACCGGTTTTTCCCGGCAGGAGCTGACCGGCCGCAATATCCGGCGGCTGATGACCCGGGAGACCCGAAGCCGGGTGTTTCAGCTCTATAGAAAAGCTGAACAGCGAAGCACCCCGATTCCCATGGTGGACTGGGAAATCATCGGCAAGGATGGCGAAACCAGAACGGTTGAGGCCGCCACTACATTTATACGGGCCGCTGACAAGAAAATTACCGGCTTTCGCGTGGTGCTGCGCGACATCGGGGCTCGGCGGGAAAAAGAAAAGGTCCTGCTTTACCAGGCCTCCCATGATTCGCTGACCGGCCTTTACAACCGGGACGCCTTTGGGGTGTGCCTGGCCGACATGATCGGCCGGTCCCGGCGGACGGGTCACCGGATGGGCCTTCTTTTTCTGGATCTCGACCGTTTCAAGGAGGCCAATGACCGGTTCGGCCACGATACCGGCGATGACCTGATCAGGGAGGTTGCCCGACGGCTCACCGGCTCTTTGCGCGAGACCGATGTGGTGAGCCGTTACGGTGGCGACGAGTTTGTCGTGATCCTCAACGGGGGGGAGTATCTTGACCCTGAAACCGTGGCGGAAAAGCTTTTGGACCGAATCTCCGCACCCTATCACATCAACGGCCATACCATTGATTTTCTGTCGGCCAGCATCGGCATCAGCCTTTTCCCGGAAGACGGCACCGACCCCGACACGCTTGTCCGCCAGGCCGACCAGGCCATGTACCGCGCCAAACTGATCCGCAACCATTATGCCCGGTGCGAAGCACTGGTGGTGTAACCCGGCCTCTTACCCTTACTCGTGCTCTTGACCCTACTCGTGATCCCCTGCCGTTTTATCGGTATCGAAATCGGTATCGCTATCGGTATCGAGCGTTAAGTCCGGTTTTGATTAAGATTAAGAGTAAGAGTAAGAGTAAGATTTTATTCTTATCCCCGTTTTCAGTATGACTTCCCCTTTTCTCCGATTCCTGTCTCCCTGATTGTCTTGGCATAGCCCTTAATATATGGTAGGTGTCGGTTTGTTTCAATCAGGGTTGAATGCAAGACCACGAGCAGACAAGAGGCTTTTCATGAAAGGTTATGTTCAGGTTTATACCGGTGACGGCAAGGGCAAGACCACGGCCGCCCTGGGACTGGCCCTGCGGGCCACCGGTGCCGGGCTTCGGGTCTATATCTGCCAGTTTTTAAAGTCCGGGGACTACAGCGAAATAAAGGCCCTGGCCTCCTTTGGGGACCAGATAACGGTGCGGCAGTTCGGCACCGGCAAATTTGTCAAGGGAGCGCCTTCCGACGAGGACCGGGTGGCTGCTGCCGCCGGTTTTGCCAGCATTCAGGAGGCCTTTTCTTCAGGGAAATACGATGTGGTCATTGCCGAGGAGATCAGCGTGGCGGTTTCCTGCGGGCTGTTGTCGGCAGCGCAGGTGTGCGACCTGATCGACCAGCGGCCGGACAATGTGGAACTGGTGATCACCGGCCGCGGCGCACCTTCGGAAGTGATTGCAAAAGCGGATCTGGTCACCGAAATGAAGCCTGTCAAACACTATTATTTCCAAGGCGTCATGGCTCGCACCGGAATTGAGAAATGAAAAAACAGATCATTCTGGTCACCGGCGGATGCAGAAGCGGCAAAAGCAGCCATGCCCTTGAGCTGGCCCGGCGTTATACCGGCGGGGAGCGGCTTTTTTTGGCCACCTGCGTGGCCGAAGATGACGAGATGCGCGACCGGGTGTCCCGTCACCAGAAGGAGCGGGGCAGGGGGTTTACCACGGTGGAGTGCCCGGTCCATCTTGACCGCGAAATCGTCCGGGCCGGCAGAACCGCTTCGGTGATCCTGGTGGACTGCCTGACCCTGTGGACCAGCAACCTGATGATGGAAGACGGGTTTTCCCCCGCGTCGGCTGAGGACCATGTACGGTCTCTTGAAGCGGCCATGACCCGGGTGCCGTGCAGTGTTCTTCTGGTGACCAACGAGGTGGGGTGCGGTATTGTGCCGGAAAATCGTCTGGCCCGTGAGTTCCGGGACCTGGTGGGCATGGTGAACCGTCGCGTGGCGGCCCGGGCCGATACCGTGGTCTGGATGGTCTCCGGGATCCCTGTTGTCCTCAAGGGAAAAAGTCCATGACCGGCATTTTTTCGACCATACGGTTTTTTACGATCCTTCGGGTGCCGTCCGGGGAGTTTCATCCCCGCCGGCTGGCCGCCTGGGCGCCGGCGGCAGGGCTTCTTATCGGCCTGATGCTGGCCTGCGTGGATGCGCTGGCCCTGCGGTTCTGGTCGGTGACCCTGGCATCGGCCCTTGACGTGGTGTTTCTGGCGGTTATCTCCGGCGCCCTTCACCTGGACGGCCTGGCCGACACCGCGGACGGACTGTATGCCGGCCGCACCCGGGAAAAGGCCCTGGCTATTATGAAAGACAGCCGCACCGGCGCCATGGGCGTGGTGGCCGTGGCCTGCTGCCTGCTGGTCAAGTGGGCCGGCATTCATGAAATCGACAGCCACCGGTTTTGGCTTTTACTGCTGATTCCCGCCTACAGCCGGGCCACGATTTTGTTCGGCATGCGGTTTCTGCCATACGGCAGAAGCGGGGAGGGGACGGCCAGGGCCTTTTTTGACGAGCCCTTGTCGGCAGGGGATTTCCGGTGGGTGGCGGTTTTGGTGCTGCTTTCCCTGTTTGCGGGCCGCGCTCTGGTGATGCTCAACCTGGGGTTTGTTGTTGCCACGGCAGTGGTGCTCTGGTTTTATAAAAAACGGATGGGGTGCATCACCGGCGACATGATGGGCGCCATGATCGAGACCGTGGAGGTGGTGCTGCTGATCGGGGTGGTAGCCGGATCGAATTAAGATGAGCATGCTTTTGAAAAAAAACTAATCCCTCGCCCCCCACGCCCACGGCGGCAATATCTTCCAGCTGGCCCGGCGCCTGGGCTGCGATCCCTCCGATATTCTCGACATGAGCAGCAACGTCAATCCCCTGGGGCCCCCGGCCGGGCTGATCGCGTATCTTTGCGATCGGATGACCGACATTGTCTGTCTGCCGGATCCTGATGCCTTGCACATCCGCCGGTCCTTTGCAAAGCGCCATGGCCTGGCCCCGGGACACGTGGTGGCGGGCAACGGCACCACCCAGTTGATTTACGCCCTGCCGCCGGCCCTGGGGTTGGGGCGGGTCCTGGTGCTGGGGCCGGCCTATGCCGATTACGCCCAGGCCTGCGCCATGCACAACGTGCCCTGTGATTTTCTGCTTGCCGATGAGGCAGGCGGCTTTCGGCATGATGCCGGCGTAATTGCCCGAAAGATACGGGAGGCAAAGCCGGACGCGGTGTTTGTCTGCAACCCTAGCAACCCCACGGGCGTGTTGATGGACCGGCAGGTGATTCTGGATCTGTGCAATGAGAGCCCTGATGTGCTGTTTGTGATTGATGAGTCCTACCTGCCGTTTGTCCGAGAAGGGGAGTCCCTCAGCCTGATCAACGGGCCCGGCATGGACAATTTGCTGGTTTTAAGCTCCATGTCGAAAATATTCCGCGTACCCGGCCTGCGTATCGGGTTTGCCGCGGGCCCTGAGCCGGTTGTAGATCTGCTGGCCCGGCATCTGCCCTGCTGGAGCGTCAATACCCTTGCCCAGGCCGCGGTTGACTGGATTCTGGAGCACAAACGCGAAGTGAACCGGTTTATAGACGATGCCGTGACCCTGGTGGAAGAGGAACGGTCGTTTCTGCTTCAGCGACTTGCCGCATCCGGAGTGGTGAGCCTTTTCCCCTCGGTGGCATCTTTTATGCTGGGCGTCCTGCATTCGGGCTTTACCTCAGCATCTGTCTGTGACGCCCTTGCGCAGGGGCGCATTCTGATCCGGGACTGCGCCAATTTTGAAGGGCTTTCCGACCGGCACATTCGTATTTCCCTTAAAACACGGGAGCACAACAGCCTGCTGGTCGACCGTTTATTTAACCTGTGTCCATCCTCGTTATGAGGACACGAAAAAGGTTTCCAATCCAGAAATGAGAATTTTTTCGCAAGATCAAGGAAAACAAGGGGTGACGCGGAGGCGTACTGTTGTACGCCGCACAAGGAAGCCCGCAGTTTGACGCAGAGATTGCGGAAAAAGGCCATTTATGGATGGAAACTAATCTGAAACCAACAGGAGACAACCATGGAACACCCGGTCAATGATTACTGGAACACCCGGCTGGCCCAGGTCAAGGCCGTCTTTGAGGCCAACAACTTCGAGGTGCATGTGGCGCAGAACGCCGACGCGGCCAGAGACCTTGTGGCCAACACCCTGATACCGGCGATTGCGCCGAAAAGCGTTTCCTGGGGCGGGTCCATGACCTTCACGGCCACCGGCCTTTACGCCCTGTTAAAGGAGCGTACCGACATTCAGGTGTTCGACACCTTTGACAAGAGCCTGTCAAAGGAGGATGCGCTGGAGCGGCGGCGCCAGGCCCTGCTCACCGATCTTTTTATTACCGGCACCAACGCCCTCACCGAAACCGGCAAGCTGGTCAACCTGGACATGATCGGCAACCGGGTAGGTGCCCTTGCCTTCGGCCCCCGGCGGGTCATCGTGCTGGCCGGCAGAAACAAGATCGTTGCCGACGTGGACGGGGCCGTGGCCCGGATCAAGGATTATGCCGCGCCGGTCAACACCCGGCGGCTGGACAAGAAGACCCCTTGCGTCAAAACCACCACCTGCCATGACTGCTCCAGCCCGGACCGGATCTGCAACACCTGGGTGATCACGGAAAAATCGTTTCCCAAAGAAAGAATCATCCTGGTGCTGATCAACCAGGACCTGGGGTTTTGATTGAGGTGTCCATGTTTTTTGATCTTCACTGGGCCGTGATCCTGGCGGCTTTTATTCTGGACTTTTTTGTCGGGGACCCCGATTTTTTCGCCCATCCGGCCCGGCTCATGGGCAGGGCCATTAACACCCTGGAACCGGTGTTCAGAAAACTTTCCAGAAACCCGGTTCTTGCCGGTGGGCTGTTCGCCATTGCCCTCATTGCCGGCACATGGCTTGTCGCTCTGTTCATGCTGGCGTTTCTGGAAGAGATATCCCCGGCGGTGCGCGTGGCCGGGGAGGTGGTGCTGCTCTTTTTCTGTATTTCGGCCCGGTCCCTTGAAAAGGGGGCCAGGGCCGTTCTGGTGCCCCTTGCAAAAGGGGATATTTATCGGGCCAGGGAAGGGTTGTGCCTGATCGTGGGCCGGGACGTGCACCGTCTGGATGAAAAGGGCGTGGCCCGGGCCACGGTGGAGACCGTTGCCGAAAACCTGGTGGACGGGGTGATCTCTCCCCTGTTTTTCGCCGTGATTGGCGGTGTGCCCCTGGCACTGGCCTACAAGATGGTCAACACCTTGGACTCCATGGTGGGATACAAAGATGACCGGTACGAGGCCTTTGGCAAGGCATCGGCCCGCATTGACGACGGGGCCAATTTTATTCCGGCCCGGCTGTCGGTGGCCATCATCGCGGCGGCCGCTTTCCTGCTGTTTCGAAAGGGCGGGGCTGCCTTTAAAACGGCACTGCGGGACGGCCGTTGCCACAGCAGTCCCAATGCCGGATATGCCGAGGCCGCCTTTGCCGGGGCCCTGGGCCTCTGGATGGGCGGGGCCAGCTTCTACCAGGGCCAGCGGGTGGACAAACCGGTGATCGGGGCCGGGCTGGCCGATACCGATGTGTCGCATATTTCGGAGTCCTGCCGCCTGATGCTCCTGGCGTCGACCCTGGCGGTTGTGCTGGCGGCCCTGGCGCGGACGGTTTTGTGATGACCAAATAAACAGGGGGTAAGATGGAACATCTTTCTGAAAAAGGATTTTCGTTTATTGCCGAGCCGTGGCCCATGGTGCCCGGCCGGCCGGTGGTGGTGTGTGTTCACGGTGCCGGCATGTCCGGGTATTTCTGGGTTAGACAGGTACAGGGGCTTTCTCCGGTTGCCAACATGGTGGCCATTGATCTGCCCGGCCACGGCGGGAACCGGGCAGCCGGCGCTGATACTGTTGAAGCCTATGCCGGTCATGTACTGGCCTTTGTGGAGGCTTTGGGGTTTGACAGGCCGGTGCTGTGCGGCCACAGCATGGGCGGGGCCGTGACCCAGCATCTGCTGGCTCATCATCCCGGCAGGTTTACCGGCGGCATACTGGCCAATACCGGGGCCCGGCTCAAAGTGCTGCCGCTGGTGTTTGAGACCCTGCAAAAGGGAATGCAGGCGTTTGCGGACCTGACCCTGGCCACAGCCATCTGTCCGCAAAACAAAACCGATGAAACAGAACAGATCATTCAGAACGCCGCAGTCACCGACCCGGCGGTGGCCATCGGTGACTTTAATGCCTGCAACACCTTTGACCTGATGAACCGGATCGGGGAGATTGCGGTGCCGGTGCTGGTGATCGGCGCCGCGGATGATCTGTCCACCCCGGCCAAATATGCCGCCTTTCTTGCTGACCGCATTCCCGGCGCCCGCCTGAAGATGGTGGAATCGGCCGGCCACATGGCGCCGCTGGAAAAGCCCGATGAGATCAATGCGGCAGTGAGCGATTTTTTGAAAGAAGTGCTGCACAAGGGTGGGGATAGTTGGTGAAAGAGTCTTGTAAAACAGCGGCTTTACTTGTCCGGCAGACAATGGTATGATGGCCGGAATAAAAAACATTTGTCGACAATAGGCCAAATCAGCCATGCCGGTTGATACATACCATTTACTATTGAAGATCGGAAATGCGGAATGGAAACCTTTCTTGGATTGTTCCGGTCCCATGCCACACTGGCCAGCACCCTGATTCAGTTTGCCGTTTACACCACCAGCGCGCTGCTTTTTTTTAACGGGCTGTGGATCAGCCTGAAAGCTTTTCGATGGCTGCGCCGTGTGGATGACCAGACCATTGAAGAGAGCCTCTCAGAGGCCCCTTACGCTGATGACCCCGTGGTGATGCTCGTTGCCAAGACCGTTTCCGGGGACAGGCGCGACCCGCGGCGCAATACCGCGGAAAGGCTGTTTCTGGCCGACGCCACCCGGCAGATGGCGGAAAACATGTTTGAAAGCAGGTATATGGAACCTCTGACCATGTTTGCCAGCCTGCTGCCGCCCCTTGGTTTTATCGGTACTGTTTTTGGCATGATATTGATATTTCTCGTCAAGGTCGATCCCGGCAGCGAGCTCAACACCATCGGCCTGGGGGCCGCCCTGTTTACCACCCTGGCCGCCCTGATCCTGTTCGTGGTTCTTGAGATCATAAAAACGTGGCTGCTGCGCCTGCTTCGCAACCGGGTGGATCAGGGCCTTGCGTTTGTGCCTGATGGAGAAGAAAAATGAGGCAACGGCGCAACCAGAACCTGATCTGGCTGTTTTCATTCGCGGATCTTGCCTTTCTGCTGCTGATCGCCTTTACCCAGGCATCCACCATAGGAAAGAAACCCATCTCCATCGGCGAGATGACCCTGCCCAGGGTGGTGGACAGCCCCAGCGTGGAACTTATGTCAAGGGAGGTGCGGCTGTACCAGGTGCGGGTGCATAAACCTTCCGAAGAGGGAGTGGGCCCGTTTCAACTGGTGATGGTAATGACCGACGGTGTTGAACATCCCGGCGACCGCTTGTCAGAACAGGGCCTAAAGGTCGTGCTGACAGCACTTGAAGCGGAAGGCGCGGGCAGGCCCGTGCTGGTGCCGGATGAGGCCTCTCTGAGCAAGGACATGTTGATGGCCATGTCTCTTATTGAAAAGGTATGGAAGGACACCCGGACCGTTACGGTTGAACGGATTACCACCCTGGAGGAGGGCCGGCCATGATGGACCGCAGGCTCTCCACCCAGTACGGTTACGGCGCGGCCCGTATTCTCCTGCCCGCCCCGGTGCGCTACCGGGTGCCCCTGCATTCGCGCTGGTATCTGCATCCGTCGTTTGTCGGCCTGGTGGGGGCACTGGTGATTCTTTCCCTGTTGCGCTCCTGCGTGACCCCGGTCATCAAGCCCGGGCGGACCATTCTGTGGCTGCAGCCGCCGCCGGAGGCGGTCGTGCCGAGGACCGAGGCCCCGGCTGTTGCCATGCCCAGGGCCGCCAAGGCGCCGGCGGTGCCGGAGAAAAAACCGGAGCGGGTGGTACTGGAAACGCCCCGGCCTATTGAAGAAGCGTTGCCCCCGCCGGAGATGAGCCTGGAAAGGCAGAAGACCAGGAGGGAGCGCACCGTTTATGAAAAGCCCGACACGGCGGTGATGCTGGAAAACCGGACATCCCGGCCCGATATTGCCCGGCGCTCCCATACTGTGGAGCGGCCGGATACCTATGCCGCACAGACCATGCCGGACATATCGGTGCCGGATGCCGCCTACCGCCTGGACCGGCAGCCGGATTCCCGCCCGCCCGATCCAGACCGGGACTTGCGGCAGATGGCGCCGCCTTCGGCATTCACCCCGCTGCCGGCGGAAGATAGTATGCCTTCACTTGCCCGGTCTACTGCCGGGAACCGTTCAAAAACCGTGACCCTCATGTCGGGCCCGGCGATTCCCGGCGGAGAGATTGTGGGCGGCGGTGTTGGGCATGAACTTGAGCGGGCCCCCGGTTCCGGGGGAAACAGCCGTCTTGCGTCACCGGTTGCACGGCCTTCGGGAGTTACTGTGGCGGTGCCCGATACCGGAATCGGACCGACGTTTCCGGCAAAAGAGGAAACTGCACCGGAGGATATGGTGACCATCGCGGGAACCATTGAGGGAGAATCGACCCGTATTGCCACGCTCAAGCAGGATATCTTCAGAAAAGTTCAATCCACGGAATTTAAGGCCGGTAGCTACTGCTGCACTGTTGACGGTGTGAAGTGCCGGATTGTTATTACAAAGGAGAAGCGGGTGAGATTGTCGTTTTCCACGGAAAGCATACCTTTTAAGGTGGTGTCCAGACTTGAGCGGCTCCTGCCGGAAGGGGTGAAGCCATGCGCCGATTAAAACTTGTCATGATCGCGGCCATAGCCCTGGCCGCCGGCGGACTCCTTGTTTCCGGTGACGCCCGGGCCGAACTGGTCAAGATTCAGCTTGAAGAGCCCAGAGCCATGGTGGATGGCGGCCGGGCACAGACCGCTCCCGGTGAGATTCCCCAGTGGATCGCTGACGTGGGCCGTCTTTATATGGAACAGGACGGCAAGCAGCCGCCCGATCCTCTGCTGGAGATACTTGAGGCCCACATGGGCATCAAGGCCACCGGTCACCTGGAACTGGTTCAGTCCTGGGAGGCGGCCCAGGACCTGGCCCTGGCCGATATTGCCGCCGGTAACTATTCAGGGGAGGATGCTCCCTGGATTATTTACCTTAAAGAGACCTTTTCACTTACCGGTTTCAACTATCTTTATTTCGAAACCTGCATGCGTCACCGGGCCACCCACGGGGACCGGCTTGTCCGCTATTTTGAAACCGGCTTTTATCCCAACATGGCCCTTTTTTCCGCTACGTCCCACTATTACAAATCCCTCTACTATTACCTGCTGATGGTCACCGACGACCTGTTTAAGGATTTCAGCCGGGCCACCACCCTGTTGCGCCGGGACCCCGGCGCCAATCCGGAGTTCATCTCAGAGGAGCAGATCCGGCGATTTGCCATTGCCACCCATGTGGCCACGGAACTGGACGGGTTCGTTGCCTCCGACCTGGGTGCGGAGATGCCGCTCTCCGGCCAGATTTTTTCGAAAAACGAACTGACCTGGCTGAGAGAAACCATTGCCAATTATACCAGTATCAATACCCACAGCGCCCTGATGAGTTTTGAATGGTTTCGCACGCGCATGCCCTATGCCATCAGTGCCGATGCCATTTCCCACACCATCGGCCGGACATGGAGCGACCAGGCCGCGGCCTTTCGCACCCGGCTGCCCTTGATGTTCTTCGTGGACCAGGGGGAGGCCAGCGTCAGTATCGAATCGCTTTTCGGCGCCACCGTGGAAAAACTGCGCATCGACAACCGGGCCGTGGACATGATGGTGATGACGGCCCTGGAAACATGGCTGTCCAAGCAGGTGAAACATGGCATTCGAATCGACGACCGGCTGCTTTATAACACCATTCTCGCGGAGCTCAAGGTGTGTCCCACCGGGTGGATATTTGCCAATCTTTATGACTGCCGCGTCGACCTTGCCGCGCTCAAGACATATGCCGACGGATGGGACAGCCAGGCCAGGCCCGGGGCGACCCTCCAGGCCGGCGTGATGGACAGTTTTTTTGCCGCCAAAGAAAAGATCGACCGGGTTTTCGGGGACCTTGAAAAGATTTTCGGAAAGGCCCATGCCGAGGAGCGGGCCAACTACATCTTTCACAAGTACAGGGGGGAGATCTATTACTATTTTAAATATATCGAGTTTGAAACGTTCAAGGGCAAAGGGCCGATGATCCCCGCCGCCGGTCCGGAAGACAATTTCCTCACCGATTTTCGCATCGCCCTGGTCAAGGAGCCTGAAAATCCGCAGAACCACATCAACCTGTTAAACGCCTATCACCTGCTTTTCCGGAAATTGTTCGCGGCCGGACGCGTCAGTGACATACAGAAGCGGGAGGCGGAGATGGAAACGTTTATCCGCGGCCGATATCGCCTTGGGTCCATGCTTTCCCACAGGGACAACAACCTGTATGATATCTACCGCGTACTGACATACGCCTATCTGTCCAGCACCACCCTTGAATCCCGTGCCTTGGAAACGGCCCGGCTGGGGTTTGAGCTGGCACGGGACTATTACGCAAAGGCCGCTCAGCATGCGGGGTTTGTGGTGGCCGGACAGACCGGCGCCATCACTCGGGACAACACCGAGATGGACGATTACCAGCGTCAGTTCGAACTTTACAGAGACGTGGCACGGCGGCTGGGCAAGCGGATTCAGCTGCTGGTTCCGGAAACGGATATTCAGCTTTATAATCGAATGCAGGCAATGCGAAGCATGGAGCGTTATACACCATGAGAATGCTACGGCTGTTGATTTTCACGGGAGTGGGGGCCATGCTGCTGGCTGCCTTGCCCGGTTTTGCGGACGAAGAAGGCCGGCAGGCCCGGTGCGCCAATATTGTTTCCATGCGAATGATGGAGTCGCTTTACCAGAGCCGGCAGGCGGACACCACCGCGGTAACAGGGGACAGGGGCAACAACCGGCTGCTGCAAACCCTTTCCAGTATTTCCCTGTTTGATGAAACCCGGGTGTTGCCCTTCAAGGACAGTGAGACAACGGCGCGGCAGATCGATGACCTTTCAAGGCGGCTGGACAAGACAGAAGCGGGCGAGGTTTCCCAGGAGCTCCGGTTCAACATCGCCTACGAATACCTGCTGCTCTATCTTTCCCTGCTGCACGAGCGCAATGTCCTGCAGTTCCATACCGACACCCATACCATGCGCGAGGTTGCCGTCCGGCAGTTGATCACCAGCGACGAACTGGTGCAGCACCTGCTCCAGTCCCGGCTCTATCTTAATTCCCTGGGAAGCGGCGCCAGGAGTGAATATTCAGATCCATATGGGCCTCAGCAGGCTGGCGGTACCAGTTACCGGATTCGCCGGCCGGATGCGGATCTCTATCTCAGCGTGGAGTTTTTGGGACTGATGGTTGAGTGCGAAAAGCTGGCAGGCCAGTTTATGCTGGGTCTGTCCGGTGGCGCGGGCAGTTATTTTGGTGCCGAAGTGGCCGACATGGAGACGATCCGCTATTATGATCAGCGCACGTGGGACTGGTTGAATGAACTGTGGAAACGTCACAGCCTTTCCAGTGGTGCTGCGCCAGGCACGTCAACCGGCACCGGTGCTTTTCCTTCCACCGCCATGCTGGAGACCCTTTACCGGACCTATCTTTCCTATCATTTTCTGTGGCGCTACATTACAGCAGACCAGGAACAGTCGCTTTTTCTGGACACCTTGACACGGGTGCTGTTTGAACGGTTGAACAGCCTGGGCAAAAATACGGATTACGCCTACCGGGTTACCTATGCCCATTACAGGGAAGAGTCGTCCCGGGACGGTGGCAGCAGCCGGTTTTTGCCCGCCCTGTTTTTCGCCCGGCGTGGCTGTTTCATGGCCCGTCACCTGAAGGAAGAGGTGGAACCCCGGCGGCTGTTTGAGCTGTACGGCGATTTTTTTACCACCGCGTCAGACGCGGTTCAGCACAATATCAGCTACCGGGCAAGGATTTACAATGAGTTGGTTCTGTTTGGCATATACCTGAACGACCTGCAGCTGATGGAAGAGACCCTTTTCCCCTACGCGCTTTCGGCCATGCGGATTTCAGGGCAGGACCCTTATGACGGCACGGAGTTCGCCCGCTCGTCCCGCCTGACAGCGGCCTACCTGCTGGCCATGATTTTAGACGGAAAAAACCGGTCCGGGCTTCACCAGGGAACCGTCCGTTACAGTGATCTGGCCGATTCGCTGGCACCGCTGCTGGTTTCAAGGGATCATGACAACTGGGTCTATGCCGCGGTGACGCACAAGGCCCTGGCTGATTTTTACTCCAGGCAGGGTGATTATTTCAACGAGGCTATGGCCATGTATCATGCCCGGCAGGCTTTTCTGGTGCCGTGCGAAAAGGTCGAACTGACTTATGGAAAGGCGGGGTGGGAGCGGTTTTTCACGCTGCCGGACAGGGACCTGGCCCTCTCCTGCCTGAATCTTTTTTTGCATTTTCACGACAAATACCCCACAAATCCGGATGCGGCCATTCCAAAGGTGTTTAACGCCCACCGGATTGTCGCACAGGAAAGTGGCAGGGTGGTACGATGAGGATGGTTGATACAAGGACAAGGAGTTATAAAATCATGCGAAGAACTCTGATGGTGGCGGTACTGGTAGTGCTGACGGGTTGGGGAACCGCCGCGATGGGGCAGGATGGGACCGGCGCCTGGCTGAAATCATCTTATCTGGCCAGCATTCATGACGACTGCCGGGTGTTTCTGGAAGGCATTGAGCTTTTTACCCAGCGGGACTACCCCGTGTTCCTTCAGAACATGCAGAAAGGGTCCGTGGTGGCCAGGGCTGATGCCGCGGCCTATATCAGCGAGCTGAAAAATTTTGAAAAGCTTTTGGATTCCCTTTACGAAGAGTATATCTCATTTAAAAAGGCATCGCTGACCGTCGCCGGTGAAGTTCAGCCATCAACAACCGGGCTCTCCGAGGTGGAACAGCGCCTGTTCCAGATGCTGGCCTATGCCTACCTGCGCACCGGCGATTTTGCCATGACCCGCATGCTGATCATGAACCACGACATGCTCTCTTCCGATTTTACTATCAAGATTCGGAATATTGAGGGCCAGCTGGTCGAGTTTCCACTCACACGGCAGTTGAAGGAGCGGTTCAAGGAGACCAACTCCATCCTGACCACCCTGACGATTCATTTTAAAAATTTTTTCGCCACCGACATTCCGGAGGATATCAACGCTTATATCAAGGTCTCCGGCTATGATCGAAAGGAACCGGTCAACACCCTGTTCATGGAATACTACGGCCGGCTCTTCCCCGGTCTGAATCCAGGAGGGGACAAGGACAACCTGATTCACGTGGGCCAGATTATAAAATTTTTCAACATTCAGAAATACAGGCACAACCTGCTTTCCGGCGCTGATGCAAGGGAAAGCCAGGGCGGGTATGACACCACTTATACCTTTCCCATGGTCAAGGGCACCTATGAACTGGTGGTGCGGGACCCCACCATTGCGGCCACGGCCACCAGCGATAACGTCATAACAGTTGAACGGCTCTGCCTGTTCAAGGGGCTGGCGCGGACCGATTTTCGGGCATTGAAGGAAGAACAGCGGCTGCAAAAAGAGCAGGACAGTATCGTGGCAGAGGACATTACCCTGCTGCAGCCGGGGCAGCGGTATCTCTCTTATAAGCCGGGTCAGATGGTGCCCTATGGCACCTATGCCCTGTTTGAAAAGAACCGTCACCTGGGGACCCTGGAACTGATTCCCTGTTACCGGGGCGGCAAATGCAGGGAATCGGCCAGCCGGGAACCCGGTGTGACACCGGTGCGCATTTTTGATCACACCTTTGTGCTTTACCGGGACGTGCTGGACCTGGTGCAGCAGTCTCAGGCCACCAAGTCGGCCATGGAATTTCAGGCAGCCCAGCAACAGCGGGAAGTCCACCTTTTCCCGGGGTGCGCGCCGGCGGCCCAGGAATAAGGGGGCTCCGGGAACATGCTTCGCGCGTGGAAAAGGGGCCGTCTACCCTTTTCCCAGTTCCTCCAGGTGTTCCCTGGCAAACCCGATGGACGGGTCGATTTCAAGGGCCATCATGTAATACTGGACCGCCTTTTCCATGTTGCCCAGGGCCCGGTAGTTGACGCCGATGTTGGCATAATCGATGGCCGACCCGGGATTTAGGGAAATCACCTTTTTGAAGCAGTCAATGGCCTTTTCGTGTTCCTGCCGTTTGAAATGGCAGAATCCCATGAGGTTGTAAATGTCGGTGCGGTCTTCATCCAGGTCCGCGCCCTTTTCAAGCACCGCCAGGGCCTGGTCAAACCGTTCCATCTCTTTTAAGGCCACACCCATGTAAGAGTAGATGCTGGACCGGTCCTGGTCGGTCGGGTTTAAGTCCAGTGCCAGCGTAAAATGGGTGATGGCGGATTCCGGGTCGCCCGAGGCCAGCCGGCAATAGCCCAGATAAAACTGAATGAAATATTTTCCAGGCAGGATACGGTCCATTTCGTTCAGGCGGCCAATAGCCTGGTCCGGCGGCATTCTTTCGGCCACCATTTTAGCGCAGAACATGGCCACGCTGGTGCCCGCGGCCCGTTCCCGGAAGTGCGCCCCCGGCACGATGGTGTAAAAGGCAGGGACACCCAGTCGCGGATGGGTGGTTTCCACCAGCAGCACCTCCATCCCCTTCTCCTTCAGGGCAGACACGCACCGCTGGATTTCCACCTTTATGTTACGATCCGACAGGTCGGGCAGTTGGGTGATGGGAAGGGTGGGGCCGGGGCCGGTGATAAAATCGGCATCTTCAATGTTTTTGAACTTGGGCAGACCACTGGCCACGTAGCTGGCACCGGTTTCAAAGTCTCCGGCCAGCTGGGCGGTCTCCGTCAGTGCCCGGCTCAAGGCCTTCTGTGGATCGGCCGCTGTTCCCGCCGTCCACACAATTTCACTTTTACGGGGGAAGGTGGCCGGATCATAGGCCAGGACCCCCACGGTGGGGATGCCCATGTCCAGGGTGAAATCGGAAAGAAAAACATGAATGCCCGCGGTTTTGTATTTTCCCAGCATGTCAATCACCATCGGATCGGTGACCGATGCCGGATCGATATGCGGTACCCGGCGTTTTTCCCGGCTGATCAGGGAGGAGACATGGCGTTCCACCACTTCGCAAAGGCCCTGGAGAATTGCCTCCTCCGCGCAGTTGCCGGCCGATGGACCGTTGAATTCGTTGATCATAAAAAACCAGTCAAAGGGGATCATGGTGTCCGTGTTCCGGGTCAGGTTGTACCCCTCCACCCATTGCAGGGAAAGTGATTCAAACAGGACACGGGCCTCAGCCAGCTCGTCGGACTGATCGTGTACCGACCGGGCGATCAGTTCAAAGGGAATCGCACGGGGGGCGAAGTCGGTGGAAGTGCCGGTGTGAAAGTTTTCAGTGGTGTCGGCAAATGAAAAAAAGCTGAACCGTTCGGCCAGCTCCATCACGGCGCTGGCCTCGGCCTGGTGGACCGTGGCGCCTTTGCCCATCTGTTTGGTGGTCCGGGTGATGGCGGTCGCGTCCGGACCGCACACACTGAAATAGACCGGAATATCCAGCCTTCCGGTATCGATGCGTTTGGTCTCCTTCAGGATACGAAGACCCAGCTCCCGGGTCTTTTCCCGGAATCGCCGGACTGTCTCTTCCGGAGCAAGGATTTTGTCCTGGTCGGTGGTAACGGTTTTAAATGCATCCTTTAAGATGACAGGCGACATGTTCGAATCCTTATAAAAGCCTGCCCGGCGTGGAAGCACGGCGAGGCTGGAAAAGAAAAAGGCCGCCGGGCGTGACAATGGTCAGCCCGTGCGGTCTTTGACTTGTGGTCGGATGTTTTTTGAAAAGCCCCATGAGGCGTGTGCCGCGGTATTTAGATACGGTCACACCGCACATCAGCCAGCCGGTTTTCAAATTCTTCGTCCATCTGTTGTGTGTACTGTTCCGGTGTAAAGCTTGCGTTGCAGAACCTGCATCGCAGGTAGACGGCTTTTCAGGTCCTGCGAATCTCCACCGGACCTTTACAGTAAAGGCACTGCATTTCAGTTGTCATGATGCAGGTTTCCTTTGGCACCTGTTGTAACGCTGAAACCATTTGCCGGTGGTTTCAAAAGGCGAATGTCGGAAGCAGGCAGTATGCCGGCCAAATTAAAAATAACTATTTGATTTATTTTGGCTTTGCTGTTGTGTCCGTCAGCAGCAGGTGCATCACGTCAGACAACACCTGGTCAAAGTCGAACCAGCCGCGGTCGGGCCGGGGGGAAAGGGGCAGGGAAATATAAGAAATTCCCTGGGCCACGGCCCACATGGCGGCGGCAACCCTTTTAGGGGGAATGCCCTTCAGAATTTTTTTGGATGTCTCATCCCGGTTCATCCGTTCGGCAATGCCGTCGAGAATGCGCTCCACGACAGCGCCCAGTTCATTGAGGAGCTCTTTTGAAACCAGTGCGTATCCGTTTTCGTCGGTGATCAGCAGATCCATCACGTTGGCGTACCGGCCGAACCGGGAATAGTAGGCCTTATAATCATTTGCAATAGCCACCAGGGCTTTTATCGGATCATCGATTTTCAGGCTTTTTGCGATTTTTTCTTCCAGGAGCTTCATGTTGTGAATCAACACACAGACAACCAGCTCTTCCTTGCTTTTAAAGTAGGTGTAAATGGTACCGGGGGACACATCAATGGTCTCTGCCACACGGCGGATGGTCACTGAATCATATCCTTCTTCATGAAAAAGTTTTTCAGCAACCTCAACAATCAGTTGTTGCCGGGCCAGTTTTTCTCTTTCTTTAAGTTCTTTAAACATAAGTAAAATCTCTTCTTTTGGGGTTGTTTGGTCACCTAAACTGCGTTTAAGTTTTATTAGGGTAATATTTTCCGGCCTTTAAGTCAAGAAGAAACTGTATTTATGATAACTTATTGAATGCGACTGTATTTTTCTCGCCTTAAGACCGGAAACCCCGGTTAAATTGTCGACAATTTATTTTGACAAAAAACCTGACACAGGCTATGAAAGCTGCTATTCACACCACAGGAAAACCAAAGGAAGAGACCGGCAAGTTTTTATGACACTACCTGCTGAGAAGCGGTCCGAACTCAGGACCATCGTGGACGAGTACTACAGCGTACAGTTTTTTTTAAAAGAGATGGCGTCGCTGTGTCATTTCGTGCTCTGGGACATGTCCTCCCACGGCATGTGCATTCTGATTGAAAAGGATTCCCACATTCTGGACGTGCTGTCCGAAGGCAGAGAATTCCGAATGAAATATTTCCCGCGGGATCTGCTGGGCGCCACCCGGATTGTGAAAACCCGTATCTGTCACATCACCAAAGGAAGTTCCGGCCGGTTCAGGGACTACTGCCTGGTCGGGCTGGCCATTCTGGAGCAGGAGAGCGGAACAACCGAAGGTGCCCCGCGCTGATTCGCCTCAGGAAATACACACCTTGCGCACCATGATCAGGTCGCAGTACCCCTGAAAGATTTTTTCAATACCGTCCTGCATCAGGGTTCGCATGCCCTCCTGAATGGCTTTCTCCCGAATTTCTTCCACCCGGGCACGGGTCTGAATCAGCCGTTTGATATCCAGGGAGCCCATAAGGAGTTCATGAAGGCCCATGCGGCCCCGGTACCCGGTGTTGTTGCAGGCGTTACAGCCGGCAGGACGGTTAAACTCAAGGTCGTCGGTGAAGGGAAGGTTGATTGACTTGTCAAAGAGTTCCTGGCCGCCGTAGAGACGCACCAGTTCGTCATATTCTTCCTTGCTGGGGTGGTAGCTTTTCTTGCAGTCCTTGCACAGGGTCAGCACCAGACGCTGGGCCAGGATGCAGAGTACGGCGTCGGCAAAGTTGAAGGGGTCCATGCCCATGTCCAGCAGACGGGTGATACTTTCCGGCGCGCTGTTGGTATGCAGTGTGGAGAAGACCAGATGGCCGGTGAGGGATGCCTCAATGCCGATGTGAGTGGTCTCCTTGTCCCGCATTTCACCGACCATGATCACGTCCGGGTCGGCACGGAGAAAGGCCCGCATGGCCGCGGCAAAGTCAAAGCCGATTTTGGGCTTTACCTGGACCTGGCGCAGGCCCCGCTGGGTGATTTCAACGGGATCCTCGGCGGTCCATATTTTTGTTTCCACCTTGTTGATATATTTCAGGGCCGAGTGCAGGGTGGTGGTTTTACCGGAACCGGTGGGGCCGCAGACAAAGATGATCCCGTAGGGCCGGGTAACGCAGGTGATGAAGTTGTCGTAGTTGTGTTTTGAAAAGCCCATCTTGGACAGCGGAATGGGCTCGCCCGCCGCCAGGATACGCATGACGATATCTTCCAGCCCGCCCTGGGTGGGGACGGTGGCCACACGAAGCTCGATGTCCAGGCCCCCGTACTTTTTGAACTTGATCTTGCCGTCCTGGGGTTTTCTTTTTTCCGCGATATCCAGGTCGGACATGATCTTGATACGGGATGCCACCGCGTTTTTGTAGTGGTAGGGAATGGTCTGGTACAGGGTGCACCGGCCGTCCACCCGGATTCTCACCTCGGTGTTGCCCTTTCCAGGGTAGGGTTCGATGTGAATATCCGAGGCCCCCCGGTTGTAGGCGTCAATAATGACCTTGTTGACCAGCTGGACAATGGCGCTGCTCTCTTCACTGACCCCCATGGAGGTGTCTTCAATCTCTTCCTCCTCCTCCTGCATCTTGGAAAGAATATCGTCAATGGAGGAGGTTTCCACTTCGTCGGTGGTGAACAGCTCGATAAAATCGTAAATGTCTTCCTTGAAGGAGACGCAGAACTTGATACGCTTGCCCGTGAACAGAGCCTTAATCTCGTTGACCCGCTGAATATCGTGGGGGTTGTCAATAGCGATCTGGATGTCGCCTTCAGGCGTGGTGCACAGGGGGACCCATGTGTTGTTTTTCATGAACGGCACTTTCAGGCCGCCCAGCAGTTCACCGGGAATGGGGGTCCCTTTGTCGTAGGGCCGGTAAGGCGCGTCATAGTATTTGGCAAGGGAGGTTCCCAGTTCATCCTTGGGAACATTGAACTCCTTGATCAGCACCTCCTCAACGGTCTGGCTGTTTTCCCTGGCCAGGGTAACGGCCCGGGTCAGCTCTTTCTGCGTAAGGATATGGTTTTCCATCAGGTGATCGTACTTGTTGCGCCGGCCTTTTTTGGCGGCCGCCATTTTTTTCTGGTTGTACAGGCCGATGCCCATGGTTTCGGCCAGCTCGGTAAGGTTCCGTTCGTCCTCTTCGGTAAACGGCTTGCCGTCCTTGCGGTTGACCAGCTGAATGGCACCGATGAGCATCTTTTTAAACAGGATAGGGGCCACCAGTATCTGTTTGGAGGTAAAACCGCTGCGGCGGTCCCATTTTTCGTCAAAGGAGAGGGCCGGGTCGATCTTGACCAGTTCGCGCTGGTTATATACGTCCTTGATGTTGACCATTCGCTGCTTGTAGGCGGCAAAACCGGCAATGCTGTCCGGAGACAGGGGCACCCGGATCTCCTCCACCTCCTCGCCGGACTTGTACCGCGATACCAGTTCCCGCTTGATGCCGTCCACGTAATAGATGGTGATGCGCTGGGCGGCAAAAAGGTCAATGATGTCTTCCTTGATGTCGATAAGGATTTCATCCAGGTTGGCGGCGGAAAAGATGCGCTTGTTGACCTCCTGCACCTTTCTTCTGTATTCGGCATCGGAAGAGGAGCTATGGGCTCCTGTACCTGTCTGGGCGGTGGAGAGCGTCACTGCCATGGCTGTTTCCTTGTGTTGTCTGTTAACAGTTGACGGTTAAGCAGGAAAAGGTAATCCCGTGCATCGGTCAGGGGGCCGGGTCTGTCTGGTCGGCCCGTGGTCGGCTGTAATAATGCCGAATTTTCTTTATCCCCCCCCCTGCCAGCAGTATTCCCATGATGTATAGACATATGCGGATGAAAAGGGCCGTGGCAGGGGCGCCGGCGATCTCCTCGATGCGGGGAATCAGCTGGTGAGTCCGGTAAAATACGCCGCACCCCATCAGCAGGAGCATGATCCCCCACACCAATCCCCAAAGCGGTTGCCTGTTTTCAGTTGTCATGGTGAAACAGTGTTTGTCCTTAGTTAGCCTATTAACTGTATATTGGGGCCGGACCCATGTCAAGCCCGTATCTTCAAGGGGTTGTCTGAGGGTCGGAACGCGCATGCGGTCATAATGAGGTTCGGTAAACCGTGCCGGAACATGCGCGCAAATCTGTGTGTTACGATGGTATATTTTTACCAGAAGCACAAAAAAAATGCAAAGCGGTTTTCCCGCAGCACGGGATACAGGTTGACAAGGCCGGCCGGGTGGGCAAAGCAGCCGTTCAGGGCCGGGGGACCACAGGCGGCAGGGCATGGGCCGGTCCCTGTGAATGCTTGACAACAGAGAGGGCGCCCATTATGCTGTTTGCTTTTGGGGGCCGGGCAGCGGACTGCCGGAGCGCCTCTTCTGTCAATACAATGCGTATTTTTAAGGAACATGTGATGCAAGAAGCAGGAAAAACAAAAAAAGACGATGCGGCCCGGCAGGCCCTGTCTGAAAAGGATTCCAAGGCGGTCCTCAAACAGTACGGCATTCCGGTGGTGGAAGAGACGGCGGCCCTGAACACGGACGCGGCAGTGGCCGCGGCCGAAGCCATGGGCTTTCCGGTGGTGGTCAAGGGACTGGGCGCAAAGCTGCTGCATAAAACCGAGGCCGGCCTGGTTCACCTGAAGCTGGGCAGTGCCGACGCTGTCAGGAATGCATGCGATAAAATTCAAAAAGGGGCCGGTGACCTGCTGGAAGGGTTTCTGGTCCAGCCCCACGTGGAGGGCAAAAGAGAGTTTGTGGCCGGCCTTTTTTATGATCCCGTGTTCGGGCCGGTGGTGATGTTCGGCCTGGGCGGTATTTTTACCGAGGCCCTGTCCGACGTGACTTTTCGGGTGGCGCCCCTGGAGGCGGCAGACGCACGTGAAATGCTTGACGAGATCCGTTCCCGATCGCTGCTGGACGATTTCCGTGGCGAAAAGGCCGCGGACCGGGACCAGCTGGTATCGGTGCTGATGGGGCTTTCTGACCTCAGCCAAAAAGCGCCGGACGTGGCAGAGGTAGATATCAACCCCCTGATCGTGGACGCTGAGGGCCGGGTATGCGCGGTGGACGCCCTGGTGATCAGGGGAAGCGTTCGGGAGGAACGCCCTGTGCCGCCGCCGGTGGACCCCCGCCGGCTGGGCAGGCTTTTCTATCCGCAGTCCATCGCTTTTGTGGGGGCTTCGGGCCGGCTGGGCAAGTGGGGCCACCTGCTGTTTACCAACGTGCTGAGCAACGGCTACGAGGGCGAGGTTTACCTGGTCAACCCCGTGCGGGAAACCATCGCGGGACGCAAGACCTATCCCACGGTCTCGGCCATTCCCGGCGACGTGGACCTGGCGGTGGTCACCATTCCGGCGGCCAAGGTGCTGGACCTGATTCCCGACCTGGAGACCAAGGGCGTGAAGCACATGCTGCTGATCTCTTCAGGCTTCGGTGAAACCGGCGAGGAAGGCAAAAAACTGGAAGCCCGAGTGGTGGAGCGGGCCCGGGCCGCCGATATCCTGATGGTGGGGCCCAACACCATGGGCATCGCCAATCCCCACATCAAACTCTACTGCACCGGCACCCATGTGTGGCCCGATCCGGGCGGCATTGCCATGGTTTCCCAGTCCGGCAACATGGGGGGCCAGCTCTTGCAGTTTGCCGAACAGCAGGGTATTGAGATTCGGGCCTTCAGCGGGTCGGGCAACGAGGCCATGGTGACCATTGAAGACTACCTGCACGCCTTTGAGGTGGATGAGCTTTCCGAAATTGTCATGCTCTATATCGAAAGTGTGAAAGACGGCCGAAGGTTCCTGGAATATGCCCGCCGGCTTTCAATGAAAAAGCCCATTGTGCTGCTCAAGGGCGGGCAGACAAAAGTGGGGGAGAAGGCCGCGGCCAGCCACACCGGGGCCATGGCCTCCGACGCCAGGGTCTTTGACGCCGTCTGCCGCCAGTCCGGCATCGTCAAGGTGGACCAGCCCATGGACATGCTGGACCTGTCCGCCGCCTTTTCATCCATTCCCCTGCCCGAGGGCAACCGTATCGGCATTATGACCCTGGGCGGCGGCTGGGGCGTGGTGGCCGCCGACCTGTGCTCGGCCTACAACCTGGGGGTGCCGGAACTGACCCCGGATATTTTAAAGGAGATGGACGCCCTGCTGCCCCCCTACTGGAGCCGCGCCAACCCCATTGACCTGGTGGGCGAATCCAGCAACATCCTGCCCATGCAGGTGATGGAGGCCCTGCTCAAGTGGGACGGCTGCGACGCGGTGATCAACCTGGGCATCATGGGAAAGCGGCTGATCACCAAACGCATTGTCAAGTCAACTGCCGTGGACCCTACCTACACGCCGGACTTTTTGAATGACGTGGTGAAGGTGCTCTACAAGTTTGAAGAAGAGTATGTCGAGCACGTGGTCACCATGATGGACAAATACAAAAAGCCGGTGATCGGCGTGAGCATCATGACCGATGAAAAAGAGGACAAGACCGTGAACAAGGTGGCGGGCCACAAATACAACGCCCTCTTTTTCCCGACCCCGGAACGGGCGGTCAAGGCCCTGGCCAAGATGTACGACTACCGGCGGTTTCTGGTCCGGCGGTAATACGGGTATTCAGCCTTGGGAGACCCTCATGTCCAGACTGTTATGGCAGCCCTCCCCGGAAAGGGTGCGGGGCTCCAACATGTACCGGTTCATGGAGAAGGTGAACCAGGCCCACGGCACCCGGTTCCAGGGTTACGATGACCTGTATCGCTGGTCGGTGGACCATATTCCCGACTTCTGGGCCCGTGTGTGGGATTTTACAGGCATCCGCTCTTCAGCGCCGTATACCGAAGTGGTGGATGATCCGCTAAAAATGCCGGGGGCAAAGTGGTTTTCCGGGGCCCGTCTCAATTTTGCCGAAAACCTGCTGCGCCACCGGGATGATCACACGGCCCTGGTTTTTTGCAGCGAGGGGGAGCGGCACCGCCTGCTGACATACGCGCAGCTTTATGCCGGTGTGGCAAAAACCGCGGCAGCCCTCAAAGCCCTTGGCATTGCCCCCGGCGACCGGGTAGCCGGGTTTATGCCCAACATGCCCGAGGCGGTCATTGCCATGCTGGCCGCTGCCAGCCTGGGCGCGGTGTGGTCCTCCTGTTCCCCGGATTTCGGGGCCAAAAGCGTGCTGGACCGGTTCGGCCAGAGTTCTCCCAAAGTGCTGTTTGCCGCGGACGGCTATTTTTTCAAGGGCAAAGCCATCGACAGCCTGCCCCGGATTCGCGAGGTGTGCGGCGCGCTTTCCGGCCTTGAAAAGGTGGTTATTGTGCCTTACACCCGGCCGGACCCGGAGATCGGCACCCTTGAAAAGGCGGTGCTGTTTTCCGATTTTCAGGACCCCGATGCCCGCACCATAGACTTTGTTCAACTCCCCTTTGATCATCCCCTTTACATCATGTATTCCTCCGGCACCACCGGCCCGCCCAAGTCTTTTGTGCAGGGAGCCGGCGGTGTGCTGATCCAGCAGTTGAAGGAGCAGGTGCTGCATACCGGCCTGACCCGGGATGACACGATTTTTTATTTTACCACCTGCGGCTGGATGATGTGGAACTGGCTGACCTCTGCCCTTGCCACCGGCGCCACCGTGGCCCTGTATGACGGCAGCCCCTTTCATCCGGGCCCGGGTGTGCTGTGGCGGTATGCCGAAAAAGAGGGCTTTACCGTGTTCGGCACCAGTGCCGGGTATCTGGCGGCCCTGCGGGATTCCGGGTTTTGCCCCGGTGACAGTCACAACCTGTCGCCCCTGAAAACCCTGCTCTCCACCGGTTCTCCTTTGAGCCCGGACGGGTTTGACTTTGTCTACGGCAAAATCAAGGCCGACCTTCAACTGGCCTCTATTTCCGGGGGCACGGACATCAACAGCTGTTTTGTGCTGGGCAATCCCATGGGGCCGGTCTACGCGGGCGAAATCCAGTGCCGGGGCCTGGGCGTCAGGGTGGCCGCCTATGATGAGCAGGGCAGGGCCGTGGTCAACCGGTCCGGCGAACTGGTGTGCGAGGCGGCTATCCCTTCCATGCCGCTTTACTTCTGGAACGATCCGGATGGCGAAAAATACCGGCAGGCCTATTTCGGGCGGTTTCCCGGCGTCTGGACCCACGGCGATTTTATCCAGATCAACGACAACGGCGGCGTGGTGATCTTCGGCCGGTCCGACGCCACCCTGAATCCCGGCGGGGTCCGCATCGGCACCGCTGAAATCTACCGCCAGGTGGAGACCCTGGACGAGGTGGAAGACGCCCTGGTGGTGGGCCAGAACTGGAAAAACGACGTGCGGGTGATCCTGTTTGTAAAGCCCGCGCCGGGCCACGAGCTGACCGATGCATTAAAAGAAAAGATTCGGGCCGTGATCCGGGCTAATGCCTCGCCCCGCCATGTGCCGGCAAAGATTGTGGCGGCCCCGGACATTCCCTATACGTTAAACATGAAAAAGGTGGAGCTGGCCGTGAAAAAGATTCTGGACGGCAAAGACCCCGGCAACCGGGACGCTTTGAAAAATCCGGAGTCCCTGGATTTTTTCATGGGCCTGGAGGATTTGATTGAACACCGTTGACAACCAGATCCAGTCGCTGCTGGAAAGAATCTACGACCCGGACACGGCCGGCCAGGCCGCTGGCCATCTGAACCGCCTGATGGCCGGCTTTCCCGCACGGCCCGCACAAAAACAGTCCTTTTTTTCCGAGGCCGACACGGTCCTCATCACCTACGGCAACACCTTGAACCGGCCGGGCCAGGCCCCGCTGGGAACTTTGGGCGAATTTGCCCGCACCCGGCTGAAGGATGCCTTTTCCGCGGTTCACGTGCTGCCCTTTTTCCCCTATTCATCGGATGACGGGTTTTCCGTGATCGATTTTTACCGGGTGGACCCCGATCTGGGTACCTGGGACGACATCGCCGCCCTGTGCAGGGATTTTGACCTGATGGTGGACCTGGTGCTCAACCACATCTCAGCCCAGAGCCCCTGGTTTTCCCGTTACCTTGCCAAAGAGCAGGGGTTTGAAGACCTGGCCATTGAGGCCCGGCCCGGAGAAGACCTGATGTGCGTGGTGCGGCCCCGCACCACCCCTCTGCTGACCCCCTTTAAAAAGGCGGACGGTACAACCGTTCATGTGTGGACCACCTTTTCCGTCGACCAGGTGGACTTGAACTACTGCAGCGTGGGCGTGCTGGAAAAGATGGTGGATGTGCTGCTGTTCTACGTGGGGCAGGGGGCCGCCTTCATCCGGCTGGACGCGGTGGCCTATCTCTGGAAAAAGCCCGGCACTTACTGCATTCACCTGGAACAGACCCACGACATGGTCCGGCTGTTTCGGGCCGTGCTGGACCGGGTGGCCCCGGACACGGTGCTGGTCACCGAGACCAACGTGCCCCACGCCGAAAACATCAGCTATTTCGGCCATGGCGGGGACGAGGCCCAGGTGGTGTACAATTTTACACTGCCGCCCCTGCTGCTTCATGCCTTTATTACGGAGAACACCGCAGCCCTGACCCGGTGGGCCGCCACCCTGGAACTGCCGTCGGACCGCACCACTTTTTTAAACTTTACCGCCTCCCACGACGGTATCGGGGTCCGGCCCCTGGAGGGCATTCTTCCCGAGGCCGAAATCGACCGGCTGACGGCCCATACCCTGGAAAACGGGGGCCAGGTCTCTTTTCGCACCCGGCCGGACGGCTCCCAGGCCCCTTATGAGCTCAACATCACCTACCTGGACGCCCTGAGCCGGGCCGGCGACAGCGATACCACCCGTGCCGCCCGCCTGCTGGCCTCCCTGGCCGTGCAACTGGCACTGCCCGGCATACCGGCGGTCTACATTCACACCCTGCTGGGTACGCGCAACTGGGCCGATGGGGTCAAACAGACCGGCCGGGCCCGCACCATCAATCGCCGGCCTCTGGACACAGACGATGTAAACCGGGCCATTGATACAGCCGGCACTCTTGGCCACGCGGTTTTTCACGCGGCCCTTTACCTACTGAACCTGCGCCGGCGCCAGCCCGCGTTCCACCCCAACGCGCCTTTTGCCGTGCTGGACCTCTCTTCCCGTGTTTTTGCCATTCGCCGGACCTGCGCCGAACAGACCCTGGTCGCCGTCACCAGTGTGTCGGGTGCTTCCCAGACCATTGCATTGCCGCCGGACACCCCGGCCCAAATGACCGACCTGGTGACCGGCCGGCCCATGAACACCGGCGATCTTCACCTGGAACCCTGGCAGACGGTATGGCTGGCCGATGCGGCCCCTTTATAATCTTGACATTGCCGGAACGATACGTTTATATATCGGCATTTCATTTTCCTGCCCCAATGCCTGGGTGGCGGAATAGGTAGACGCAAGGGACTTAAAATCCCTCGGTCATTATGGCTGTGCCGGTTCGATTCCGGCCCCAGGCACCACCACATCAGCCGGACACCCTTGTGCCTGATTTCAAAAGAAAAATCACTGCGGGACGGGTCCCCGCCTTTCTTTTGCAAAGCTGCCCCCTGTAATGGCCCCCGTAAAAGTGCCTATTTGCCTTATTGCCGGTCCCTGATTTTCCGAAAGTCGTCCACCACCTTCCGGGACCCCCAGCCGAAAAAGGCCGGGCACATGCGATACAGTGCCCAGAGGAATCGTGCATGGAAGGGAAAAACAATGACGCCCCGGTTGGCCGCGACACCCCGGACAATATATCCGGCCGCCTTTTCCGGGCTTATGGGTTTTATGGGCATGGTCGACAGCAGTCCGGCCATATCCCCTTTGACCACGGTCCCCTTGTCAAAAATGGATGTACTCACATATCCCGGGCAGACCACGCTGACCCGGACCCCCGCTTTGGCCGCCTCCGGCCGCAGGGATATTGAAAGACCCACCACGGCGTGTTTGGTAGTGGCATATGCCGTGATCACCGGAATGGGAACCAGCCCGGCCGTGGAGGCCGTGTTGATGATGTGGCCAAAACCCTGTTCAACCATTATCCGGTAGGCTGCCAGCGTACCGGTGAGAACGCCCCGGAAATTGACATCCAGGATGCGGGCCCAATGGTCGTCGCTCATGTCTCTCACTTCCCCGGCGATCAGGATACCGGCGTTGTTGAACATGTAGTCCAGCCGGCCGTACTCGGCGGCTGTTTCATCCACCAGCCGCCTGACCGTTTCATCCGCCGTGGTGTCCAGGAACACGCCCGTGGCTCGGCCGCCCGCAGCCGTAATGCCGGCCGCCACCTTTTCAGCGCTTTCTCCGTCAATATCGGCAATAATCAATATGGCGCCGCGCGTCCCCAGAAGTTCACAAACGGCCCGGCCCATGCCGGACGCCCCGCCGGTTACAATAAAGACTTTATCGGTGAACAGGTTCATTGCTCGTTGCTCCTGTCGGCGAATGATCTTATCTGTTCATAAACCTCAATCGCACCGGTTTGATTGGCTTCGCCGATTTCCTTTATTGTCATATCCGCTTCTGATGTAATGCCCGCATCTTTCAGCGATCTCATGATCATTTTTACGTTGAGGTGGTATTGCGTGCAGAAATCCGCCAGTGTCAGGTTCCCGGCGCCCGGCGCGGGCTTTTCAGGAAGCCCAACGGATTGTTCAGCGGTTTGTATGGCGTCGGACATTGCCAGGAATACCTGCTGAGGCGATACACCATTCTGTTCGGCTATTTCCTTGAGTGTCCAGGCGTCGCTGTCAACCCTGTAACCCGCCTGCCTTAGCAGAAGCATTCCTTTTTCCAGGTCAATATTCATCTGTTTGGCAAACGTTTTAACCGATGAGAGCTCGGCATGGCCATATGGCGGTTCGCCGTATTTTTCCGCGGCAGCGTCTTTGAAACTTTTACCGAAATGAATGATGGTGGAAAAGGGAGGGACGCCAAAGTATGTACCGAAAACAAACAACGCGGTTAACACTAGGGCGGCATTAAACTCTTTTGTAAATATGCTTACCTGCTTGGCCTTGTTTTTGAGGTAAGTGACAATCGGCTTCCAGTTGTAATAAATGTGCAGCAGCAGCGACAGCAGAAACAGAAAACCGACATTGATATGAATGGCGCCCCACTCTTCTTTGGAGAGCCCCCAGAGCCGCCAGTCCGCCCAGTATGCGACACGGCCTTCAGGAACGATATACAAAATGATGCTGGTCAGGAACGTAACAAGGAACGACAAAAAAGCCGTGAGGGATACGATTCTTCTCATACTCATCGGGAACTACCTCATACGATCATTACCCGGGATGATCCGTTGACATACAGATAAACGTTTGCTCCACCCCCCGGTTCACTTACCTGTTTTCTTCTATGATTCGTTTGTAAGCGTTTGATTCCGTATATATTTCATCTTTCAGCGGATTGAGCCTGTGTATGCGGATTTTATTGAACTGGTAGATGCACAGTGCAACATTGGCGATCAGGGCCAGCAGGCTGACGGCAAAAAAGGCTTTGGGGTCATGTGTGGTGTGAACCGGAGCGATACGATCCGCAAACGAAGGAATCGTCATGACAAACATGATCCACAAGGCAAGTGTTTGCGCGCGGTGCTGCAACCACGCCCCTTTCTTGATAAAAAAAGCAGGGATGGTGCAGGCAAGCAACAATGCCAGTCCGCAGTAAAATGAATGATCGGCAATACAATTGTAGGTATAGGCAAAGTTCCACAAATCATAAGCGATTATCCAGGGCCAGATCATGTCGGGCCAGATCATGTCTTTGGTTCTGTCTTTGGAGATAAAAATACCAAACCACCCCGAGATGGCGATGATGTTAAGCAGGCCAGCTATACCATTCATGATATTCCATGGACCGGATATCAGCCAGAGATTGTCAATATACGCTCCTTCCCATGCGCCATATGCATAGCATTGAAAATCACGAAGACATGCTTCAAAAATATTGAGTGCCAGAATAAGGGGTGGAAAGCATAACGCCCATCTTTTCCGGGCAAGTCCGGGAATAAAGCGGATAGCCATAAATCCAAGGCACCCCGCAAGAGCCGAGTAGGTTTTTACCCAGTTGAACCAGTTGCCCGTGCCATATTCATTGCCCGGGGCCGCGGTCGTCGGCCAGACAAAAATGGTTAGTGCCGCAGGAACAATCAGGAAGAGCACAATCCCTCCCCATTTTGTGGTACGGCCAAGTTCATTGAATGCCATCAAAGCAAACAATACAAAAAGCCAGATACCCCACCCGGTAAAACTTGTGACTTCATACAAAATTCCCATGGCTTTTTAACTCCTGTGAAATTGAAAATTTAAAAACTGGAATTCTGCTCGGTTTATAGTGTCGCGTTAGCCTGCGCATCCTTTTGCGTAATATAGCGGGTCCCTGTCCTTTTTGCAAAATCAGAATAAACCGATCGCTGGAGAATATAAGGCAGATTATATGGGGTGTATTTGGAATTCTGTAGCCGCAAGGGACTTAAAATCCCTGAAGCAAGGCTCTGTGCCGGTTCGATTTCGGCCTCGAAATTCCCGGTCAGACAACGGCGTCAATCTCTTCCCCGTGACGAATGATCTCGTCAATAAGGTTGCCGCCATTTGCAAAGGTTTTTGAATTAAACGGAATCGGCTCGATCCGGTTGTTGATGGCCCGTCTCAGCGGAACAATTCTGCGCCTGTCTTCAAACCGGTCTCCGGTAAATTTATCAGAAATAAGGGCAATATCAACATCGCTGTCTTCACCGGCCGCCCCCCTGGCCCATGAGCCGAAAAGCAGAACCCGCTGAACAGGAATGCTGTTTTCCCTGAGCGTGGCGCCATATCTTCTTATATCGCGGATGACGGCATCTTTTGTTGGAGCCATTGTTTTATTTCCTCTATCCGGCGCATATAGTCCGTGGCAAAAGGTTTTATTCGTCTTGTCCATGGCCACGAGAAAGGTGCCTGCAAAACCATTACTGCTGAATCGAACTGTGCTATTTTAGTACGGTTTTCAGAAATTGCAAACAGTAAGCGGCGACGGTCAAACATTTCAGTTGACACCATCGGACAACGGCATTATATTTTTATCCAGCTGTTTGACAATCTTGCTTGTGAATCCATTTTTTAAATGGACATAATCAGGCCCTGCGAGATCTGAAAAAGTTGGTCTCCTGAGTAATTAGCATTCACTCATGGAGACCATTTTTTATTTTAAAACCTCCATGAGTGATACCCATCATTCATGGAGGTTTTTTTGTTTTGAAAGGAGGAATCACAATGTCACAGACCCAAAACGCAACAGAAGTTATCGATGTTCCCTCATCTTCGGAACGGTCCACGCTCATTCCGGTGCTGCTGTTCATTCTGGCGATGCTTTATGTGCTGTCGCCGATAGACCCCATACCGGATGTGCCGGTGGTCGGCCAGATCGACGATGTTCTGGTCGCGGCCATTGCCACGCTCAACCTGCTGCAGAGCTGGCTGGAAGACACCAGCGCCTTTCTGTTTGTCCTGCTGGGCCTGATCAAATGGGCGCTTGTGTTTATCGGCATCATTGCCTTTTCCGTCCTGGGCATGGCGGTGTGGGGCTTTGTAACGATGGTCACAGGCTGACAGGTGGGGATCATAATGGAAACAGGAAGTGCTTTTCAACTGCTGGGGCGACAGGCGCGTTTATCCGGGAGAAACAGAGGCGTGGGTTTTTTGTTCCGGCATACAATCAATGTTCGGCACCATAAGAAAGGGGAAAAAATGGCTATCAGAAAAAGTTTACAAGAGGAAATGGTAGTGTCAGGCGCAAGAGAAGAGTGGTTGTCAAAATGTGTCAGGGCACTGGAGTCGTCAGGCTTTAAAAAAGTGACAACAAACGAGGACCTCTGCCAGGTCGAGGCGGCCTTCAGAAAATTCATGACATGGGGAACCATCCTGATCACTTTGGTTCCTTCGGGGCCTGATACAAAAATGACAGTTGTTTCAACAGCCCATGTGGACAATGCCTATGCGCTGTTCAAGAGCCCCAATAAAACGATCCTGTCCGCGTTCAAACAGGGGCTGAATAACAACTCACCCAACAGCGCAATCACACCGCACGAAGTTTCACCGGCTTCTTTTGACAAGGACCACAGTGAGGCCAAAATGAAATTCGACTGGGAAAACTGGAACTTCGGCGGCAGGGTTGTTTTTGTTGCGGGATGCGTAGCAGTCATTTCCATGCTTATGGACTGGGTGGATGTGGGTATTGCGTCCCAATCAGGCCTGTCCCAGGGCGCTTTCTGGCTCCTCGGCCTCTGGGTCTATCCACTGCTGAGGCTTTTCAAAAACAGGCCGATCAACAGGCTGTGGGGGCTGGCATGCGCAACCGCTTCCATCGTCATTACGATTATTTACATCTCATCAAAGTCGGTCGAACTGTTTGACGAAACAGTCAATGCTGCAGCCACCGGGGCATGGTTGTTTTTACTGGCATCGGTTGCATTATCCATCGGCATACTCAAATACCAGCCGGTAAGCACAAAAGAAAACAGTGCGGAGCCGGGCACTGGGGCAGATGCCGAATAACCCACAGTTGCTGTGAGAGGCAACGTGTTGCAGGCTGACGGCCGGGGATCATGATGGAAACAGGAAGTGTATTTGAATTGATGGGAGCGGCAGGCTCGTTTGTCATGTGCGTCAGCGCGGTTCCGCAGATCGTCAAGACCTACCGGATGAAATGCGCCGACGGTCTCAGCGGATCTTATCTGACGGCCCTGGCAACCGGCCTGTCGCTTATCATGGCGTATGCCCTGCACACAGGAGACAGGGTGTTTATTTTCGGCAATGCCCTTTCCCTCATGCTGACGGTCATACTGGCCGGGCTTTGGTATCAGTACGGGAACAGGCATAAACGATAATGGAGGTAGTGATGACCTGGAGACTGCCGCAAACAACCCTTGCCGACAAGCTTCTTGCCCTGGCCGGCAAAAAAAGGGCCATTCACATTCCAGAGGGCGTCTATAAAGCACTGGGGCCATATGTTACTGTACGGGCCAGAAAAGAATCTTTCTGGCGGGCACTGTTTCGACCTGAAGGAAAAGTGCCTCCGCGAGGATGGTTCTACCCCGACATTGGTGAGAACCAAGGGCACGGGACAAAAAGAAAGGGCCGGCATTTATAATGAAACGGCATACTCGGCCCACCTGTATTAAGGCGCTTTTGGGTGCATCATATCTTGAGCTATATATTATCCATTCTTTGATAGCTTTTGCTTATTGATACCTGTAGTCATTTATATTATTAAGCCCAAGACCGGAATAATAAATTATTTGCACCATAACAAAAAATCTTGTATCGTTCCGAATCATGGGGGAATCAATCCTATTCTGCTGGCTGGGTATGACAGATCTGAGGGCGGCTGCCGGAGAGCCGGCCGCCGGCTTGGGGCCGGTGGCGCAGTCTCTGGCGGCCCGCTCCTACAGGGAAGTTGTGCTGCTCAACAACTGGGAAAAGGCCAAGGCACAGAAATATATTGCCTGGGTGAAAGACAAAGCTACCAGTCCGATCACACTCAGGCAGGTCAAACTTTCTTCCCCCACCAATTTTGGCGAGATTTACGAGGCCGCTGCCGCGATTATTTCCGAGAAACGCCAAGAGCATGGCCCGGATGCCGATCTGGTCTTTCACCTGAGCCCTGGCACGCCGGCCATGGCAGCCGTGTGGATTATTCTGGCCAAGACACGCTTCCCAGCCGAATTAATCGAGTCTTCCAAAGAGCATGGCGTGCTCACAGCCTCGGTTCCCTTTGACATTTCAGCTGACTTCATTCCAGACCTGCTAAGCAAGGCCGACAAAACCCTGGAGCATCTGGCTGCCGGCCTCCCTGCCGCCGCCCCCGAATTCGACGACATTATCCACCGTAGCGAGGAAATGCAGCGGATCATACTCATGGCAAGGCGGGTGGCCCCCCACGCTATTCCTGTATTGATAGAAGGTGAATCCGGAACAGGCAAAGAGCTGCTGGCCCATGCGATCCATAACGCCAGCCCCCGGAAAGAAAAACCGTTTGTCGCCATCAACTGTGGCGCTATCCCTGCCGAACTGGTCGAGTCTGAGCTGTTTGGTCATGAAAAGGGCGCTTTTACCGGTGCGGCCTCCAAGCGGATTGGCTATTTTGAGGCAGCGCATCAAGGGACTATCTTCCTGGACGAAATAGGGGACCTGCCCAGGGAAATGCAGGTCAAGCTGCTGCGTGTCCTTCAGGAAGGCGAAATCCAGTCGATTGGCGGAACCCGCCCCCGAAAGGTGGATGTAAGGGTTGTCGCAGCCACAAACAAAAACTCGATTGATGCTGTGGCCAATGGCACCTTCCGCGAAGACCTGTTTTACCGTCTGGCCGTTGCAGTGATCCGGTTGCCGGCCCTCCGGGGCCGCAAAGGTGATATCAGCCTGCTGATTGATTCCTTCTGGGAACAGATCAACAAAGAAAGTGGTCATGACGCTGCATCGAAACACAAGAAAATTTCTGCACCCGCAAAAAATCTTCTACTTCAGCACCCCTGGCCGGGTAATATCAGGGAGCTGCAAAACACCCTGACCAGAGCAGCGGTATGGTCGACAGGCAAGATCCTCACGGAAAAAGATGTCCAAGAGGCTTTTCTTCCGGTTTCTGTTGATGATAAAACAAACGAACAAGTTCTTAACCGGCCGCTTGCGCAGGGCATTAACCTTCCGGAAATAATAGAAATGGTTGCTGTGCATTATCTTGAAAGAGGGCTGGCCGAAGCCCATGGCAATAAAACAAAAGCTGCCAGAATGCTGGGTATGCCCAGCTATCAGACACTGACCAACTGGCTCAAGAAATACGGTTTGGAATGAGTTGGCACGGTCATTGCTGTGACAACAGACAACTTTAACTTTGGGTGGCACTGATGAGCCGAAACGAAAAACAGACATGCACAGACTTAATTGAACCAGCCCTTACAAAAGCCGGCTGGCAATGGGATAGTCAGGTCACCATCGGCCTCGGGCGGGTCAATATTACTGGCGATACCATGTATGATGAAACGCAGACAATTATTGCCGACTATGTTCTGCGCTATTATGGTGCGCCACTGGTCGTCCTTGAAGCCAAAGCAGAGTCGATCTCTGCTGCCGATGGCATGCAACAGGGATCGCGTTATGCGGGACGGCTGGACATCCGTTTTTCCATCGCCACCAATGGCACCGACTGGGTTCTTACCGACAATGATTCTGGCAAATACGAAACGCTTTCTGCGCCGCCATCGCCGGAAGCCATCCTCACACATCACGGCATTTCCATTGACTGGGATCAATGGGGCGAGGTCTTTTCAGCTGGGTACCATATTGATCAAGTCTCTCGCAAAGTAGTCAGGCCATATCAAGATGTGGCCATCCATAAAACCCTCTGGCATTTTGCCGGTGGGAATAACCGAGCCCTTCTGCTGATGGCAACCGGGACAGGAAAAACATTTGTCGTTTTTCAGTTGGTCTGGAAATTGTTAAACACCAGTATCCTGAAGCGCCAGCACATCCTTTTCCTGACCGACCGTAATTCGCTTAAAGATCAGGCCTACCGGGCTTTTGCCGCTTTTTCCACCGATGAACGCGTCACCATCAACAAGGATACCGTCGCCAATGGCCAGCACCAGGTTGGTAAAGTGTTCTTCGCCAATTATCAAAACCTGGATGAAGAACTGGACGGCAAAAAAATCTTTGAGCACTACGACCAGGACTTTTTTGATCTGGTCATTATCGACGAATGCCATCGGTCCGGATTCGGCGACTGGTTTGGCGTGCTGGAACATTTTAACTCCGCCCTGCAGATGGGTCTTACCGCCACGCCCCGCGAACTTGAAGAAGGCCGCCGCGTTTTGACTGAAGAAGAAAAACGTCGCGATACCTATGAATACTTCGGTGCCCCGATCTACACATACAGCCTTAAGCAGGCTATTGAGGACGGCTATCTTGTTCCCTACCTGCTTGAAGAACGCATTACCAACGTCGATGAAGAAGGCTACACCGGGCTGGACGGCAAACACTATACGACAGCCAACTTTGAACGCGATATCCGCATGCCGGACCGTACCACAGCCATTGCTGAAGACCTTTGGGAAATCTTAGGGCAATACGACTTGCGAGATGAAAAAAGCATTGTCTTCTGCGTGGACGATACCCATGCGGCGTTCATGGCTGCTGAACTGCGGCGCCTGTCAGGAGACGATGATTATGCCGGCCGCATAGTTCGTTCAGAACGCAACAGTCATCAGCTGGAACGCAACTTTGCCACTGTCGGTTCCACCAAACCCCGCGTCGCCGTAACCGTGGATCTTTTAACCACTGGTTTCGACGCTCCAGATGTAAAAAATATCGTTTTTGTAAGACCACTTCGAAGCGCCATCCTTTACAAGCAGATGAAAGGGCGCGGCACCCGCCTCTGCGAGGATATCAATAAACGGTATTTTACCATTTTCGATTATTCCGGTGCCAGTCAACTTGAAGATGCGGAATTTGACGGCCATCCGGCCAACCGGCAGAAAGGGGCTCAACCCAAAACCAAGCCGCGGAAGAAAACCGACGAGCCCGCCGCAAAACCGGCGGGTGAAGGCATCTCGGTGGTTATTTCCGACACCAACCGCTATGTCTGCCTGGCGGATGGCCGCAAGATCCCCTTTGAGGAGTATACCGAGCAGTCGAGGAACTTTATCCTCGATGTTTCAGCCAAGTCCCTTGACGAGCTGCTCACCATCTGGATCGACAAGAACAGCCGCAAGGAGTTGCGTGAGGAGCTGCGGGACCATGATATTTATCCGTCCGCCTTCCGCCATTACCTTGAATTGCCGAAGACCGACGATGTGGACATCCTGGCCAAAATCGGCTTCAACCTGGTGCGAGTGCCAACACGCCCACAGCGTGTAGAGCGTTTCTGGAAGGATGAGGCCCAATGGCTGGAATATGAATTGGGGGCAAATAGAGTTAATAAAGCACAAGTGTTCTCATTTCCTAAGTCTCAACCCATGGATAAGGTTGCGGACCCCGAGCCCGGCTACCGTTCGTCAGATCCCTTCAAAGTATTATTCTGGCAATGCGCCCTTGACCATTACCAGTTGTTCGGAATCGATGATCTGGAGCAGGCCCGGACCTATGGCGCCCCCCAGTTTGTCGCACAGTTCGGCAGTTTTCAAACCCTGACCAGCCGTTACGGCGGGCCGCAACTATTAAAAACCGACCTGGAGGCGGTAAAGCACCACCTCTATGTACCCATGACTGTATAAGCAAGGAAGTTCATCAATGACCAGTAAAATCGACCATCGCCGCCAGGAAGTCCAGCAGATCGTGAAAAATGCCTGCGACCAACTGAACCAGGAAGGTGTCGACGCCCGCAACTATGTGGAGCAGTTGGCCTGGCTCTTTTTCCTCAAGGCCTTTGACGAGGCCGAGACCCGTCGAGAGCAGGAGGCAGATTTTGACGACACCGCCTACGGACGTCGCCTGTCCGGGCAATATGCCTGGTCCAGCTGGGCCAGAAACACCGACCATCCTGATCAGATGCTGGAGTTTGTAGATGGTAAGCTGTGGATCAAACTCACCAGCCCGGACCCCCAAAAAGGGCTGGGCGATGATCTGCTGGCTCAGCGGTTTCGTCGCATTTTTGACAATGTACGCAACTACTGCCGTCGGGGCATCTCTTTTGCCAGAGTGGTTCAACAGGTCGACAAACTGCATTTTTCCAGTGAGACCGATGTGATTGTGCTCTCGGAAATCTATGAAGACCTGCTGAAACGGGTGGCCGCCGACTCGGCCGGCTATGCTGGCGAGTTTTATACCCAGCGCCATATCATCCGGGCCATGGTAGAGGTGGTTCAGCCAAAACCCAAAGACAAGGTGTATGATCCCTGCTTCGGTACTGCCGGCTTTTTGGGAGAAGCCGCAGATTATATCCGGCGCAACAATACCTTGAGCGGTCCGCAGCTTGACGCCTTACAAAAGAAGACTTTTTACGGCCTGGAAATCAAGCCGCTTACCTATCTGCTTGGCACTATGAACATGATCCTGCACGGTATCGAAGGAGCCAACCTGGAGCTGACCAACACTCTGGAAATACACAGCCAGAACGTGGGGGAAAAGGCCAGATATGACGTAATCCTCTCCAATCCGCCCTATGGCGGCAAAATGGCTTCGGGAATGCAGACCAATTTCAGGGTGCGTTCCAGCGCCACCGAGTGCCTGTTCCTTCAACACATTATGGCCAACCTGGCCAAAGGCGGCCGGGCCGGTGTGGTTATCCCCGAAGGCGTCCTTTTCCGGGGTGGCCCGGATCAGAAGGTACGCAAAGAACTTTTGGAGCAGTTCAACGTCCATACTATCCTCTCCCTGCCGGCTGGCTGCTTTCTGCCATATACCGGCGTCAAAACCAATGTCATCTTTTTTGACCGGCCCAAAGATGACAGCGGGACAAAAAGCGTCTGGTTCTGTGAGCTGACCAACGACGGCTTTGAGCTGAAGTCCACCAGAAAGCCCATAGAAGGGGACCAGCTTCCGGACTTTCTGGCCAAGTGGGAAAAAAGAAAGGCGGGCGACAACTCCTGGACCGTGCCGATCGAAAAAATTATCGAGCAAGGCTACGATCTGTCGGCCAAAAACCCGAACCGCAAGGATGAATACGAGCACCGCCCGGCCCTGGAGCTGGTTCAGTCCATCAAGGCCAAGGAAGAGCGGATCATGGATCTACTGAATGAGCTGGAAGGGATTTTGGAGAAATAGGAATGCTGCCGACTTTAAATTCTTCCTGGAAAACACAGCCACTTAACCAATTATGTTTGGTTGTTATGGGCCAAGCACCTAAAGGGGACACTTATAATGAAAATACCCTTGGGACTCCTTTGATTGCAGGGGCTGCTGATTTGGGACTCATTCATCCATCCCCCAAAAAATGGACGACTTCTCCAACAAAAACAGGCAAGGCTGGGGATATCATTCTGTGCGTGCGCGCTACAATTGGAGATTTGAACTGGGCAGACTCGAAGTATTGTTATGGTCGTGGCGTATGCGGCCTTCGTATAATTGAAGGACATGATCCAGAATTTTTATGGTTTTGGTTGATGGCGTGCAAGGATCATTTATTGAGCTTAGGCCGAGGTGCGACATTTAAACAAATTTCAAAAACTGACATTGCGAATTTGCCAGTCCCAGCGTTAGCCGTCGACGAACAGCGCCGCATCGTCGCCCGCATCAAGGAGTGCATGGAGCGGGTGGAGGAGATTGAGGGACTACGGGCGGAGGCCATGCGGGAGCGTGGCTATCTCCTGGAGTCCCTGATTGAGGCAGAATATCAGGAGGCTGATGGAGAAAAGGTTACGCTCGCTGATGTTTGCGCAATCACGTCCAGCCTAGTTGATCCAAGAGCGCCTCAATATATCGACTTATTACATATCGGAGGCGGAAACATCGAAGCGAAAACAAGTAAGCTTGTTAATTTGAAAACAGCCCGAGCGGAGAAACTCAAATCAAGCAAGTTTACCTTTAATGATTCAATGGTGCTGTACAATAAAATTCGTCCTTACCTGATGAAGGTCGCTCGTCCTGGTTTCTCAGGTCTTTGCAGTGCCGATATGTATCCGTTATTCCCTGCTCCTCAAAAATTGACCAGAGATTATCTATTCTATTTACTTCTTTCTCGACATTTTACGGATTACGTAATTGCTGGCTCTAATCGTGCTGGTATGCCAAAAGTTAACCGCAAACACCTTTTTGCCTATAAATTCACTTTACCTTCGACCCAGAAACAGCAGCAGATCACCGAATCTCTAGACGATGCTGTTGCTGCAGTTGAAGAGTTGCAAACAGACATGGCAGCAAGCACCTCGGAGGTAAATGCTTTACGCCAATCCATTCTCCATAAAGCCTTTGCCGGAGAACTGTAAAAGCCATGACAACGCCTGATCAAAAAGAAATAAATGACCGGCTAAAAAATTTTTTAAAAGCGGATATGAAGCTGGCTATCGCCACCTTGCTTTATCTGCGCTGGGCTGACTTTCAGGAGGCAGAACTGGAAGCCATGGCCGCCTTTGAAGGCACGGAGTATGAGCCTGTTTTACCGGCATCCCTCCACTGGCGCACCTGGCATCAACTGTCTCCGGAAGATCTCTCCAATGTTTTAACCAGGCAGTTGCCTGTCGCCCTGGACCAGCTCAAAAATTTTCGGCACAATCCAATGGCCACGCATTTGCACCGTCTCGCGGCGCCAACCAGAAAATTGGGAGATCTCCCCCCCAAAATATTGGCTAATACTGTAAGCCGTTTGGCTGAAAAGCCCTTTGAGACCCCGGCAGATCACCGCCGGGCGTTAAAAGACATTGATGGCCGTTTTGGTGAAGCCAAAGATGGCTATCATACGACACCACTTTATCTTACCAAGTTTATGGTCGAATTAGCCGCGCCTTCAAAAGGGGAGAGCATCTATGACCCCTGCTTCGGGACAGCTGATTTACTGATCACGACCATTGATCATGTTTCCGGGCAGCAGGAAAATACCGGGTATAACATGGAAAGTGTAAATATATCAGGGGTCGAAAAGAATATTTCCGCATATATCGTGGGGATGACGCGTTTGGTGCTGGCCGGCGCCAGTGACCCAAAGATTGAGCTGGGCAACAGCTTGGAACGCACAGCCCCTGCCAACCCACAGCAGGATGGATTTGATGTGGTTTTGGCCACCCCGCCCTGGGGGGCGATTCACAAGATACTTAAAGAAGAAATTGAGCTGAATGGAAAGTATTATCCTGTAAGGACAAGAGGGCGTGCAGGGCTCTTCATCCAGCATGCACTTGCCAACCTGCGGCCCGACGGCCGGGCAATTATTGCCGTCCCCCAGAGCCTGCTTTTCGGAGACACGGAAATAAATCTTCGCGCGTGGCTTATCGAAAATCATACTGTCGAAGCTGTCATCTCCCTCCCGCCGAATGTCTTTGGGGCCTTGATCAGCATACCATCAGGTATCCTGGTATTGCGGCGTGGGGGCAGCACAAAACAGATCCGCATGGTCAATGCTGAACCGTTTTTCGAGCAAGGTCGAGGTAAACAGCCCACGACTATTTCAGACAGTCAGATACACTCGCTGGTTGCCATGATACGCAACCCGGAACAGTCCCAGTACTGCTGGGACGTTGAGGTGGAGTCTCTCGCTGAATTAGGATTTGACCTCACACCCCGTCGCCGTGATCGAAGCAGTCTTCTCGGTGTGCTTGATGAACTGAACAAGCTGCGTTCCATACCCATAGAACCTCTCAAGGAATGTTGTGAGATATTACATGGCTGCTCTATCCGATCTCATGACTTGAAAGACACGTCTCCAGTAAGCCAAGAACTGGCGGCATTATCACTGGGTGCCATTAAAGAAGAGAGTATGGGGGAAAAGCAGCCAGGCAGCCTATCGTTAACCATTGAACCTGTTCCATATATTCGCATCAAAGACATTGAGAAAGGCCAGGTAACCAAAGGGACCTCCTGGATTTCAGAAAAAGCGATAGAGTTGGTTAAGGCATCCTGGAAACTACGAGCCGGTGATGTGTTAATCTCCAAGTCGGGCACCATAGGAAAGGTTGGCATAGTTTGCAACGGCGCCGTGGGAGCTGTTGCTGCAAGCGGTCTGTATGTACTGCGGCCGAAGGATGGCCGGATTGATCCTCATTTTTTGGTTGCCTATCTTGACAGCAACGAATGCCGGGCTTGGTTGAAAGACCGCGCCTCCGGTGGCGTTATTAACCATCTGAATAAACGGGCCATAGAAAACCTTCCCGTACCGATTCCTCCGCTGCAGATTCAGCATCGCGTGGCTGATGAGTTTCGGGAACATAAGGTAGACGCTCTTAATTATCTTATGGTAATTCTCTCTGGGAAAGGGCACGACTCAATTGCCGAATGGATCGAAAAGACGATTAAAAAACTACCCTCTGATATGGAAAATAAAAGATTTCCGTTAGACCTTTCACTACTTGACCAACTTGCAAAAGAGGCGCAGGCCTTTGCTGATGAGAGGAACAGCGATGATAATAACAACGACCTGTTACCCTGGCTTCTTGCTTTTAGCCATTCTCTTAGGCCGCTTCAGGGGATTAATAGTCTGCCTCAAGGTCCTGGGATGCTCATTGCACTTAAAGAGTCAAAGCAGCGGATTGTAGGCATCACTAATATTAAGGGGGACAAACCAGCAAAAACCTTACGGAAAGTTATAGGTGCTGCTGTTGGGATAGGTGCAGCTGCTGGGACCACTTTTGCTGCAGGACCTTTAGGAGGGATCTTAGCCACCCCGTTTTTGCTCAAGGGGCTAACAGCAAAAACTAAAAAAAATATTAGTGAACTACCTGATATTGTATCAAAGTTGATTGATCTGGGTATGTCCACCCTTTTGGATGATATTAAGCTGGTCTTTACTGGCGAAGTTTCTTTTACCCAGCCAGGTGAGCTCCAGGAAATCGACCTGACCGTACAAAACCAAAGCCCATTGCCTTTGCGTGAAGTGGCTATATATGTTGACACAGCGAATGAAGGCAAACGGGTTGAATACTTGGCCGAAAACACAACAGAAACCTTAACTTTCAAGTTAACAACACCCCCAGCACCAGGAACATATATGAGAATGGTGCAGTGGTCTGCCGTAACCCTTGATGGCCTGCAATTAAATGGTGAACAAGAGATAGCATTTGAGTTTTCAGCCGACGGTGATCCGGATGAAGCTTCCCCAACAGAACTTGGTGGCAGCCCTTATGTGTGTGGGGACCCCATTGGTCCCGAGAGCAACGAAGTCTTTTTTGGTCGAGAGAAACTGCTTGAGCAAATCCGTCGTCAAGTTGTTAAAAGCGGCAATGTTGTTCTACTGGAAGGGAACCGCAGGGCCGGAAAGTCATCTGTGCTTTGTCACCTGGAAGGTAATGGGCCTGTGCCGGGCTGGCTGGGCGTCTATTGCAGTCTGCAAGGCGCCGAAGGCAGCAAAGAGGGTGTCGGGGTCCCCACTGCCTCTGTTTTCCGTACGATTGCCATAAACATTGCCAAAGGACTGGCTACACTTGATGTCGAAGTGCCTTTGCCTGATGGCAGCCTTCTGCCAATGGGGGAGAAAAGAGGTATTGCAAAGGCCTGCCGCAAAGGGATCGGTGAAGAATCTCCTTTTGAGGATTTTTGTGAATATGCCGAGGTAGCACTTGATCTTGCCGCACAAAACAAACTGGGTATTCTGCTGATGCTGGATGAGTTTGACAAACTTCAGGAAGGCATTGATAACGGTATTACGTCTCCGCAGGTCCCGGAAAATATCCGTTATATGGTTCAGACTTATTCTGGATTCTCGGCCATTCTGACCGGCTCACGGCGACTGAAAAAATTGCGAGAAGAATACTGGTCGGCGCTCTATGGGCTGGGCACGCTTTTTAACGTATCCTCTCTTTCCCATGGAGCCGCGTCCAGGCTGGTGACAGAACCGGTTAAGGGCCGGTTGACCTATACCAGGGAGTCGGTTGAAAAGGCGATTTTTCTCACCAATGGTCAGCCATTTCTATTGCAATGCCTTTGTAATCGGGTATTTGATATGGTAGCACAACTTAAAATCCGGGCCATTAGATTAGATATCGTAGAGCAGGCAGCCGACCGACTGGCCGAAAATAACGAGCATTTCGCCAGTCTCTGGGATTACGCCCAATCAGACCGTCGTCGATTTATTCTTGGGTTGATCAATAAGCAGATGAAAGAGTCTGGCCTTATTACTTTGGCGCTACTTATTGAGCTGTTGGCTAATGATGGAATTAACGTGACTGATGATGAGCTCATTGAAGACATCGAATTCCTGAGAGAATTGGAACTGATTGACCTTACTGGTGGCGCTGACAGTGGCGAATATACTTTATCAATTCCTCTTATGGGTAGATGGATTGACCGGCAGCATGATTTTGCAATGTTAAGAAACAAAGCGCAAAGAGAAACAGAGGACCATGCGCAAGGTGAAACGGAGGACAATGATGACTGATGTTAAATTCCCGATTTTAGGTATAGGTATCCCCCCTATGGTTGGCCGGGCAGATCTCATGCAGTGGTTATGGAATAACCTTACCAAGAAGTCGCCAAGCAATCTATCGATTGTGGGGCCGCGTTATGTCGGCAAAACAGTTTTAATGAATAATCTTGCCGAAAGAATGCGTCAGCCGGATTCGCCATATAATGCGGTTGTTTTTTGGGATCTGGGGCATCAAACCCCGGACTCAGACCATGCCTTTTTAAAATCCTTTTGTCATAAGTTGGGACAAGAGCTGGCGGTGATTGGGAATGAATATGCAGAACACATTTTAGCACTTCAAGAAGAGGAGGGGATATATGAGGAATTGAAAGAAATTATCGATGCTATGCATAGCGATAAAATCAAAACGTTGATGGTTTGGGATGGTTTTGATCAACCGCTCAATAAAGACAACCTCACAAGAAATCATTGGGATAATTTACGGGAACTTTTTTCTAAGACGACGAGCCTGCGTTTGGTTACGGCCACCCGTCAGCCTATGAGTGAGTTACTCCGGAGTACAACGACCGCATCAAGTGATTTCTGGAATATTTTTGATCCGACACCATTGCAGGTGGGTATCTTTGATGCTCAGGACATAGTAGCGCTTATGAGTAAGGTCCCGGACCTTACGTTTACAAGCGGAGCTATGAGCGAACTGCAAAACTGGACGGCCGGTTATCCCATACTGTATTTATTTTTAATTAATCAAATTGTAAAAACAAGGGCTACTGGAGACATTGACAACCAGATAGTGAACCAGGTGGCAGAGGCCATCTCAGGCTCTGTTAATAGCTATATCAGCTTTCTGTGGAAGGACTGTCCGGCCTCAGCAAAAGAGGCTTATCGATATCTGATAGAGCACAAAAAGGTCGACGCTGCCGATATTAACAGCGTTGACCGTAAGTGTCTCGAGGAAAAGGGCTTTATCAAGGTCACTGGAAACAAGATAGAAAGTGGGTGTCGCTTTGCTGAACAATATGTAAAACAGAACGGGGATAACATCGGGAACATGGCGCGCTTGTTTCGTTTTTGGAAAGACTATCAAGAAAACATCCGCAGTGTACTTGAATTCCGCCTTGACCACTTGGTCTCGCTCAACGCCGACCTCCGAAGGCTTATCCAGAAAAGCATCGAAGATATTCCAGAACATCCGAGGGTCTGTCTTACCAATATTCGAGGGGTTGTCGATCGTGCTTTGGATCTGATTTGGGACGCTGAGTTTGGGACAGGCAGGGCTGTGCCCGAAGCATGGTTTACAGAGTGGAAATATAACGGCGAGAAAGGTCCACAAGATTATTGGGACAAAAAGTTTCCTTTCGCCAAACGTGGCCATCAAATTCACCTTTTAAAACTTATAACCGGAACAGACAAGAGCGACTCCAAGGCAAAACATATTTCCAGCAACACTTGGGCTCTCGCCAATTCAGCGCATGGATTCGGTGATTTTGGTCAACATCTCCCCCCAGGTGATATTCCTGTCGGAGTGGCAATCGCTGCTGTAAATACGTGCCTTGAACTGGCAGCGTGCCTGGAAAGTGAGCTGGGAGGGATTAACCCTGTCAATGCATAAATGCGTCACGACAATGGTGCGTTTTGTTACTGGAGGAATACATGGCAAACGAGAATGAGAAAAAAAGCAACGCTTTAGATAAACTTATCGGTTGGGCGATAGAAGCCGGGCAACAGGATATTGACCAGTACGTTGAGAAATTAAGATCCCAAAATCCCGGCATCTCCCGTGAGGCTTTAGCCAAAAAAATCGTTCGCCGGAAATCGGTAAAAAGCGGGCTGGTCGGTGCCGGCACAGGGCTGGGAGGGATTCTGTCTCTTCCTGTGGCTATCCCGTTTGATTTGGCGGCTTCATGGAAAATTCAAATTTGCATGGCCCTTGCTGTGGCCCGTGTTTATGGCCACAATACAAAGACGGTTGATGTGAAAACCGACATCTACCTTATACTGGCTGGCGATGCCGTTAAAGAAGTTTTTAAAAAAATCGGAGTGGAAGCCGCAAAAGATGTAACAAAAAAGGCGGTGGAAAAATATATTACAAAGGATGTCATGAAAAAAATATGGAAAGTGGTTTCTCGCAAAATCATTACAAAAGCCGGCGAAAAATCGACCACAAGTTTTACGAAGATGGTTCCACTCGTTGGCGCCCCGGTTGGCTATGCGTTCGATTGGTTTGCCACAAAAGCCGTAGGAAAAACCGCAATCCATTACTATAGCGGCGAGGGGTAAAGCAAGGCGCGATTTTTGTGATCTTCTGTGACAGACAGTTGCTTGCTATAAAAACAATTTTCTATTAACGACATAAAAGGAGAGGCGACGAAATGGCTACATATCAAGCACTTTTTAAAAGATACAAGGAGCAGAAAGGCTCAGAAGTGTTTTCTCATTTTGGATGGAATGCCGCAGATGGGGAAAACTGGGAAACTCCTTTTGAAAAACTCGCACACATGGCAAAAAAAGAGGATTGGAATTTTAGGAGCCCTCAATTCAGAAAAGACGGGCAGAAATACCCTATTCTAATGAACTACCTTAACTACACATTTCTACGGATACAAGAATTAGGGTTGATTGCCTACTCTGATGATGGATCAAAGTCTTGTTTCAATACCGGCCTTCAAACAAAAAATGAAAAAGATATTTATGCTACTTTCTTTTTTAACCAAAATGCCGAAGAGTTGGGGAAACCTCAGTGGACGTTTTATAGTTTCGCCGATTCATACTCAGAGAAATTAAAACCGTTCAACCCTCTTCCTGAAGTTGCAACTTATATATCATACGCTAGAGATCTCGTATTTGAAACAGGTTACGAAATAGAAGTAAACACAGATCATATCGTCGACCACAATAAAGACAGACTGCCTGCTAATCTGAGAGAGGAAAGGACACTCTCTATCGCCGCGATTGAAGGTTCAACCCGTTTTCTAAAAGAAAAAATACGACGGAATTATAAAGTCGCCATACCTCATTGGTATTCTGGGAGAATACAACTTCTTTTGCCGCTAAATCTCACAAGCGACTATGAAGCGGATTTGGCCTTAGTCGCTGATCGTGACGATGACAGGAAAATATACAGAATCAGGACTGCACTTTCTATGGATATGGCTTATGTCAACGCCCGATTACTGTGCAGGCCAGACAGGGATTGGCTTAATCCATAATGACACGTTCTGAAAAACTGATCATGTTTCTGGCCACCGGGTTCGGGGCCGGATCTATTCCCTTTGCGCCGGGCACGTTCGGCAGTGTGGTGGGGGTGGGGTGCACCTTTCTGGTGTCCGGCCTTGGCCTGGCGTGGGCCATCGGAGTGCTGGTGGTGGTTATCGGCGTGTCGGTGTGGGTCTCTGACCGGGCCGAAAAGATTCTGGGAAAGACCGATCCGGGGTGCATTGTCATTGACGAGATCGCGGGCATGATGGTGGCCATGCTGGGCCTGCCGTTTACGTTCTGGCATGCGGTGGCCGGGTTTGCGGCGTTCCGGGTGTTTGATATTATCAAGCCGTTTCCCATTCGAAAGGTGGAGACACTGTTTCCCGGCGGGGCCGGCATTGTGGCCGATGACCTGCTTGCCGGGGTGGCGGCCAATCTTGCGGTGCGGGTTCTGTTTTTGTTTTTCGCGGCATGATATGGAGAGCAAGCCTTCGAAAATACGATGTTTCATGGCCTTTGACCTGCCGGCGGAGGTGATTGATGATCTGGCCGGCATTCAGAAAACAGTTGCGGCCGGCGGCGTGAAGATCGGCTGGGTGGCGCCTCAAAATATTCATCTTACAGTCAAATTTCTTGGCGAGATATCGCCGGAGGCGGTTCAAAAAGCCCTGGCAGCTGCCGAACAGGCAGTTAAGGGCATTTCCCCCATGCAGATTCGAGCTCAGGGCATCGGGGTGTTTCCGGATATGAACCGGCCCAGGGTGTTGTGGGCAGGGCTTTCCGGGGACCTGCGATCTCTTGTTGACTTTCACGGCATCCTGGATGAAAATCTGTTTTCTGCCGGTTTTGGTAAGGAAAAGCGCCGGTTTACGGCCCATGTGACGCTGGGTCGTATCAAGCGTGCCGTGGATGTGCGGCAACTGGCCGCTGCCATGGCGCCCTGTCTTGATTTTCAATCAAAGCCCTTTTGCATCGACAGGCTGATGGTGTATAAAAGCGATTTGACCGCAGCCGGGCCTGTTTACAGCCGGCTGGCGGCGTTTGCGTTGGGCGGGTAATTGAAATCGGTATCGGTATCGGGATCGGGATCGACGCGGCCGGGTGTTTCGATCCCGATCCCGATAGCGATACCGACTCCGATGGTAAGAGGTTAAGTTGAAGTAGAAATCATTGCCGTACCAACCATATTAAAGGAACAGACAGGAGGGTGAGATGAGTAACGCAGAAAAGACCAAGGCGGTTGAAAGCGCGATTACCCAGATCGAGCGGCAGTTCGGCAAGGGCGCCATCATGAAGCTGGGCACCGGAACCGTGATCAATGTTCCGTCCATATCCACCGGCTCCATTGCCCTGGATGTGGCCCTGGGCGTGGGCGGGCTTCCCAGGGGCCGGGTGACCGAGATATACGGGCAGGAGTCGTCGGGCAAGACCACCATTGCCCTTCATACCGTTGCCGAGGCCCAGAAAAAGGGTGGCATTGCCGCCTTTATCGACGCCGAGCACGCTCTGGACACGGCCTATGCCAAAAAGCTGGGGGTCAACACCGATGAACTGCTGGTCTCCCAGCCCGACACCGGCGAGCAGGCCCTGGAGATCGCGGACATGCTGGTGAGAAGCGGCGCCATCGACATCCTGGTAATCGACTCGGTGGCGGCCCTGGTGCCCAAGGCCGAGATCGAGGGCGAGATGGGCGACTCCCACATGGGACTGCAGGCCCGGCTTATGTCCCAGGCCCTGCGAAAGCTCACCGGCGTGATCGGCAAAACCAATACATCCATTATTTTTATCAACCAGATCCGTGAAAAGATCGGCGTGTTTTTCGGCAACCCCGAGACCACGCCCGGCGGCAACGCCCTGAAGTTTTACGCGTCTGTGCGGCTGGACATTCGCCGCAGCGCGGCCATCAAGGACGGCCAGGAGGTGGTGGGCAACCGGGTGCGGGTCAAGGTGGTCAAGAACAAGATCGCGCCCCCCTTCAAGACCGTGGAGTTTGACATGATGTATGGCGAAGGCATATCGAAAACCGGTGAACTGCTGGACATCGGCGTGGAAAACAACATTATTGAAAAGAGCGGCTCGTGGTACTCATATAACGGCGAGCGCATCGGCCAGGGCCGGGAGAATGTGAAGCAGTTTTTTGCCGACAAGCCCGAGGTGTTTAACGAACTCTATGCCAAAGTGCGCGAGAGCGTTGGCCTTGCCGGCGGGCAGCCCGCCGCGGTGGAGAAACCGGACAAGGCCGACAAGGCCGATAAGGCGGCAAAGGCCACTGAAGCGGATAAAGCATAGCCTATTCGGGCCATGGCGTTTGGCGGTTGAACCGTGTTGGAAGGAAAAGAGAACGAATGACGGGAAACGAGGCACGAAAAACGTTTCTGGACTATTTTGAAAACCAGGGCCACCGGGTGGTGCGCAGCTCCTCCCTGGTGCCCCAGGCCGATCCCACCCTGCTGTTTGTCAATGCCGGCATGGTGCAGTTCAAACGGGTGTTCATGGGCGAGGAGAAGCGGGACTACACCACCGCCACCACCTCCCAGAAATGCGTCCGGGCCGGGGGCAAGCACAACGACCTGGAAAATGTGGGATACACGGCCCGGCACCACACCTTTTTCGAGATGCTGGGTAATTTTTCGTTCGGCGACTACTTCAAGGAGCGGGCCATTGAGCTGGCCTGGGACCTGCTGCTCAACGGCTACAAACTGCCTGAAGACAAATTGTCGGTTTCCGTGTTTCACGAGGATGATGAGGCCTTTTCCATCTGGAAAGACAGAATCGGTCTGGCCGAGAGCCGGATCGCCCGGCTGGGGGAGAAGGACAACTTCTGGTCCATGGGCGACACCGGTCCCTGCGGACCGTGCAGTGAAATCTATATGGACCGGGGAGAGAAATACGGCTGCGGCCGGCCCGACTGCGCGCCCGGATGCGACTGCGACCGGTTCATGGAGATCTGGAACATGGTGTTCATGCAGTACAACCGCCAGGCCTCGGGCGAGCTGACGCCGCTGCCCCATCCGAGCATTGACACGGGCATGGGCCTGGAGCGGATCTGCGCGGTGATCCAGGACCGGGACACCAACTACGAGACTGACCTGTTTATTCCCATCATTCGTGGCATTGAGGCGGCTTCCGGCAAAACCTACGGCCAGGCTCCGGACATGGATGTGTGCATGAAGGTGATCGCGGACCACAGCCGGGCCGCGGCCTTTCTGATCGGCGACGGGGTCCTGCCCTCCAACGAGGGCAAGGGCTATGTGCTGCGCCGCATTCTGCGGCGGGCCATTCGCTACGGCCGCCAGCTCGGCCTGACCCGGCCATTTCTTTCCCGGACCGCCGGCACGGTGTTTGAAGTCATGGCCGAGCCTTACCCGGAACTCAAAGAGAACGCTTCTTTTATCACCAACGTGCTTGAAAACGAGGAGGTCCGGTTTTCTGAGACCCTGGACAACGGCCTGCGCCTGCTCTCCGAGACCCTGGACGGCATGGCGGCAAAGGGAGAGTCCGTCATTCCCGGCGGCGTGATCTTCAAGCTGTACGATACCTACGGGTTTCCGGTGGATATTGTGCGGGACGTGGTGCGGGAGAAAATGATCGGCCTGGACATGGAGGGGTTTGACGCGGCCATGGCTGAGCAGAAGGCCAAATCCCGGTCAGTAGTCGACTTTTCAAAGCAGCCAGAGGCCTACCGCAACCTTTCCGCAAAAGGGATGAAAACCGGTTTCGTGGGCTATGCCGGCCTGGCCGCCCAAGCCACGGTGCTGGCCCTGGTCAATGGCGGCAGTGAGTTGGAGACCGCAACCGCCGGCCAGGAGATTGAAATCGTGACCGATACCACGCCTTTTTACGGGGCGTCCGGTGGCCAGATGGGCGACGTGGGTGTCATCACCGCCGACGGCCTGGAAATAACAGTGACCGATACCATCAAGGACCCTACCGGCCTTGTCATTCACAAGGGGCAAGTGGCTTCCGGAACGGTGAAAAAGGGCCAGACCATTAGCCTGGCCGTGGATGAGGACCGGCGCCGGGCCACGGCCGCCAACCACACGGCCACCCACCTGCTGCACGCGGCCCTGGGCGGGATTGTGGGCGACCATGTGAAACAGGCCGGCTCCATGGTGTCGCCGGACCGGATGCGGTTTGACTTTACCCATTTTTCCATGCTGGACCGGGCCACCCTGGACCGTATCGAGGTGTTTGTCAACGACCGGATTCGGGAAAACCGGGCCGTGACCATCTCCGAGATGAGCATGGACCAGGCCATGGAACAGGGGGCTACGGCCCTGTTTGAGGAAAAATACGGAGACACGGTGCGTGTAGTCGCGGTTGATGGGGTGAGCAAGGAATTGTGCGGCGGCACCCATGCCCAACGGACCGGAGACATCGGCCTGTTCAAAATTCTTTCCGAAGCCAGCGTGGCTTCCGGGGTGCGCCGTATCGAAGCCGTGACCGGGGCCGGGGCTGTGGCCTTTGTTCAGGAACAGATGGGCATCCTTGCCGAAGCGGCCGGCATGCTTAAAGAGTCGCCGGCAGCTCTTGCGGCCCGCATTCAGAAGCTGCTGGCCGAGTCCAGGACCATGGCAAAAGAGATTGCCGGATTAAAGACTTCCCTTGCCACCGCCTCCATGGAGGGGCCGAAAAGCGACGACGCCAAAACCCTTAACGGGGTAAAGGTGATCGCCCGCACGGTGACGGCGGACAACCCGGCGGCCCTGCGGGATCTGGCCGACCGGCTCAAGGACAAGCTGGGCTCCGGCGTGGTGGTGCTGGGGGCAGCTGCCGACGGCAAGGCGTTTCTGATCGTGTCGGTGTCCAGGGATTTGACCGGCCGGTTCAAGGCCGGCGATATTGTGCGCGAGGCAGCGGCTGTTGTGGGCGGCAAGGGCGGTGGCCGGCCCGATATGGCCCAGGCCGGGGGCCCCCAGCCGGAGCACCTGGAGGCCGCCATTCAGAAGGCCTGCGACATGATTGGAAAAGGTTGACGGTCACCGCCATCGACAAATGTAGGGGCGGTCTTCAGACCGCCACCCACCCGGGATGTCATTTCCTTTGAAACCGGAAACCGGTGTGGTAGCATGGATACCTTATGAAAAAGATTATCAGTGTCGTCAATCAGCGGCAGGGCGCGGGCAAAACCGCCACGGCGGTAAACCTTGCGGTCTGCCTGGGCCTGATGGAAAAATCCACCCTGCTGGTGGATTTTGATCCCCAGGGGGATGCCAGCGCCTGTCTGGGCGTAACCCCTGAGCAGACCTCCGGCAACGGCATCTACCAGGCCCTGGCCGGCCGGCGCACCCTTGCCGACCTGGAAAGGGACACAGATTTTGAATTTTTAAAGCTGGTGCCCGCCGGCATCGACCTGTTTGCCGCCGAAGCCGAGGCCTCGGCCATGGCGGGAAAAGAGACCTTTTTGCGGGACCTTCTGGCCGGCGCGGACAATGCGGATTATGTGGTTGTCGATACCCCGTCGTCCATGGGATTTCTCACTGTCAGCGCCCTGGCCGCGGCCCATGTCGTGGTGGTGCCGGTGCAGTGTCATCGGGAGGCCCTGCTGCACCTGGGATACCTGCTTAAGGTGGTGGCCAAAGTCCGAAGCGGCCTCAATATGGGCCTCAGGATCGGGGCTGTGGTGTTTACCCGGTGCGACACCATGGAAGACGCATATGCCCGGGTGGACGCCGACGCTTTAAAAAACATGAGCAGCAGCGTGTTTGTAACCACGGTTGCAAAGTTCGACGGGTTGCAGGGACCGGTTGCAGCCGCAGACATCATGGCAAAGGCGTTTGAGGACTATTTTGACCTGGCGGCCCGTTTGATTCAGGAATAAGCCTGTTGCCGCGCGGCAGTTGCTTTTAGGAGGTGATGTAAATGAAAATTACCGACGCCAAAGCGATTCAGACCGGCGAAAAAGATCTGATGGACGCCATTCTTCGGGACCTGGACTGGGCCATGATCGAGGAGACGCTCAAGACCAAGTACAGCCTGAACCTGGGGGCCGACCGCATGGCGTTCCGGCAGGGGGATCTTGTGGTGCACCAGAACCAGGTGGCCTATAAACTTGATTTTGATGTACAGGTGACCCTGTCGGTGATGGTGGACCGAAAGGGTGAATGTTTTGACGTGGTGACAACAGCGGCCGAGGAAAAATCTCCCACCACGGAGGCCTCTTCCCCGGCGGCCGCGGAACCGCCCGCCGCCGGTCCGGAACATACGGAAGATGCAGCGGCAATCGACCCGGCCCCGGACAGCCCACCGGCCCCGGCTCCGGCCGAAGCGTCCCCTTTCATAACCTCCAATATGGATACCTCCCGGATGGCCTCTGAGATCGCGGACCTGATCGCCGACATCAACCGGTCGTGACGCGGTATATCCCCGTCATTGCGAGGAGCGGAGCGTATTCCGTCATTGCGAGGAGCAACGCGACAAAGCAATCTCCTTCGCATATGGACAAGATTGCTTCGCTGCGCTCGCAATGACATTATTTGTGGTCGCTCAATGACACCGGAAAGTAAACACGCCGTTCTGTTTTATTGAATATGCTATCGGGATCGATAGTTGTTTTTGTTTCGATCCCGATCCCGATAGCGATTCCGACAATAGGGAAACATCGGTTGTAAAAGATGGAAACAGTGCTCTCAGACCGCCGGCTTTTGCCGGTGTGGGAAAAGGTGAAAAACAGCGTACGGCTGGATGCCGAAGACGGCATGCGGCTTTACGAGAGCAACGACCTTGCCGGCATCGGCGGCATCGCCGATTATGTGCGCAAAAAACGCCACGGCAACAAGGCCTTCTACGTTCATAACCGCCACATCAACTACACCAACATCTGCGTCAACCGCTGCCTGTTCTGCGCCTATTCAAAGGACAAGGGCGATACCGGCACCTATGTGCTTTCTCCGGACCAGGTGGGCAGTGACGCAAAAAAACCGGAAAATGCCGGGGTCCGGGAGTTTCACATTGTGGGCGGAATCAACCCGGACCTGCCCTTTGATTATTACCTGGACCTGATCCGGGCTCTCAAAAAGGCCCGGCCCGATGCCACGGTCAAGGCCTTTACCGCCGTTGAGATCGACTTTATCGCCCGCATGGCCGGCCTCTCCCTGGAGGACACCATCGCCGGGCTGAAGGCGGCCGGCCTTGCCATGCTGCCCGGTGGCGGGGCCGAGGTGCTGTGCGACCGGGTGAGGCAGAAGCTTTTTGCCAAAAAAATTTCAGCGGCCCGTTGGCTGGAGGTGATGGAGACGGTGCACCGGGCCGGGCTGGTCACCAACGCAACGCTGCTGTACGGCCATATTGAGACCCTCGAAGAGCGGGTGGACCATCTGCTGACCCTGCGCCGGCTTCAGGACACCACCGGCGGGTTTTCCGCCTTTATTCCCCTGGCCTTTCACTCGGCCAACACAAAGCTTTCAGCACTTCCGCCTACCACCGCCTACGATGATTTAAAGACCATTGCCGTTGCCCGGCTGCTTCTGGACAACATCGATCATATCAAGGCCTACTGGGTGATGATCGGAGAAAAGCTGGCCCAGGTGGCGCTCTCCTTCGGCGCCGATGACCTGGACGGCACCATCATCGAGGAGCGGATCACCCACACGGCAGGGGCCACATCGGCAAAGGGACTGACGGTTTCCCAGCTGCGGCACATGGTTGAATCGGCCGGGTTCGAGGCTGTTGAGCGGGACTCGTTTTACCGGCCGGTGCCGGAAGAAGGGGGCGCCTGACATGGACCGGCTGAAACCCGCAATCGAAAAAGCCATGGAAGGAGCCCGGCTGGACATCGAAGAGGCCCTGGCCCTTTATACGAAAGCCGACCTGCTTGTCCTGGGCCAGCTGGCGGTTCGGCAGCGGTGGCGGCTGCGGCCCGAGCCGGTGGCCACCTTTGTGGTGGACAGAAACATCAACTACACCAATATCTGCGTGTCCGGCTGCCTGTTCTGCGCCTTTCACGCGGCTCCGGGCAGCGCGGCCGGGTATGTGCTGTCCGAGGCGGAACTGAAAAAAAAGCTGGATGAGACCGTTATACTGGGCGGCACCCAGGTGCTGCTTCAGGGCGGCATGAACCCGGACCTGGACCTGGCCTATTACAAAGATCTGCTGAAGTTCATCAAGTCCGTATCCGGCCTCCATATTCACGGGTTTTCCCCGCCGGAGATCGCCTTTTTCTCAAAGCAGTGGGGGCTCTCCGTGGAGGCGGTGCTGGGGGAGCTTGTAGCCGCCGGCCTGGATTCGATTCCCGGCGGCGGGGCCGAAATTCTGGCCGATGAGATTCGCAACAAAATATCGCCGGGCAAGTGCGATACTGCCACCTGGCTGGGTGTGATGGAGACGGCCCACGCTATTGGCCTTCGGTCCTCGGCTACCATGATGTTCGGCCATGTTGAAACACCGCGCCACCTGATTGACCACCTGCTGGCGATCCGGGATCTTCAGGACCGCACCAGTGGTTTTACCGCCTTTATTCCCTGGAGCTTTCAGCCGCAAAACACCCGGCTGAAAGGAACCCCGGCGTCGGCCGTGGATTACCTGAAGGTGGTGGCCCTCTCCCGGCTGGTGCTGGACAATGTGCCCAACATTCAGGCGTCCTGGGTGACCCAGGGAGACAAGATCTCCCAGGTGGCCCTGGGGTTCGGCGCCAACGACATGGGCAGCACTATGATCGAAGAGAACGTGGTGGCTGCCGCCGGAGTCCGTTTCCGCCTGCCCAGGGAGGCCATCATCCGCCTCATTGAAGGGGCCGGGCTTCGAGCCGCCCAGCGGGACTTCTTTTATCGGATTCTGCAGTACCACTGACATCCGGTCAGTGTGACGGATCGGTTTCTGTTTTCACAGATACGTTTCATTATTTTTCGGTTGATTTTTGCATGCGTTCCAGCAGGCCGGGGTAGTATTGGCTTTTTCTGATGTTTTCCAGGTCGGGGTCGGTCTCCAGCAGGCGTTGCAGACGGAGCCCCCTGTCAATGGCCCTGTTCAGCCATGTGGCCGCATTTTCCAGGTCTCCGCGGATGGAGTGGATGCAGGCAATGTTGTAGCTGATGCTGGCGGCGCTGTCCGGCGCCGCGGCCAGCAGGTTCTTCAGCACGGTCAGGGCTTTGTCATACGCTCCGGCAGCACTGTAGGTCAGCACCAGGCTGTTGGCCGCCTCCGTAAAACCGGGCTGAATGGCAAGTGCCCGGGTAAAATGATCAATGGCTTTCTGCCGTCTGTTCAGAGAAAGCAGGGTCAGGGCCATGTTGTTATGGACTTCAGCAAAATCGGGTTTCAGAGCCAGGGCATGTTTAAAATAGTAAATAGCCTTTTTTGTCTGGTTTTGTTCAGCATAAATGTTCCCCATGCCGTTGTATACATCGGCCAGAAGATTAACGTTATCTGCCGCCGGCGCGTTGGACAGAATATAATTGTAATGGGATACGGCAGCTGCCGTATCACCTGTCTCAGCCGACAGCAGGGCTAGCTGGTAACGGGCCTCGGCGTAATCCGGATCAAGGACAACGGCCCTTGAGAAGGACTCCAGTGCTGTGCTCTTTCGGCCCGCCTTAATCATCAGCAGGCCGAGGTTGTTGTGAAACATGGGGGAGTCGGGAGCCAGGCACAGGGCACGGGAAAGGTGATCTTTCGCAACCTCCAGCTCGTGCCGGCGGGTATAAATAACCCCCAGGTCATTATGAATGCTGGCCAGCAGGTCGGGGCCGGTTGTCTCGTCGTGGACCAGGAAATTATAATGGACCATGGCTTTTTCGGCCTGGCCGCTGTCGTACAGTACCTGGGCCAGGTTGTACCGGGCTTCAGCATAGTCGGGCTTCATGGCAAGGGCTTCTGAAAAGGCGTCAATAGCCTTGTCAAACTGTTCCGCCCGGCGCAGCAGCACTCCCAGGTCGTTGTATCCTTCCGGGAAAAAGGGTTTCAGCTCCAGAGCGGCCCGGAGATGAGTTTCAGCCGCTTCGATCTGGTCACGATGGACCAGTATCATTGCCATGTCGTAATGGACATCCACCAGCAGCTTGGGTGAGATTTCCGGGCTATTCTCCAGCAGGTCCGTGTAATAGCGTATTGCCGCTTCATGGTCGCCCTTATAAAAAAGCGTGCGGGCCAGGTTGAAACGGGTTTCGGGATAATCTAGCCCCATCTTCAGAGTGGCTGCAAAAATGTCATAGGCCTGGCCCAGCTTATCAGGCTGGGACATCAGCACGCACCCCAGGTTGTTTAATGCCAGATAGCAGTCGGGATTTTTTCTTATGGTGTCCTCCCACAGGGCTTGCAGGTTCTTGTATTTGTCCTGCTCCTGCCAGGTGCGAACCCCCAACGCCAAAAGGGTCAGAGTACAGAATCCCATCGCGAGAGTTCGAGCCCGGCGTCTCCCGGTGCTGGTCATGCGGTGCAGTCCTTGAATGACGAGCGTAATCAGAGCAATGGTGGCCAGGTACTGAAAGTGGTCCGCCACAAAGGAAAAAAGCATGGGGAAATAACTGATAAACCCAAGGGCCGGAAACAGTGTCACTGCAAATATGGCCACGCCGGCAACCGGCCCTCTGCCGACGCGGTTTTTTGCGGCAAAGAGAATCGCGAAAAGCAGAATAACGGCAGCAGGAAAAAGGTATTGCCACCCGGCGGTGGAATCAATCTCCCATCGAGGGTAGGTGAACATTATCTCCGACGGCCAGATTAACTTGTATGCGTAAAACCACAGGGCCCTGCCGGCAATCAGCATCCGTTCAAGAAGGTTGAACTCCCAATCCGCACCCTGTGCCCCCACATGGAGCTTTTCCACCAGGCTGGTGTTGATGCCCGCCACGATGCCGGCGATAAAAAAAGGAACTGTCGCGCCGATTGTGCCAAGCGGGGTTTTGCCTCGTTTCCACCAGACCAGGACCAGGAACACCACCGGCATCATGCAGGTGACGCTTTTGCTCAGCAGGGCAAGGATGAAAAGAAAAAAGGAAGCCCCATAGAGGGCATACGCATTCTTCTTCGGAGAAGGGGGCGTTTGTACGGTTTTATCGGTATCGGTCAGATAAAGACGGACCAGAAGCAGAAGAGAGGAAAGCGCAAAAAGGCCGGAAAGCACATTTTTGCGTTCAGATATCCATGCCACGGACTCCACGTTGACCGGGTGCAAAGCAAAAACAGCGGCCGCCAGCCATGCCCAGGGCAGGCCCAGCCGCATCAGGATCAGCCAGACCAGGATGGCGTTGATGCCGTGCAGCATCATGTTGGTAAGGTGAAACACCATCGGCTCCGGTCCAAATATTTGGTATTCGACCCAGAAGCTGGAAAAGACCATGGGGTAGTACTGGGGCGTGGCGCTCCGCGACAGCCATATCCGTTTCAGCCCGTCAAGACTTGTCAGCGTAAGGTTTTGATGGACGTAGGCATCATCATCCCAGATAAAGCCATTGTGCAGGGATGGCTGGTAGACGGCCAGCACCAGGACCACCAGGGCCGTCGCCTGAAGAAGCCTGCGTTTGAACGTGCTGTTCGCCATTTATACTCCCATCAGCGATTGTGCCTGCCCCTCATCGGGCGGTCCGTTTTTCCCGGAGTTGCTCCAGTGCCCGGTTATAATAATCGGTATGCCTGATATTCTCAAGGTCCCTGTCCCGTTCCAGCAGAGGGAGCAGGCCGAACCCCCTGTCAATGGCCTTTTGCAGGTATGTCACAGCGGTTTCCGTCTCGCCCTTGAGAGAGTAGAGGCAGGCAAGGTTGTAGTAAACAGTGGCGCTGCTGTCCGGCCGCAGTTGAAGCAGGGTTTGCAGCATTCCAATGGCATGGTCGTAATCTTCTGTTTCCCGGTAATAGGCGATCAGGTTGTTGGTCGCATCAAAGTAGTCCGGCTTGATCGCAAGGGCCCTCTGAAAACAGGCGACCGCGCTTTGCGTTTTTCCCTTGCCGGCGAGTGTGGTCCCCAGGTTGTTGTGGGCCATCCAGCAGCCTGGGTTGTGGGTAATCGTATGTTCCCATAACGGCTGCAGCCCTCGGTATTTTTCCTGCGCGTTCCAGGTTCGCAGGCCGAGCACAACGATCAGCACCAGAAAGCCGCCGGTTGCGAGGGCTTTTCCCCGGAACTGATACCTCCTGTCTGCAAGACGGTGTGCGCCGGCCACGATCATGGCGATCAGGACAGGAGTGGCAAAATATTGAAAATGGTCGGCCACAAAGGAGAATTGCATGGGGTAGTAGTCGATAGACCCCAGTGCCGGAAACAGGATAACGGTAAACAGGGCCACGCCGGCAACAGGCCCTTTGCTGATACGATTTCTTGCTGAAAAAAGAAAGGTCAGCAGAAGCAGCACGGCCAGGGGAAACAGGTACTGCCACCATGCTGAAGCATTGATCTCCCACCGGGGATAAATAAAAATCAGTTCCGCCGGCCAGACCAGCTTGTATGCGTAAAACCAGAGGGCACGGCCTGCGATCAGCACCCGTTCAACAGCGGTGATGTCCCATTCCGGACCGGATGCGCCCACAAGGGTTTTTTCTATCCATGAGGTGTTGATGCCGGCCGCGAGCCCGGCGGCAAAAAACGGGAGCATTGCATAGATGATGTTTACGGGAACCTTTTTTTGTTTCCACCATGCCAGAATCAGGAAAACCACCGGCAGCATGGCGGTCACGCTCTTGCTCAGCAGGGCAAGGACGAAAAGCAGCAGAGAGATCGCATACAGAGTGTACCGCTTTCGGGTTTGGAGCCTGTCTTTTTCTTCCGTTTCTCTTGCACCGGGCAGATAGAGACGGATCAGGATCAGCAGGGAGGAGAGCGCGAAAAGACCGGAAAGCACGTTTTTCCGTTCCGTGATCCATGCCACGGATTCCACGTTCACCGGATGGAGGGCAAAGATGGCCGCGGCCGGCCAGGCCCATGGCAGGCCCAGGGCCGCCAGTACCAGCCAGACAAGAACGGTATTGGTGCCGTGAAGCATCATGTTGGTGGCGTGAAACACCATCGGTTCAGGTCCGAAGAGCTGGTACTCGGCCCAGAAGCTGGTAAACACCATGGGATAGTACTGGACCGTGACGCCCCGAACGGTCCAGATCCGTTTTAATCCTTCAGGACTTCGCAACGTGGTGTTGTGGGTGACATACAGGTCGTCATCCCAGATAAACCCATTGTGAAGGGACGGCTGATAGGCAACCAGCACCAGTACAAGCAGGATGGACGCCTGGATGGGCCTGGAAATTTTCAGACGGTCCAGCATTGTTCTCCTCGTTAAACCGGATACCTCATCCTTCGGGCGAGTCGCCTTGGCCGCATTCACTGTGTTTTGGGACATTCGCGGATACAGCAGGGGCGAACCTTGTGTTCGGCCGTTGATGGGCAACCACAGGGAGTGCCCTTACAATGTTTTGTCCCGCGCCTTGCACATGCGCCCAAATCAACTCGTGAAATATCCTGGCTATAATAGCCGGGATGACGCCGGTTCTCAAGGCCCTTGTGTCCCGGTCGGAATCTTCCGCGGATCAGCGAAATAAAAAAGGTGTACCGCGCCTGAAAATCCGGATAACATGCCGCTTATGGCTTCCATTATACATAAGGCCGGATGGGTAGTGGTCCATGGACACCGGGTGATCCGTGACGGGTTTGTGCGCGTGGCCGGCGGCGTGATCACCGAAGTGGGGACCGGCGCGGCGGGAAACGGAACCGTTGTCGACCACGGGGAGGGCGCCCTTGTGCCGGCCTTTGTCAATGCCCATACCCACCTGGAGCTTTCCGCCCTGGCCGGACGGCTTTCCACCGGCCAGGGGTTTGAATCGTGGGTGCGGGAGCTCCTGGCCCTGCGCCAGGAACAGACCAGAGACCATCTGCGCCGGGAGGCACGCGTCGCCGCTGATCGCATGATAAAAGCCGGTACACTGGTGGCCGGTGAGGTATCCACCCTCGGCATCACGGCGGATCTGTTTCGGGATGCCGGCCTGGCCGGCGTCTGGTTTTCCGAGGTGCTGGGCCAGCACCTGCCTGAATCCATGGACCTGCCGCCTGCCGACCAATGGCGCGCCTCTTCTTTTGCGGCCCACGCGCCGCACACCACGGCGCCGGAAGTGTTGTGCCGCCTGAAACAGATGTGTGATGAACGGGGCCTGCCGTTTTCCATTCATCTGGCTGAATCGCCCGAGGAGGCTGAGTTTATTCAAACCGGAAAGGGCAGGTGGGCCGATTTTTTAAGCGAGCGGGGCATCGGTTTTTTCAAGTGGCCGGTCCCGTCAAAAAGTCCGGTGGGCTATCTGGCCGATCTGGGCCTGCTGGGACCGAACCTGCTGGCGGTTCACCTGGTTTACGCCGATGCAGCAGATATAGAGATGCTGGCCCGGAACCGGGTCCATGGGTGCCTGTGTCTGCGGAGTAACATGGCCCTGCACGGCCGGATGCCGGATGTAGCCCGAATGGTGGATGCCGGGTTTTACCTGTGCCTGGGCACCGACAGCCTGGCCTGCGTGGATTCCCTGAGCATGGTTGACGAGATGGCCTTTGTGGCATATAAGTGTCCTGCCCTCCGGCCGGAAGACCTGCTGAACATGGCGACAATCAACGGTGCAGCGGCGCTTGGCGTGGCCGACCGGTTCGGCTCGCTGGAACCGGGAAAAAAAGGCGCCCTGGTGTATCTGCCGGTAAAGGCGGAAAACCCAAAGGCCCTGCTTGAGCGGATCGTCTCCGGCGAGGGCGGGCCGGTCTCAACCTGGTGGCCGGAAGAAAGAAAACGGGAGTAAACATGGAATCCACAAGGGTCGGACGCATTCGGTATATCAATGTGGCACCCGTGTACCACGGGTTTGACTCCGGCCAGGTGGCCGCGCCCTTTTCCTTTATTTCACGGGCGCCGGCGACATTAAACTCAATGATTTTAAACAGCGCGCTGGACATCAGTCCGGTTTCTTCGATTGCCTATGCCCGGCATCACAACCATTTGATGGTCCTGCCCGACCTTTCGATTTCGTGTTTTGGGGATGTGATGAGCGTGGTACTGGCCTCCCGTTTCCCCATTGACCAACTGGATGGGAAAACCATTGTCTTCAGCAGCGAGTCCGAGACAGCCGTCGGTTTTCTGCGGCTCTATTTTGCACAGAAAAAGATCGCACCGGTTTTTGTGGCCACCCAGATCAACTCCCCGGAAGACCGGGTGTGTGCCGATGCCGCCGGCGTGCTGACCATCGGCGACCTGGCCCTGACCGGGGAGTGGGAGCGGCGGTTTGATCATGTGTGGGACATCGGCCGGTTGTGGCAGGAGCTGGCGGGCCGGCCCTTTGTTTTCGGCCTGTGGGTGGTCCGACGGGCGTTCGCGGAGGCACGTCCCGAGGTGGTGGCGGAGATACTCAAGCGGTTTCACGCGTCAAAGCAGAAGGGTCTGGCCCAGATTGACCAGGTCATTGTCCGTGCCGCCGGGGTGACGGGCCTGGATGTGGAAACCTGTCGCCGCTACTACCGCCTGCTGCAATACGATCTGGGGCCGGAACAGATCGCCGGGGCCGAGACCTTTTTTGACATGCTTTTTGCCCAGGGCATGCTGGCTGAGGCGGTCCGCCTTTCTTTTTTCAATCCGTCGCCGTGAACCGGTTTTTTACAATCGTGGTCATGTGGCAAAGGCCGGCATGACTGACCGGGGAATAATGCCGGCTGCCGCCGCTTCCTCAAAGAGCCGGCGAATGGCCTGCTCCCCTGTTTCGCCGATATTCCCGGTAAAGTCGTTCACATAAAGTTCAATATGCTGTTGAATCACGTTCTCTGAAAGTTCCTGGGCGTGCTGCCGCACGTAAGGTCCGGGGGCGGCGGGGTGTTGCCGGGCATAGGCAACGCTTTGTCCTATGATTTGCTCAATCACGCGGCACTGTTCTGCCGGAACATCCCGGCGCACACCGATCAGGCCAAGGGGAATGGGCAACCGCGTTTTTTCTTCCCACCATCGGCCCAGGTCCACCAGGCAGTCCAGGCCGTAATTCGAATAGGTGAACCGCCCTTCGTGGATGATCACGCCATAGTCGCACTTCCCGTCCTGAACGGCCGGCATGATCCGGTCAAACCCCATGGGTACCGGTGTAAAATCGTTTTTCAAATAGAGGGAGGCCAGCAGGCAGGCCGTGGTCCACATGCCCGGCACCGCGAGTGTCGCGCCGGCAAGCGGCTTGCGCTGCCCTTCTTTTTTGGTCACGATCAACGGCCCGCACCCCCGGCCCAGGGCCGCTCCGCTTCTTAACATGCCGTAGGACTCCCCCAGGTGGGCCATGGCGGCCACCGAGAGCTTGGACACGTCAAAACGGGCTTTGGCCGCGCTTCGGTTCAAGGCTTCCACATCATTTAACATGATGTCAAAGGTCAGGCCGTGCAGGTCAACCCGGCCGTGGGCCAGGGCATAAAAAAGAAAGGTGTCGTTGGGGCAGGGAGAGTAGGCCAGTGTGACCGTGCCGGTTTTAACATTTGCCATCGCACGCCTCCGGTCTTTTGGTCCATTCCGCAATAAAGGCGCAAACGCTAATGGCCGCGTTGGTGGCGGCCAGGGGAATATCCCAATCGGCCCTGTCCCGGCGGCCCGCGATGTTGCTGGCCCCACGGATTTCAAGAAAGGGGACGCCGTAGTGCAGGCAGACATGGGCGGCGGCCGCTCCTTCCATGGCCTCCATGCAGAGGCCGAACCGGTCAAACAGGGCCTGGGCCCGGAGGTCTGTGGCGGTGATGGTGACCACCGATCCGATGGGACCCATGGCCGCGCCGCAGCCCGTTGCCATGGGAGCGTTGCGGGCGGCCCGGCAGGCCGTGTCGGCAAGGCGAATATCCGCCGGATAGCGGTTGGTGATCTCCCCGGCAGGGGTTTTTAGAACCGGAAACGGCAGCGCATCCACGATATCCGGGGGGGTTGCCGGTTCGACGCCTGACTGCACGTCGATCATTTCCGTTGCCACCACCACATCCCCTTTGTTGATGCCGGCCTGGGCGAACCCGCCGCCGCAGCCGGTCTGAAGGACCAGCGCGGGAAGCGTTTTTTCCATTACAGCGGTAAGGGCCATGGCCGTGTTCACCGGCCCGGGGCCGGGGACGAGCACCCGTACCGGCGTGCCGCCCAGCATGCCGGTTACCCTGTTGCCGGCGGCATTGGCCCCGGAAATCCGGTCAACAAGGGGGGCGGCCTCCACGGGGGTGGCTGTGAGAATGAGAATGCGGGGGTCAGGCATGGGTATGTTTCATCGGTTTATCGGTTTCGCCGGCCGGTTCGCTACCGCCGTGCTTTTCTGTTTTCATATCACGGAAGGCCCGCGCCTGCCATGAAAAAACGCTTGATAGGGCCGGGTATCCCCTGTATAAAAGAGCAACAATCCAATTTTATGAAATTTTTCGATGGAGCTGGAAGTGTTCGGACTTGAAAAAAGGCCCTGCCCTGCTTTTGAAAGGGAGGTTGATGGCACAATCATTTGAAAAGAAAATTCTGTGTATCGGCGCCGGCTATGTGGGCGGTCCCACCATGGCGGTGATTGCCGATAAATGCCCCCGGTACAAGGTCACGGTGGTGGATATCGACGCCGGTAAGATCGCGGCCTGGAACTCTGATACCCTGCCGGTGTACGAGCCGGGCCTCCTGGATGTCGTTCAACGGGCAAGGGGGAAAAATCTTTTCTTTTCCACGGACGTGCCTGCCGCCATTGCCGAGGCGGACATCATTTTTGTCAGCGTGAACACCCCTACCAAGGCCACCGGCGTGGGCGCGGGCATGGCCGCCGACCTTCGTTACTGGGAGAACACGGCCCGGCAGATTCGCCAGTGCGCGGACACCCCCAAGATCGTGGTGGAAAAGAGCACGGTGCCGGTAAAAACCGCTGAAGCCATGGCCCAGATCCTGTCCATGGAAAACGGCGGCAATCTGTTCGAGGTGCTTTCCAACCCGGAATTTCTGGCCGAAGGCACGGCCGTTGCCGACCTGGAAAACCCGGACCGGGTCGTGATCGGTTCCCGGCAGACACCCGAAGGTGTGGCGGCCCGGGATGTGCTGGTGGAGGTCTACGCCAACTGGGTGCCCCGTGAAAAGATTCTCACCTCCAACATCTGGAGCAGTGAAATGGCCAAGCTGGCGGCCAATGCCTTTCTGGCCCAGCGGGTCTCCTCCATCAACACCATTGCCAACATCTGCGAAAGTTCCGGCGCCAACGTGCAGGAAGTCTCCAGGGCCGTGGGCATGGACCGGCGCATCGGGCCGAAGTTCCTCAATGCCGGGGTGGGGTTCGGCGGGTCGTGCTTTAAAAAAGACATTCTGAGCCTGGCCTATCTGTGCCGGGAGGCCGGGGCCGACGCCGAGGCCGACTACTGGGAAAGCGTGGTGCGCATCAACGAGCACCAGAAGGAGCGGTTTGTCCGGCGCATGCTGGACGCCATGTTCCACAGCATGGCGGATAAGCGGATCGCCCTGTTCGGGTTTGCCTTCAAGCCCGATACCGGCGATATTCGGGACGCGCCGGCCATCACCATCGCCGGGCGGCTCCTTGATGAAGGGGCCGTGCTGGCCATCAGCGATCCCAGGGCCCTGGACGGGGCCCGGTCCGTGTTCGGCGATGCCGATGGCCGGGTGGAGTACGTGGAAGATCCCTACGAGGCCGCAAAAAAGAGCCATGCCATTGCCGTTCTCACCGAGTGGCAGGCATACCGGGATCTCGATTATACCGCGATATATGCCGCCATGGAGAAGCCGGCCTTTTTCTTTGACGGCCGGAACGTGGCCGACCATGCCGCGCTTTTTGACATGGGGTTTAATGTCTATCCGGTGGGGATGCCGGCAATGACCCATTTTTAAAACCAGACCACGGAGACTGAATACGAATGGGACACATGGATAAAAAACGGGTCCTGGTGACCGGCGGCGCCGGTTTTCTGGGGTCTCACCTGTGTGAGCGGCTTCTGGCCGACGGCTGCGAGGTGGTTTGCCTGGACAATTTTTTTACCGGCCGAAAGCGCAATATCGCCCATCTGCTGGCCAACCCGGATTTTGAACTGCTGCGCCACGACCTGGCCCACCAGCTCTTTATTGAGACCGATGAAATTTATAACCTGGCCTGCCCGGCATCGCCGGTCCACTACCAGTACAATCCGGTCAAGACCGTTAAAACCAGCGTACTGGGGGCCATTCACATGCTGGGGCTGGCCAAGCGGGTCAAGGCGAAAATTCTTCAGGCATCCACCAGCGAGGTCTACGGAGACCCGGACGTGCACCCCCAGACCGAGTATTACCGGGGCAACGTGAACCCCATCGGCCCCCGGGCCTGCTACGATGAAGGCAAACGGTGCGCCGAGACCCTGTTTTTTGACTACCACCGCCAGAACCGGGTCAACATCCGGGTGGTGCGGATTTTCAACACCTACGGCCCCCGTATGCACCCCGACGACGGCCGGGTGGTGAGCAACTTCATCATGGCGGCCCTTCAGAACAGGGACATCACGGTTTACGGTGACGGCACCCAGACCCGCTCCTTCTGCTACGTGGATGACATGATCGACGGGTTTATTCGCATGATGAACGCGGACGATGACTTTACCGGGCCGGTGAACCTGGGCAATCCCCAGGAGATGACCGTGTTGGAGCTGGCAAAGGCGGTAATCGACCTGACCGGATCCCGGTCGAAAATCGTTTTTAAGCCCCTTCCGGCAGACGATCCCCGTCAGCGGCGGCCCGACATCACCCTGGCACGGGAACGGCTCGGCTGGCAGCCCGGGGTGGGCCTGGCCGAAGGCCTTGAAAAAACGGTGCGCTATTTCGAAGCTCTGATCGCGGGCAAACTTTAATATATCAACCACCGAGAATGAGGATTGTATCGTGACATTAAAAAAAGCCCTGATAACCGGTATCACGGGCCAGGACGGCGCCTACCTGGCTGAGTTTCTGCTGGAAAAAGGCTACGAGGTCCATGGCATCAAGCGACGGGCGTCACTTTTCAATACGGCCAGGATCGATCACCTGTATCATGATCCCCATGAGGAAGATGTTCGTTTTTTCATGCACTACGGGGACCTGACCGATTCTTCCAACCTGGTGCGCATCATTCAGCATGTGCAACCCGATGAGATTTACAACCTGGGGGCACAGAGCCATGTCCAGGTCTCTTTTGAATCCCCGGAGTACACGGGGGACGTGGACGGCCTGGGCACTTTGCGATTGCTGGAGGCCATGCGGATTCTGGGCGTGGAAAAGGATGTTCGGTTCTACCAGGCTTCTACCTCGGAACTTTACGGTAAGGTGCAGGAGGTGCCGCAGACCGAGAAAACCCCTTTTTATCCCCGTTCACCCTACGGGTGTGCCAAACTTTATGCCTACTGGTGCACGGTGAATTACCGGGAGGCTTATGGCATGTTTGCCTGCAACGGCATTCTGTTCAATCACGAGTCGCCCATTCGCGGCGAGACCTTTGTCACCCGCAAGATCACCCGGGCCGCGGCGCGCATCGCCGGCGGAGTCCAAGATCGGCTTTACCTTGGCAACCTGGGCGCTTTGCGGGACTGGGGCCATGCCAGAGATTATGTGCGGGCGCAGTGGCTCATGCTTCAGCAGTCCGAACCCGAGGATTTTGTCATTGCCACGGGCAAACAGCATTCCGTGCGGGAGTTCTGCGAAAAGGCCTTTGCCAACGCCGGTATTCATCTGGCCTGGAAGGGCACCGGTGTGGAGGAGCATGGAATTGTCGATTCAGTCAATAAAGAGGCCCCCCTGGTCGGGAAATACGGCATGAAGCAGGCTTTGTCCCGGCTGGCCCCCGGCACGACGGTGATCTGCGTGGACGCGGCCTATTTTCGGCCCGCGGACGTGGTCTCCCTGGTGGGCGACGCCACAAAAGCCAGGGAGAAGCTGGGGTGGGAACCGCTAATCACCCTTGACGAGATGGTTTTTGAGATGGTGGACTCTGATTTTCAGGATGCCCGGCGGGAAGCGGTGTGTAAGGCCAACGGCTTTCCCCTGCCGGCCAGCTGCGAGGCTCACATGTGATGGAAAAGGATGCTGTTATCTATATAGCCGGCCATCGGGGTCTGGCCGGATCGGCTCTGGTAAGACAACTGGAAGCACAGGGGTATACCGACCTGCTGACCCGGACCCATGCCGAACTGGACCTGACCTGCCAGGCTGACACAGAGTCCTTTTTTCAGGCCCACCGGCCGGCGTATGTGTTTATGGCGGCGGCAAAAGTGGGCGGCATTCTGGCCAACAATACTTTTCCGGCTGAGTTCATCTATCAGAACCTGGCCATTCAGACCAATATCATTCACGCGGCTTATCGTGCCGGGGTCCGGCGGTTGCTGTTTCTGGGCTCGTCGTGTATTTATCCCAGGGAGTGTCCTCAGCCCATGAAAGAGGGACACCTGCTCACCGGTCCCCTGGAGCCGACCAACGAGCCCTATGCCGTGGCCAAGATCGCGGGCATCAAGATGTGCCAGTCCTACAACCGGCAGTACAACACCCGGTTTGTGGCGGTGATGCCCACCAATCTTTACGGCCCCAATGATAATTTTGATCTGGAGACCAGCCACGTGCTGCCGGCCCTGATCCGCAAGTTTCACGAGGCCAAAAAAAGCGGCGCAAAAGATGTGGTTGTCTGGGGCACGGGCAAACCCCGGCGGGAGTTTCTGCATGTCGATGACCTGGCGCATGCCGGCCTGTTTATAATGAACCTGCCGGACGCCGATTTCGACCGGCTGGCCGGCGGCAGCGGTGCCCCGTTGATCAACATCGGCACGGGCAAAGACATTTCCATCGCCGAGCTGGCCGGGCTGATTAAAGAAATAACCGGGTTTGAAGGCGATATCCGTTTTGACGCGACAAAACCGGACGGCACCTTTCAGAAACTGCTGGACGTGTCCCGTATGACAGCCCTGGGATGGCAGGCAAAAACCGACCTGCGAACCGGAATCCAAAGCACCTACCAGTGGTGTCTGGATCATCATGTCTTCTGATTTATCTTTATTTTTCCTTGATTTACATATGATCAGGTGGTTAAATACGCATGTTCAAAAAATGAACATACGCTACTGATGGCATTGTCATGACGCGGTGTTCCGGACCTGCAAAGCCGCAGGCGCTGTTTCGTTTGACAATGGACAAGAGCTGATGGACAAAATCGATCTTCGTACATTGCAGATTTTAGAAGAGATTGGTCAGGACGGGCAGTTGAGCCAGCGACGGCTGGCCGATCGACTAGGGATTTCCCTGGGGCTGGTTAACTCTTTTGTCAAGCGGCTGGCCAATAAGGGGTATTTTAAAATCATCAATACACCGCCCAACCGGTTTGTATACGTGCTCACCCCCAAGGGGTTCGCGGAAAAGGCGAGGCTCTCTTATAAGTACATTACCTATTCCTACCGGTTTTACAGAAATGCCCGGCATCAGCTCCGCGAATTGTTTATCGAACTGACCGGAGCGGGAGTTGGATCGGTGGTGTTCGCCGGCATCAGCGATTTTGCGGAGATCGCCTATCTTTCCCTTCAGGAGGTTCCGGTGACCCTTGCAGGGGTTGTGGATGACGCAGACGGACGACATCTTTTTTTCGGTCATGTGGTGCGGCCGGTGCATGAGATTGCCGGTTTTTCTTATGATCGGGTTCTGATTACCGACATTGAGCATCACGAACGGCTGCAGACCCTCCTGGAGCAGATGGGAATCGCAAGGTCACGAATTCGGGTGCCATGAGGACGGTTTTGACGGAAGCCGGACAAAGCAATTACCGGTTTTCCCGGAATCGGCACAGTGCGGTTGAGTTCCGTTTTGATTAAAAAGTTGCATTTTCTTAATAGAGAGGATAAGCGGTATCCTGTTTTTTACTACAGAGGGATAGAACGGTATCCGTTTGATTTTTCGTCGACAGTGCATATTAATTTTTGAAATTTTGCCATGAAGCTCAATACAGTTGCCAGCGCAAACCACAGAGACTGGGGTCATATCGTTGATCTGGTCATACAGAAGTCCAAAGCCGGGTTGCGGGCCGAGGCCTCCCGCGGATATCTCGGGGTTTTGTGGTGGGTCCTTGAGCCTCTGCTGTACATGTCTATTTTCTATGTCATCTTTGTCCACCTGTTTCACCGGGGAGATGAGAACTTTATCATGTTCCTGCTGACCGGGCTGATCGTATGGAAATGGTTTGCCACAACCGTCATGAACGGCGCCAACAGTCTCATGGCCAACTCAAGCCTCATGAATCAGGTTTATTTGCCCAAAATAATCTTTCCATTGACTGCCGTTGTCACCAATACGTTTAAATTTTTGCTGATTCTTTCGCTGTTCCTTGTTTTTCTGCAATTTACGTCGATACAAGTGTCATGGACATGGCTTCTGCTGCCGTTGCTGGTGCTGACCCAGTTATTGTTGATGATCGGACTTTGCAGCCTGCTCGCAGCCATTATGCCCTTTTTCCCTGATCTGCAGGCCATCTTGCAAAACATCATGATGATGATGCTTTTTCTTTCCGGCGTTTTTTTTGATATCGGTCGGTTGCCGACGTCTGTCCAATCCTATTTCTGGTTAAATCCAATGGCGACTCTTATCGCCATGTATCGCAAGCTGCTGCTGGATGGTGTGGCGCCGGACTTTAAGCAACTTTTTTGGATTGTATTGTTTTCGCTGATGGTGCTGGCATTGTCACTAATGCTGCTGCGCCGTTTTGATCGGGTATACCCCAAAATTATTCTTTAAATATTCGTGCCGATGGTATCAAACACATTGAAAAGACAGACCCCCGCCACTGAAGACAAAATTCTGAGTCTGGAAAACATCGGCCTGTATTACAGCCGGCGCCAGGGGATTTTGAAACGTTCCCGCTTCTGGGCATTGAAGGACGTCTCTTTTGATCTGTATACCGGTGAAACCCTGGGTGTGATCGGCAGGAACGGAGTAGGCAAAAGCACTCTGCTGCGGGTTCTGGCCGGTATTGTGGCCCCTGATACCGGAAGGGTGGTGGTGCATCGCCCGGGACTTCGCATTTCCCTGATTTCCATTGGTGCAGGATTTGTCGGGCATTTAAGCGGCCGTGAGAATGCGATCCTGAGCGGCATGATGCTGGGCGCCAAGAAGGAGGAGATCCTTTCCCGAATGGATCAGATCATGGCTTTTGCCGATCTGGGCAGCTTCTTCGATGAACCGGTCAATACCTATTCTACCGGCATGCGCGCCCGTCTGGGTTTTTCCGCGGCGTATTATCTTGATCCGGATGTTATTCTGCTGGATGAAGTTCTGGGTGTGGGGGACGAAGCGTTTCGTATCAAATCTACTGACGCCATGAAGGAACGCATCAAGTCTGAAAAAACAGTGGTGCTGGTCTCCCACACCGTGCCCTTGATTCGGGAGCTTTGCGACCGGCTGGTATGGATTGAGGGTGGAAAGACCATGGCCCATGGCGATGTGGCCGATGTGCTGGATGCGTATCTGAGCGGTGCAGGGCAGGGGAGACCCCCGTCAAAGTAACGCATGTGAATCGGTTTTACGTTTAAAGGGTTGAGGATGAAACGGTTTTTTCTTATGACGCGGGGCCGTACCGGTTCTACGGCGATTGTTGATGAGCTGAACAATCTGAAGGGTGTTTTTGCGGAGCAGGAGATCTTCAGGAAAGGGGATTTCAGGGACGCTCTGAAAGAACCCTTCATGCAGGATTTTCAATTTCAGTTTGCGATTCCATTTGATTTGTGGAAACTCTGGAAGACGCAAGGGTCCTGGTGGCGGCAGACCTGGAAATGCATGTTTGATAATCGCCAGATGGCCGGTGATTACCTTCGGGAACTGGAGGAGATCATGGCACGAAGAAAAGACGCGTCGGCCTTTGGCTTTAAGGCGTTGAGTCACCACTTCAGCCAGAAGCCATTCCTTAAAAAAGTGCTGATCGATCAGGGCTATCGGGCGATCTATCTGACCCGTAACATCCCCCGCCAGGTGATTTCCGGTATGATCGCCAAACAGCGGGGCGTCTATAACCAGAAAGATTACAAGGACGACGGCCGCTATAGAATTGACCTTGACGAATTTGAGAGGTCGGTTGTGTATGGGATCCGGGGAGTTCAGAAAGATCTGACCTTTCTTCGGCGGCGCAGGTTTGATTTTATTGAAGTCTCCTATGAGGATTTTACCACTGACCGCGAAGCCTTTTTTGCGCGGGTGCTGGAGTTCCTGGATATCGCCTTTGAGGTGCCCAGGGCAAGCGACTACTCAGTTATGATTAAAGACCTGCGCCATACCGTTGAAAATTATGACGCCATTCTCAAGCGGGCATCGGCAATGGGTCTGGAAATCGCGTAGGGGAAGTGGTATCTGTAACCGGCTATAAAAAAGCATATCCCGCGCCAGTGAGGTTGTTGACAGGCTTTGTGTTTTATCTGAATCCCCGGCGAATTGAAGCGGCGCAAACAGTCGGGAACCGTTGGAGGGCTTAATGCCTTTGTTTCGAGACAACAGATCGATGCGGCACGATGCCTTACGTCACCCGCTGCCTTCGAATATTGCCATCTGGTCACCATCCGATGATGATGGCGTTTTCCCGCTCGATGGCTTGCGCCCCGCTATCCGTCATATAAACACGTCATCTAAAAAAAAAGGCGACCCCCTTGCCAGGCTGCGGGTGACCTGGATGGGAAGGTTTTACACAAAGCATTTCAAGCGGTACGCCTTTATTCGATGGCTGGCGTCCTGGCTGTGGCGCAACCTGTATCCGGTTTATCTCAATTTTATTGCGGGCCTTTCCATTTATTTCCGTAACAGGAAGGCGATGAGACGGCGGCGCCTGATAACCCTGACGGAATACGCGGCGGCGCAGCATCTGCAGAAAGTAAAACTGGCCGATGCCGGCCTGGTAAAAACACCGGCACCGGCAGTCTATCCTGCCGGTGACCGGGACTGCCTGCAATCACCTCACGAGGAGTACATATTTCCGGAAGTGTTTGTCGCCAGCATTAAAAACGGTATGGTCTATGGCGGCACCAATCTTATATTGCTTGAAGACCAGGTGATTTGCCACGACCTGTACGATTTCAAACGGGACTACACATCCGAGGAGATGCACGGCCGGACAGTGATTGACCCCGCAGGCCGCCGTATTCGATGGATACTCCATGATGAGACGCCTGAACAGATTCCCATGGCCGCCGCCTTTGTCGATGCCTGCGCGCCTAACTATGCCCACTGGATGACCGAGGTACTGCCCCGTATCGCCCTTTTTTGTAATGAGCCCCGGTTTAATCGTATTCCCATTGTGGTGAACGACGGGCTTCATGAAAACATAATGGAATCGCTGTTCTTCGTGGCCGGTCCGGAGCGTGAAATCATCACCCTGCCGATCGGCAGGGCCTTGGCCATCGACACCCTGTACCTAACATCAGTGGCCGGTTATGTGCCTTTTGAACGTCGCACCACCAAGCTTTCGGGACACTCTCACGGCAGGTTCAGCCCACGGGCGTTTGAACTGCTACGCGAGCGCATGGCAGTGCTTGACCCAAAGACCGGGAACCGGGACTGGCCGGAAAAAATTGTTTTGCACCGGAATTCGGGTTACAGAAAGGTCGTCAATATAGATGAAATCGAAAGTGAACTGGTCGGCCGGGGTTATGCTGTTGTTCAGCCTGAAAAGCTGACCTTTTTACAGCAGGTCCACCTGTTCAGCCATGTAAAGCATATCGTGGGATCATCCGGTTCGGCCCTGGCAAACATGATGTTTGCTCCAAAAGATGCGAAAATAATAATCCTTTTGAATAAACATCCGGATACCAGTTACTGGTATTGGCAGAACATGGCCTGCACCTGCGGTAACAGGATTCACTACGTGCTGGGAAAGTCGCGTGACATCGGTAACAACGGCATCCATGCTGATTTTGAAATCCGCATGGATCATCTGATTGCGTCGATAGAGGGAGAATCATGATGGGCAGGGAGAACATTCATCCTACGGCACTTGTTGATCCATGTGCCAAAATCGCCGATAAGGTGAAAATCGGCCCATTCAGTATTGTTCACGCCAATGTTGTCCTGGAGGAGGGCTGTGATATTGGTGCTTATTGCGAACTGGGAGTGAAAACCGCTTTGGGTGACGGCTCACCACTGCTGGTGGGTAAAAACGCCTTAATCCGATCCCACTCTGTTTTTTATGAATCTTCCTGTTTTGCCGAAGGCCTGACCACAGGACACCGTGTAACGGTACGAGAAAAAACCATTGCCGGGAAAAACCTTCAGATAGGCACACTGAGTGATATACAAGGTGATTGCGTGATCGGAGATTACGTCCGCTTCCACTCCAATGTACATATCGGAAAGGGGGCCTGTATCGGAAATTTTGTGTGGATTTTTCCATATGTTGTGCTTACAAATGATCCTCATCCGCCGAGTAGCGTATTGAAGGGTGTCACGGTGGAGGATTTCGCGGTCATTGCAACAATGACCGTGGTGTTGCCGGGTGTAAACATCGGGAAGGGGGCGCTGATTGCAGCACATGCGTTGCTGAAAACGGATGCCGAGCCAGGCATGTTATATATGGGGGTGCCGGCAAAAAAAATCTGCAATGCTTCCCAGATAAAACTTCAGGACGGGACAGAGCGGCCAGCCTATCCATGGATATCGCATTTTTCAAGGGGGTACCCCGACACTGTTGTAAAGGATTGGAAAAAAAATGAATAAACATGTACACAATATCAGAAATTCCTGCCTTTTGATGTCAACGATGAGTGAAAACCGCTAGAACAGGAAGAGATAATGAGCCTGGATAAATGCCAAATTATTCATCTGCCCCGCATCAATGACCCCCGCGGGAACCTCACTTTCGTGGAAGCCGGGCGGCACATTCCGTTTTCCATACAGCGGGTTTACTACCTGTATGACGTCCCCGGTGGCGCCGAGCGCGGCGGGCATGCCCACAAGGAACTGCACCAGCTCATCATTGCCATGTCCGGTTCTTTTGATATCCATCTTGACGACGGACGGTCAAAAAAGTCCGTGCACATGAACCGGAGTTACTACGGTCTTTATGTGTGCCCCATGATCTGGAGAGAAATTGACAATTTTTCATCCGGGGCAGTGTGCATGGTGCTGGCCTCCAATTATTATGACGAGGCCGATTATTACCGGGACTACCATCAATTTATCGATGTGGTGAAAGGGAATGCCGGATGAGAACCGTTCCTTTTCTGGATCTCGGCCGGCTGCACCGGTCTATTCGGGAACCCCTTGACGCGGCCTACCACCGGGTCATGGATTCCGGGTGGTTTATCATGGGGCCGGAGCTGGAAGCCTTTGAAACGGAATTCGCCCGGTATTGCGAGGTCCGGCATTGCATCGGCGTGGGCAACGGGCTTGAAGCCCTGCGCCTGCTGCTGCAGGCTTACGGTATCGGCCCGGGGGATGAGGTGGTTGTCCCGTCCAACACATTTATTGCCACCTGGCTGGCGGTGACCGAATGCGGGGCCACACCCGTGCCGGTGGAGCCGGACATCAGAACCCATAATATGAATCCGGTAGAGATCGGACAGGTTATCAACAGCCGCACCCGCGCGATTATTCCCGTTCACCTGTACGGGCAGACGGCCGACATGGATCCGATCAATGCCATTGCGGCCCGGCACGGTCTGGTCGTAATTGAGGATGCGGCCCAGGCCCAGGGGGCCCGATACAAGGGCCGGCGCGCCGGTTCCCTGGGCCATGCCGCCGGCACCAGCTTTTATCCCGGCAAGAACCTTGGAGCGCTGGGTGATGGCGGCGCCGTACTGACCAGTGATGATGCAATTGCCGACAGGGTGAGGCAGCTTCGCAATTATGGTTCGAAATTAAAATACCGGCATGACCTCATGGGATGCAACAGCCGGCTGGACGAACTGCAGGCCGCTTTTCTGCGGGTGAAGTTGACCGTGCTGGATGAGTGGAATACCCTTCGCGGGACAGTGGCGGATCAATATGGGGCGCTGCTGGCCCAAGCCGACATGATATTGCCTGACGTACCTTCATTTGCGGAGCCGGTCTGGCACCTTTATGTGATCCGCTGCAGGCACCGGGATGCGTTGCAAGCCCACCTGACGCAGCAGGGCATATCCACGGTGATCCATTACCCGGTGCCGCCGCACCGGCAGGCCTGTTACCAGATTTTTGCCGGCCACAACCTGCCGATTGCCGATCAGCTGGCAGGCGAGGTTCTGAGCCTGCCCATGTTTCCACTGCTGGCACCAGACGAGATAAACGCTGTGGCCCATGCGATTATGAACTTTTCACAAGAGATCGTGCAGGAGATGCGATGAGACTGTTTAAGCACCCATTTTTTTTATTGGGGATGGTTTATTTTCTGATTCTGATGAGTATTGCGCTCTGGGTGCGTGACATTCCGAATCAGCCGGATGCTTGGCATATCACACTTCAGCAGATTGCAAACGGGGAGACGCCGGGCAATACGTCCAGTGGCGACCGTGCGAGTTTTGCCGCTGCCGCCATTGACGTAGCGGAACACGGCCGGATCCGCCCCGAAAAAGAGTGGGTGTTCAACCTGTGGCCCCCCGGGTTTATTTTTCTGGAAGCCTTGATTATGAAGATTTTTGGCCCGGGAACACCGGTGATCCTGATTTTGCAGATATTGGCGGCCGTGCTGTTTTCAATCGTGCTGGCGCTGCTTTATGACAATCTGAAGATACACATGCGGCGCCCGGTGCTTGCGGCAGTTCTGCCGCTGTTGATGTTTACATTTCCGATGGTCCGCATGTTTCTACTTCAACCCGCCGGGATAACATTGGGGGAGAGCTTTTCCATTGGGTTCTTTCTGGTTTGTATGCTACTGGCCATCCGCTCGGCCCGGCAGCGCTCGTTGCGGGATGCGGTTTGCGCCGGAATCTGTCTGGCTTTGTCCGCGTATTTCCGGTCGCAATTTGAGTTTATTCTGCTTGTCCTGACCGCTTGGGGCGTTTTGTTGGTGATTGTGATCCGGATTGCCCGTTTCAGCACCATTGAGCCAGGGTTTCTAAAAGCAACCGCAAAAACTATAGGGGTTATGCTCCTGGTGGCCCACATCACAATGGTTCCATGGAGAATTTATCGGTGGACCCATTTTTATGAAGGAAACCCACGATGGGTGATGACTACCGATTTGTACTATGGGAATTCAGTGATGAGGTCTGAAGATTTAAGAGAAATCGGCGGCGGCTGGCTTGTCGCCGGTGGGGGTAATCTGGTGTGCCGGATTGATCCATCTGCCTGCGGTGATACGAAAAATGCAAAAAAGCTGTTTTTTAGAATTTTTTTCAGGCACCCGATTCAGTGGTATTCATTAAAATTCAGCGCCATTGGAGAATACTGGTTCTCATCACCGAGAAATTTTGGAGGCGTAAAAATAGAGCCGGCACGCATGGACTTGGCAGCCAATGGGCTGCTTCTCATGACAGTGGTTGCAGGAGGGGTTCTGCTATTTACGCGCAGGGTGAGATGTCACGGCCCCTGGATTTTTCTCTCATGGTTCACTATCTCTTTGTTCTCGGCCTATGGGGTAATATTCTCACTAGCCCCCCTTGAAGTCCGTTATTTTTATTTTCCCAAAATTGTCGGGCTTTTATTTTTTCTGATGCTGTTAAGCCTTCATTTTTCCCAAAAGAGAACTTTATACCAATAGGGCAGTATCGGTATCGCCGTTCATAAGACAGGGAAGATCGTGATGGTTATCGGTTCCGGTCTGCTGGCGCGGGCCTTTTCACCAACATGGGCTCAACGGGATGATGTGTGCGTCTATGCCGCGGGTGTCTCCAACTCCACCTGTTGCGACTCACAAGAGTTTGCCCGGGAGCGACAGCGCCTTTCAAAGGCCCTGGAGCAGGCAAAAACCGTTGATGCTTTTGTCTATTTCGGCACGTGCAGCGCAATGGACCCGGCTTCAAACAATACGCCTTATGTACAACACAAGCTGGCCATGGAACAGCTCGTTCTGTCGCATCCGTGCCCCCTGGTTCTGCGCCTGCCCCAGGTCGCCGGCAGAACCCCCAACCCTCACACCCTGTTGAATTTTCTGTATGCGCGAATCACGCGAAGCGAGGCTTTTACCGTTTGGCGCCAGGCGAAGCGAAATATCATTGATGTGGCTGATGTGGTTGCCATTGCGGCTCATCTGGTCAACAACCAGAAACATCGCAACACCATCATCAACATAGCAAATCCCGTCAGCTCCCCCATAATCGATATCGTGGCCGCCATGGAGCGTGCTGTCGGGAAACAGGCGATATACCGTTCCGTGGATCGTGGGGCGGAATACCCGATTGATGTCAGTGTCATATTGCCGCTGGTATCTGAAGCCGGCGTGAAATTTGGCAAAAACTATCTTAACCGTGTGACAGGTAAATATTATGGGAAAACGCAGTGACTCAGCCGTCAAATTGTCTATTGTCGTTCCAGTGTACCAGAGCGCTGATATTTTGCCGAAACTGGTAGAGGAAGTGCTTGCAGCAGTGGAGCCCCTGGGACTGGCGGACCGGTTTGAACTGTTGCTGGTCAATGATGCAAGCCCGGATCAGAGCTGGCCGGTTATTCAGTCGCTTGCCCGGTCTCACGCTTTTATCAGAGGTATCTCCCTGCGTCGAAATTTTGGTCAGCACAATGCCCTGATGGCCGGCCTCAATCACGTTAACGGCGATTTTGTGGTGATGATGGATGATGATCTGCAACATCCCCCCGATGCTATTGGTGATTTGCTGGACGCCCTGGAGCAGGGCTACGACGTGTGCTACACCCGTTACCGGCACCGGCGGCATGCCTTGTGGAAACAGGTGGGAAGCCGCTTCAACGACTGGGTGGCCACCCGTCTGCTGGATAAGCCCAAGAATCTCTATCTCTCTTCTTTTAAAGCGATGCGCAAGGAGATCACGCGTGAGATAGTGAAATATGATGGCCCTTATGCCTATCTGGATGGACTCATTCTTGATGTCACACGTTCAATCACGGTGGTAGAGATTGCGCACCAGCCCCGTTATGCCGGGGAAAGCAACTATACCCTGCGCCGCCTGCTCTCGCTGTGGCTGAAAATGGCCACCGGTTTTTCAGTCTTCCCACTGCGCCTGGCCACCTATGCCGGCTTTCTTCTTTCCGCTCTGAGTTTTATCATGATGGCGTTTTTTGTTATTCAGAAACTGCTGTATCCCGAGATTCCCAGAGGCTGGGCGTCATTGATCGCAACCATTTTATTTCTGGGCGGCATGCAGACTTTTTTTCTGGGTTTGATTGGTGAATATCTGGGACGCACCTATCTCAAGCTTAACCAGAAAGCGCAGTTTGTTGTTGGCAGCACAACCTGGGACAGGAATAGCGATGAAGTGTCATGAACAAACCAACGTTTGATAAGTATGCTGAAACATATACCCGCATACTGGACAAATCGATCCCGGACAGCCTGAGTGAAGACGGCTACTTTGCTGCATATAAAGTGGCCCTGATGGCAAGGTGTTTGCGCAACTGTATTCCGGCGTTTGTCTCGGATATCTCACAGTCAATTCGGCCGAACATGTATGCCAAAGGCAGGTGCAAAGTGCTGTATGTGATGCTGCAGCCGGCTTACCGCAGCTTAACTATAATTTTTTAAATTTATAAAACTTAAACATCGGACACATTAAATGAAAATGCTGGTCCTGATACGCAACAATTTAAAAATCGACAAACGCATACGGAACAATGTCTCCGCACTGGCTGAACATATGGATTCGATTCATGTGCTGGCCAGGCCCGTGCCGGATGATACTTTTCATCTGAACCATCCCAATGTGACACACAGTTTTTTTAAATACAGGGCCACGGAATCCGATCTTTGCAACAAGATTAAGCGGTTTGCCGAGGAGCGAAAGCTTTTTGCGCAGTTGGCGCGGGCGTTTCCCTTAATCCGTACCACTGACTATTATGATGCGGCGGCGATAGCCCAAAGCAAACGGTATTTGGATATATTGATGCGTTCTGAAAGATGGCATGAGATAAGGAGCAGGAAAAGCGAGCCCATGGAAGACCATATCGCCGTATCTTATCCGCTTGCCTTTTATGATACATCCATGCAATGGGCACTTGAAGCGGAAGCCATAGAGGCGGATATCGTTTACTGCTCCGGTCTGGATACACTGTTATGCGGCGTGGTTCACAAGCAGAAATATGGCAGCCGCCTGATATATGATGCCAGAGATATCTTTTGTGACCTCGCAGCCTATGTTTTCCCTCAATACTACAGTAATGTGCTGGCCCTGTTCGAGCAGCAGTTTATCAAATATGCCGATCTGGTAATAACAACGTCAGACGGCCATGCATCATGGATGAAAAAACATTTTGGGTGCCGTTGCCCTATCTTGACGATTCATAATTGTGTGTCCGCGGATCTTGATGCAATAAAGCCCAAAACATACGCTGGCGGGCCCATCAAACTTTATTTCCACGGATTAAGCGATGCCCCCAAAAAAATTGATGTCATGGTGAAGGCGATCAGCCGGGTCCCCGGGATCGAGCTTGTTTTAAGGTGCGTGGCGTCGGAGAATTTATTGGCAGTCAAAAAACTCGTAAATGATCTGGGTGTGTCTCACAAAGTCCATTTTCTGGATTTGGTGACACCGGAAGAGGTGGCGTTCTATGCAAACAGGGATGGTGATCTGGGGATTCATATTTGGGAAACAGAGAACTGCGTAAATACATTAAGGGCACTGACAAACAAGTTTATTGAATATTTATCGGCAGGCCTGCCGGTGATCACCTCCCCTTTGATTGAGCAGGCGAATATCGTTAACCGGTATGATTGCGGTTATATTCTCAAAGACAATAGCGTTGACAACCTTGTTGATGTGCTGGAAAGCATCCTGGCGCAGGGCCATCAGGAACTGGCGGTTAAATCAGAAAATGCGCTGGCGGCGGCGAAACAGTATTTTGATTGGCATCATTATAAAGAGGTGCTGGTTCAGGCCGTCTTGAACAATAAACATGTGATTAACAGGCTCTCCTTGCGCAAATTGCCGAAAGAAAGCAGGAAAAAATGCAAGAAATGGGAGCGGGAAGACAAAAAAGCGTATAACCTGTATCGCAAGGCGCTGAGGGCATATGAAAAAAGCACTCAGCCAGAGGCCGGACGCCTGGGCCTGGGACGGCCACGAAGTCCGGAAACAAATATCCGGTCGCGTCTATTCGGGAAATTGGCAGCATGGAGAAAAAGATAAATGTATCGGTGGTTGTCCCGGTATATGATGTGGAAGCCTATATAGCGGATTGCTTAAGTTCAATCGTGTCCCAGACCTTGACGGACATGGAAATCATCTGCATTAATGACGGGACCCCTGATGATTCAATGGCAATCGTCCGCGTATTTGCCGGCAGAGACGACAGGATTAAAATTATTAACAAGGAAAACGGTGGGTTGTCTGATACGCGCAATGTGGGAATCGATAATGCCAACGGAGAGTACATCTATTTTATAGACAGTGATGACTATCTGGACATCAGGGCGCTGGAGATGCTGTATGCAAAGGCCGTACAAGAAAACCTGGATATTGTTTATTTCGACACCAAGCCGGTTTTTGAGACCCGTGAACTGAAAGAAAGATTCAGGGGGTGTGAAGCCTATTATTCAAGAAAAAAGGCATACGACGATGTTGTCACCGGACAGGAGAAGCTGGTGGAGATGGCTGAGAATAACGATGTCCTGGTTCCGGTATTTTTGCAGTTTTTCAAAAGAAGTTTCATTCGCGACAATAATATAAAATTTTACAAGGGGATCCTTCATGAAGACAATTTGTTTTCCATGCAGGTTGCCGCCCTGGCCCAACGGGTCAGCCACATAAATGAATGTTTACACATAAGACGCATCAGGCCTGGTTCCATCATGACAGGAGAAAAACGCTTTGCAAATTCCTACGGGTATTTCATCTGTGAGATGGAGCTGATCGAATTTTTAAAGGGCAGGGATGTTTCGGCCGCATTCGGCAAATACATTGATGCCTTTCTCTCTAGTACAAGGCGGTTGGCGATTGATATCATCGACAATTTACCCTTGGAAGAGGTTTTTTATGGTGTGAAGACAATGCCCCCGGACATGCGGAAGGCATATGAGGATATGATTTTAAGCCAGAGTAATAAGAAACCCCATTATGATAGAATAAAAAACAGGAAAAGGGTGTCGGTACTGGCAAAAATCATTGGCATGGGAAAAAAGGGAGAATGCCGTTTCGTCGGTTGAGCGGCTTTCGCATCCGAAAAGAATGGAGTCATGAACAGCCATGAAGGGCGCTTCTAAGTACGTGTCAGCCTGTTCGCTTGTCCAGTATGGTTATGAACTGGTCAACGCCGAAAAGCTGGATCAATCCTTACGATTGGTCCACGATTTTGTAGAGCGGATTATTACCGAGCCCCTGTGTACGGCCCGGGTGTTTGGCTCAAAAGATCTGGATGCGCTCTGTCAGCGGATCGGCAAGGCCAGTCTTGCCTCCGTCACCCGGCAAAAGCAGGGGGACGGAGTTGCCGGCCGGGATTCTGTTTTCGTCTATGTGGTCACAAAGCTGGAAAATTCGGGCGGGCTTCGGCAGGTGATTGAAGACCTTATCAAGGTCCGATTCGAAGCCCGGCACATTATCCTGTCAACGGAACTGGAAGGCCGGTCGGATGTAGGGTACCTGCAGAGCGGCCTGGGCAGACAGGCAAGTGTTCGATTTGAAGGGGCGCCGCAGGGGTCTTACCAGCAACGGCTGGCCTGGCTTCAGCAGCGCCTCCTGGATATCCACCCTCAAAAGGTTTTTTTGTTTAATTATCATCAGGACAGCGTGGCCGTGGCGGCGATTCAACCGGAGATGGGGCTGACCGGCAGTTTCTATCATCATGGCGACCACCATCTGTGTCTGGGCGTATACCTGGACCATCTTGAGCATATTGATCCGCACCCGATGGGGTATCATAACTGCCGTGACGTGTTGTATATTGAAAACAGCTACATTCCGCTGGTTGTTGAGGACAAGGGGCCGCGGCCGCCGGAGCTGCCTTTTTTTTATGACGGGCGGCTCACCACCTGCACGGCGGCCCGGTCCAACAAGGTGGATATACCTTATTTTGTCCGGTATTTTGAAATGGTCCCCCGGCTGTTGAAGACAACCGGAGGCCGGCATGTGCATATCGGCCGACTGCACCCCTGGACATTGTTTAAAATACGACGGGGGCTGAAACGATATGGCATTGCACCGGACAGGTTTGTTTATATTCCCTGGGTGCCGAGTGTCTGGAAGACCCTGCACGAATACCGGGTGGACCTTTATGTCGCGTCTTTCCCCTATGGCGGAGGGCTGACGTTGATTGAGGCCATGGGGGCGGGTGTCCCTGTCGCCCTGCACCGGCATGTGTTTTCAAGGATACTGAGCGGCCTTGATTTGGCTTACCCGGAAGCGTTTTCCTGGCGTTTCCCGGATGAACTGCTGACGTTCTGCGGTTCTGTGACAGCCGATACGCTCAAGGAGGCCAGTCGCCTGGGCCGCAGGCAGTATGAACGGTTTCACCGCCCGGAGATGCTGCGACGGATACTTCAGGGCAACGCCGATGACCTGCCGGCACCGGCCAACCTGTCGGACAGGTTTTCCCCCGAACCCCTTGAGTGGGCGTCATGGATGGAAAAACAGGTAAATATTAAAAATGTTCTGTATAAAGCCGCCTATCGGTTTTACAGACGGCTCAGGGGGCGGTGGCACTTCATGTGATCCCCGGTTCATTCCAGCAGGAAGCGCATGTGATGGATGTTTCGATTATTATCGTCAACTATAACACGGCGGCACTCACCCGGTCGTGTGTGGATTCCATTTTTCAGGAGACTCGGGATATCCGGTTTGAAGTTATTGTTGTGGACAATGGCTCCACCGACGGGTCTTATGCGCTTTTGTCAGGTCTGGGTTATGAAAATTATCAGTATATTTTCAACCAAGACAACCTGGGCTTTTCCAGGGCCAATAACCAGGGGGTGGAAGCGGCAGCCGGTCGTTATCTGTTTTTTTTAAACAGCGACACGGTGTTGCTCAATAACGTTGCCGGTCTGTTGCTCGAATATATGGCACACCATCCCGAGGCCGGCATTGCCGGCCCGCAGTTTTTTAACCCTGACATGAGCCTTCAGGTGTCATGCCGGCGTTTTCCCACAATAGGGTTCGGGCTGATCAAGTTCTTCCCGTTTTTAAAAATACTGTTGCCGCCCTGGTACCGGGCCTACTATATGGCGGATCAGGACTATCGCTCGGTGCAACCGGTTGATACGGTGTCGGCCGGGGCGTTGATGATTTCAAAAGAGCTGTTTGAAGAGATCGGCAGGTTCGATGAAATCAGTTTCATGTACGGAGAGGATGCCGATCTATGCCGGCGTGCCAGGGACAGGGGGAAAAAGGTCGTTTTTTCCCCCGACGCACACCTGATTCATTACGGAGGACAGAGCAGCCGGCTGAACAGCCGGAAAGCCATCTGGTCTTATTATATGGCGTTTTATCATCTTTATAAAAAATATTATTTCAAACAGTTTGCCGTATTGATCAAGCCGCTGTTTATGGCCCGCGCCCTTGTTGCGATGGGGATCGGCCTGTTTAAAAAAGACAAGCGCCTCACCTGGAACAATTAGCCCGAATATTTCATGAAATTTTTCGACTTTTGTTAATTTTTATATAAGATACAGCATGTTGTAATGTATTTCAGGCGTTTTTAAAAATACAAACTGTCATAAGCGGCTTGAGGCATTTTGTGCCATATTTATGCCGAAAAACTTCACCCTTCGGGCGAGTCGCCTTGACCGCAGCTGCTGTGTTGCGGGACATTCGCGGTAGATTGACTACAGCTTCATGTCCCGCGCCTTGCATCTGCGGCCAAATCAACTCGTGAAACATCCGGGTTAGCCCGTATATTTTATGAATCAAATCAATCCGTGCAAGTCCCGGGTTGGATGTGTTCAGACGATTTGCGGGCTGGATTAAATGGCTGATATTTTCTGCCGGGGAAGATAAACGATGGAACATGCCGGTCAATGCAGGACAAAAACGCCAGGGGTGCTTGTCACGGGTGCCAGTGGTTTTATCGGCAGTGCCCTGGTACGGACGTTGGCGGACAAGGCCGTGGTGAAATGTGCCTCACGGGCCTGCTCCACGGTTTCTCCTGTTCAGGGTCTATCGCATGAATGGTTCCATTATGAAAATCTTGCGTCGGCGGACTGGCAGGCCGCTCTGGACGGTGTCGATATGGTGATACATCTGGCGGCCCGTGCCCATGTTCTCAGGGAAACTGCGGCCGATCCTTTTGCGGCCTATGCCAGGGTCAACTGCGACGGCACTCTGGCGTTGGCCGAGCAGGCGGCGAACAACGGGGTCAGACGGTTTGTTTTTGTAAGCACCCTCGGCGTCAACGGCAGAATCACGACACAGGCCGGGTTTACTGAAGAGGACCCGGCAGCGCCCCATGATGATTACAGCCGGTCCAAGCAAATGGCTGAAACCGGATTGAGGCGGCTGGCATCGCAGTCAGATATGGAGGTCGTGGTGATTCGACCGCCCTTGGTTTACGGTCCTGGCGTCAAGGCCAATTTGCTTCACCTGCTTGACTGGGTGTATAAGGGGTGGCCCCTGCCGCTGGCCAACACGGAGAATCGGCGCAGCTTTATCGCTCTGGACAATCTGGTGGATGCCATCATCTGTTGCCTCCACCATCCGGGAGCGGCTGGCCAGACCTTTCTGGTCAGTGACGGCGAGGACTTATCCACTGCCGATCTGGTCAGTCGGATTGCACATTATATGCGGAAACCGGCCCGGCTCTTTCCGGTTCCGGTCTCACTTATGGGGACCGTGCTGCATGCGGCCGGAAAATCAAAGCTGTATGACCGGTTGTGGGGATCGCTGGTGGTGGACTCCCAAAAAATTCGGCGGGTGCTTGGATGGACGCCGCCTATCTCCGTGGATGAGGGGATCCAAAAAATGGTTGAGTGGTATCTTTATGGGCGTTAATCTGTCACATTTCATGAAGCATCCGGGCCGGTGATGACCACTGATCGGAGGGCATATTCATTGCAACAGAGCAGTTATCGGTTGAGAAAAAATAATTTTGATTTGCTTCGTCTGCTGTTCGCCGGAACGGTTTGCCTGGTGCACGTTTATAAGCTTTCCGGATATCCGGAGTTGATGACCGTTACGCGGTATCTGTCATCGGAGGTGGCGGTAAAGGGCTTTTTCGTGATCAGCGGGTTTTTGATTTTTATGAGTTTTGAACGTTCCGCCTCTATGCGTTCCTATGCCGTTAAACGCGTGAGGCGAATTTATCCCGCTTACGGAACGGTAGTCCTGTTATGCGCCATCGGCCTGATAGCGGCCAGTTCCAGAAGCATTGGAGACTATTTTTCACTTGCATGGGTCAAGTATCTTTTTGCCAATCTTACCTTCTTGAACTTTCTGGAGCACACACTGCCAGGTGTTTTTGCCACCAACCGGGTAACGGCCGTTAACGGGGCGTTGTGGACCCTCAAGATTGAAGTGATGTTTTACATGGCGGTTCCCTTCCTTGTGTTTCTGTTCCGCCGGTTCGGTTACTTTCCCATTCTTGTGCTGCTTTATTGTGCATCAGTGGGTTATGCCTTGGGGTGTGCCCGGATGGCCCACCACACCGGCATAGCCATGTACAACGAACTGGGCCGTCAACTGCCGGGGCAGCTTTCCTATTTTGTGGCAGGTGGTTTTTTGTATTATTATCTTCCTGCTTTTGAGCAACGGGCCAGATATTTTGTCGCAGCGGCAGCCGCAGCTCTTGTCGTGGATAAGGTTTACGCCCTGCCGCTTCTTGAGCCGTTGGCCCTTGCCACGGTGGTTGTTTTTTTCGGGCTCTTTTTTTATGTGGGTAATTTTGGGAAGTATGGCGATTTTTCCTACGGTGTTTACATTATACATTTTCCGATCATTCAATTGATTTTTTATTTCGGCTGGTTCCATGGCTCTCCGTGGTTGTTTCTGGCCACCGTGACCGCAACCACGGCTGTCGGCGCAATCGCCATGTGGCATCTTGTGGAAAAACGGTTCTTGCTCCACAGCAGTCACTATGTCGCCGCCACTATTTCGGCTCTGGATGATGGCGTCAGCCGTCATATGGATACCCCGGTTCCAGGGATTTCATAAGAGGCCCAGGATGGGAATTTAGATGACAATCGGTAGCTTCTGGACATACGCGGCATCCCTGCTGCTGGGGGCTGCCGGAGCGTGGGCGGTGGTGCGATGGGGCCACCGCCTGGCCCTGCTGGACCGGCCCGGCCACAGAAGCTCCCATTCGCAAACCACCCCTAAAGGAGGCGGTATCGGTCTGCTGGCGGCGTTTGTTTTGTGCAGCCTTGGGGTTGGCGTGCCTGCCGGCTTTTGGATACCGGCCGTGGTGGTGTCTGGCGCCAGCTTTTTAAACGACCGGCGGGAGATGGGTATAAAGTGGCGGCTGGGGATCCAGTTTCTTGCCGCCGGTCTGTTCCTGGCGGCCTGCGCCATTCCGGGGTTCGATTCCCTTTCTTTCGGCGCGTTCATCGGGCTGGCGCTTTTTTACGCGGTGTTTGTGGCGGGCACGGCCAACTACTACAACTTCATGGACGGGATCAACGGCATTGCCGCCATCACCGGCATGGTGGGGTTCGGTCTGCTGGCGGCTTATGGCTACATGGCCGGAAAACCGGATGCGTTATGGTGTGCCAGCCTGGGAATGGTCTTTGCCTGTGCCGGGTTTCTGCCCTTTAACATTCCCGGCGCTCAGGTTTTCATGGGGGACGTGGGCAGCGTTCTGCTGGGGTTTGTATTTGCGGCCCTGGTGGTGGCCTTTTCCGCATCACCGGCCGAGTTTGTGGCCTGTGCCGGTTTCCTGTTTCCGTTTTATGCCGACGAGCTGTTTACCCTGGTCGAACGGGTGAAGGCCGGCGAGAAAATCACCCATGCCCATCGCCGGCATTTATACCAGGTGCTGGCCAACGAACTGGGCGTGGCCCACTGGAAGGTCTCCGCGGGATATGGTATGGTCCAACTGGCTGTGGGCCTCTGCATCTGGATGCTTGCCGGGGCCGGCCTGTTGTATGCGGCGGCGGCTGTCGGGGTCTTTTCGGTAATATGGGGCGGGGTGGACAGGCGTATCAAAAACCAAGCAAATCTAATTTCACGGGAACGGTCATGAACGCATTCTCAGACAGACGTGTGCTGGTTACCGGGTGTTGCGGTACTGTGGGCAGCGAGCTGGTCCGCCAGCTGCTGGAGGTCTACGGCGTTGGCGAACTGGTTGGCATTGACAACAACGAAAGTGAGCTTTTTTTTGCCCAGCAGCGGTTTGCCGGCCGGCCGGCCCGGTTCTTTCTGGCCGATGTTCGGGACGAGGCCCGGCTGAAGCGGCTTTTCTCCGGCATCGACATCGTGTTTCACACAGCGGCGTTTAAACACGTGGAGCTGTGCGAGGTATCGCCCTTTGAGGCGGTGCAGACCAATATTCACGGGGTTCAGAACGTGGTGTGGGCCGCTGTTGAAAACAGGGTCCGAACGGTGGTGTTCACCAGCTCCGACAAGGCGGTCAACCCCACCAACGTGATGGGCACCTCCAAGCTGATGGGCGAGCGGCTCATGACAGCGGCCAACAGCAACCTGCGGTCCGGCAAAACCGTGTTTGCCGCCACCCGGTTCGGCAATGTGCTGGGCTCCCGGGGTTCGGTGATTCCCATCTTTCGCGAACAGATTCGAAAAGGCGGGCCCGTGACCCTCACCGATCCGGACATGACCCGGTTTATCATGAGCATTCGCCAGGCCGTGCAACTGGTCATTGATTCCGCGGATATCGCCAGGGGCGGGGAGGTGTTTGTCACCAAGATGCCGGTGATCCGCATTGAAGACCTGGCCCGGGTGATGATTGACGATCTGGCCCCCCGGTACGGACATGATCCGGCAGCGGTCACGACAGAGGTGATCGGCACCAAGGCCGGCGAAAAACTCTACGAAGAGTTGATGACCGACGAGGAGACCCGCCGGAGTCTGGAGCTGGCCCGCTATTTTGTGGTGCGGCCTGCGTTCCTTTCTCTTTACCGGGAAATTGATTACACCTATGCGGATATGATCAGCGACAGGGTGGACCGGCCTTACCACTCCGCCAACGAGACACCGTTGACCCAGGCCGAGCTTAGGGCTTTTCTGTATGAGAACAACCTCATCGAAGGCGAAGCGGCCGAACCGTTTCAACCGGCAAAACGGTTTTAAAGCGCTGGATCCGAAAAAGGAGGGGACCATGTCTCACATTCTTATTCTCGGCGGTGACGGCTACCTGGGGTGGCCCACGGCCATGCATTTTTCCGCCCAGGGTGCTGATGTCACCGTTGTGGACAACTATTTTCGCAGAAATGCCTGCATAGAGCTGGATGTTGGCATGCTCTATCCGGTTCCCACCCTGGTCCAGCGGGCCGCCATCTGGCATGAAAAGACCGGCCGTCAGATCAAGGTGGTGATCGGGGATCTGGCCGACCCCGAGGTCATGCGGGGCCTGTTTGACGGCCGGGCCGAATATGCCTGGGCCGTGGACAAAAAGTTTTCCGGAATCCCCGACACCGTTCTCCATTACGCCGAGCAGCCGTCGGCCCCTTATTCACTTATCAATTACCGGTATGCAAACATCACCATTGCCAACAACCTGCTGGTTACCAACAACCTGATGTTTTCCCTGCGGGACTTTTCCCGGCAGACCCACGTGATCCACATCGGCACCATGGGCGAATACGGCACCCCGAATATTGATATCGAGGAAGGGTGGCTTGATATCGAGCACAAGGGCCGGAAGGACCGGTTTCTGTTTCCCCGGCAGGCCAGCTCCCTCTACCATACCACCAAGATCATGGACACCGACCTGATGTGGTTTGCCGTGCGCATGTGGAACCTGCGGATCACCGACCTGATGCAGGGCCCGGTCTACGGGTTTGAAACCACGGAGGCCGAAGGGGACCAGCGGCTGCGCACCATTTTTAATTATGACGAGATATTCGGCACCCTGCTCAACCGCTTTGTCACCCAGGCGGTGGTGGGCTACCCCCTGACGGTATACGGTAAAGGGGGCCAGACAAGGGGCTACCTGAACATCAACGACACCCTGCAGTGCGTGGCCATGTCTGAAAAGACCCCGGCCAAAAGCGGTGAACTGCGGATTTTCAACCAGATCATGGAGACCTTTTCCGTCAACGAACTGGCTGACAGGGTGTGCAACGTGGGCCGGCAACTGGGTTATGACGTAAAAGTTCAGAACCTTGAAAACCCCCGCAAAGAGGCCGAAGAACACTACTATAATCCCGCCTACCAGGGCCTGGTGGACATCGGTGTAAAACCCCATTACCTGACCGATGAGGTGCTGGCCTCTTTTTTTCATGCCGTTGAAACGTATCGGGATAACATTCGGCCTGAGGTTATCTTCAGAGGCATCAAGTGGTAACCAGTTCCCATCCATAAATGGCCCTTTTCCGCAATCTCTGCGTCAAACCGCGGGCTTCCTTGTGCGGCGTACAACAGTACGCCTCCGCATCAGCCCTTGTTTCCCTTGATCTTGCGGAATTCCGCCATGGCGGGACTGGCTTGGAAACACCACAGGGTGTCCATCCATGTTAAATGGATGGACACTAACCCGGATCATTATTGTCCAAAAACGTTTTTAATCATGGCAGGACAGTCTTCCGGTTGTTTATCGAAATCGCTATCGGTATCGGTATCGAAATCGAATTGTATTTACGGCGGTGCTCTCAAAGATTATTTTTCTTATCCTGCTTATCCGTGTACTTTTCTTGGCGGCAAGAAAAGTACCAAAAGAACCGCGCCCCGCAGCTTGGCCTCTGGCTCGCCACGCCACAGGCGTGGCTGCCCTCGCGCAAACGCTTTTTTCGGCGCGGGCAGGAACTCGCCCGCTTCGCGGTGCTCAAACAGCCTGCCCGCTTTTCCCCGAAAAAAGCGTTTGCGCTCGGCTGCGCTGCAATGGGCGGGGCCTGCCATTAATGCCCCGATGGGGTGTATAAAAAAATTTGTTTCTCCAGAGGCAACATGGTTTTCAGTCCTATTCCCGTAATTTGTAAATTCAGATGGTTATAAAGCTTAAAAGTCCTTTTGCGAGCTATTTTGGACACCACTGAACCCGGATATTTCATGAATTTTTCGACATTGGCTAATTTTAATATAAGATACAGTGTGTTGAAATTGATTTCAGGCGTTTTTGAAAATACAAGCTGTCATAAACGATTTGAGGCGTTTTATGTCAATTTTATGTCGAAAAATTTCACCCTTCGGGCGAGTCTCCTTGAATCCTGTACACCATAATTTTAACAAAGAAGGGCAGCCCCGGGATTAAATTCTTGACATCCCCGAAACGCATGCCCTAATATTACCATTTCACTGAACATTTGTTCATTAGAATGCGCACGGCGGGCAGGTCCTGCGGGGCGTAATTTTTGTAACCATAATTAATAAGAGAGGTTATGCAACTATGGCACAGCAACTGGCAGACAGGCGGGACATCGATTTTGTCATCTGGGAACAGCTCGACGGCGAGAAGTTCATCAAGGAGGGCGGGTATGCGGAGTTCAACCGGAAGACCTGCGACCTGATCATCAACGAGGCACGCTCCCTGGCCATCAAGGAGATTCTGCCGTCTCTTGCCGAAAGCGATGAGATCGGTGTGAAGTTTGACAGCGGCACGGTCACGGTGCCGGAATCCTTTGTCCCTTTGCGCAAGCTGATCCTGGAGGGTGAGTGGCAGAACCTGATGGTGCCGCCGGAGATGGGCGGCCAGGGCGCCCCTCCCTTTGTGTCGGCCGCGGCCACCGAATATTTCATGGCCGCCAACTGGCCCCTGTTCACCTATGCCAGCCTGGGATGCAGCACCGCCGGCATGATTCAGCATCACGGCACCGAAGAGCAGAAGAAAAAATATATTCCCAACCTGGTCTCCGGTAAATGGGGCGGCACCATGCTGCTCACCGAGCCCCAGGCCGGCACCGACGTGGGCGCCATTGAGACATCGGCGGTCAAGAACCCGGACGGCACCTATTCGCTGACCGGCAACAAGATTTTCATCACCAACGGCGAGCAGAACCTCACGGAAAACATCATTCACCCGGTTTTGGCCCGCATCGAGGGCCATGATCCCGGCACCAAAGGCATCTCCATCTTCATCGTGCCCAAGTTCATGGTCAATGACGACGGTTCCCTGGGCGAGCGCAACGACATCGTCTGCACCGGTACCGAGGAAAAGATGGGCATTCATGCCAGCGCCACGTGCAGCATGAGCCTGGGTTCCAAGGGCAAGTGCGTGGGCTTTCTGCTGGGTGAGGAAAAGCAGGGCATGAAGATCATGTTCGAGATGATGAACGAGGCCCGCATGGCCACCGGTCTTCAGGCTTTTGCCTATGCGTCGGCCGCTTATCTGATCGCGGTGAACTACGCCAGGGAGCGGATTCAGAGCCGGGATATCATGGATTACAAAAATCCGGCGGCCCCCGGTGTGCCGATTATTAAACATCCGGATGTGCGCAGAAACCTTTTGTGGATGAAGTCCATCGTGGACGGCATGCGCAGCTTCTTCTACTATACCGGTGTTGCGGGGACAAAAGCCGAGATCGTGGAGGATGAAACCGAGCGGCGCCGCAACTCCGGCCTGTTCGAACTGCTCACCCCCCTGATCAAGGAGTACCTGTCCTTCCGGGGCCACGAGGTGTGTGTCCAGGCCATGCAGGTGCTGGGCGGCTCCGGCTACATCAAGGAGTACCTGGTGGAGCAGTACACCCGGGACTGCAAGATCACTACCATCTACGAGGGGTGCAGCGGCGTTCAGGCCATGGACCTGCTGGGCCGCAAGCTGCCCATGGGCGGCGGCAAGGTGTTCGGCAGCTTCATGGACGAAATCAAGAAAACCGTTGAGGCGGCCAAACAGATTGATGCCACCAGCGCGATGGCCCAGCAGATGGAAAAGGTCGCCAACCGCATGGCCGAAGTGGCCATGCACCTGGGCGTCACTGCCATGGAAGGCAAGCTCAGGGAGGCCTTTGCCCACTCCCTGCCGTTCCTTCATGCCATGGGGGACGTGATCATGGCCTGGATGCTGCTGTGGCGGGCCGCTGTGGCGGCCCCGAAGATCGAGGACGCCAAGAAGAGCGACGCGGCCTTCTACCAGGGCCAGGTCAAGACCGCTGACTTTTTCATCCACACCGCGCTGTACGAGACCATGGGGGCCTTTGATGCGATTCAGGCCACCTGCACCGCGGCCCTTGATATTCCGGATGAAGGGTTTGGCGGTTTATAAAACCGGTTGTTGTGTTGTATAACCATGCGGCGTCCGGTTTTTGCCGGACGCCGCTTTTTTCGAAAAACCCTATGATATCCATGGTCATGGAAGGAACCTGTAAATGACAGCAACAGACCCGGCCCCCACCCGGCCCATATGGCTGGCGGACGATAAAAAGCGGGTGCAGATCATTGACCAGAGAATGTTGCCCCATAACCTGGTGATCGTGGACCTGACCACGGTGGACCAGGTAATTGAGGCGATTGGTGAGATGATGGTCCGGGGCGCGCCCCTGATCGGCGTGACCGGGGCCTTTGGTGTCTTTATTGCCGTTCAGAACGCCCTGGAGCGCGGTGATTTTGAGGCGCAGGTCAGAAAAGAGTGCCTGCGGATCAAAGAGGCCCGGCCCACGGCGGTAAATCTCGCCTGGGGCGTGGACCGTGTGTGCGCCGCCGTATTTTCCAAAACCCTGCCGGCCGACTGCCTGGCCGCGGCCCTGGCAGAGGCGTCGGCCATTGCCGAAGAAGAGGTGGACAACTGCCGGAGAATCGGCGTGCACGGGGTTGGCCTGATCGAGACCATCAGCCGTCAAAAAGGCGGTAAAACCGTAAACGTCCTGACCCACTGCAATGCCGGGTGGCTGGCCTGCGTGGAGCATGGCACGGCCACGGCCCCCATCTATAAAGCCTTTGAAAAGCGAATCGATATTCACGTCTGGGTGGACGAGACAAGGCCCTTAAACCAGGGGGCCCGGCTTACCGCCTGGGAGCTGGGCCAGCGGGGCGTTGCCCATACCGTGATCACGGACAACGCCGGGGGCCACCTGATGCAGCACGGCATGGTGGACATGGTGATCGTGGGCACCGACCGCTCCACTTACACCGGCGACGTGGCCAACAAGGTCGGCACCTATCTCAAGGCCCTGGCGGCCCGGGACAACAACATTCCCTTTTATGTGGCCCTGCCCTCCAGCACCTTTGACTGGGAGATGACCGACGGCCTGGCCCAGATTCCAATAGAGGAACGGAACCCCGACGAGGTGCGCTGCGTGGAAGGACTGTGCCCCGACGGCCGGGTGGAAAAGGTGCGCATCGTGCCGGAGAACAGCCGGGCCGCCAACTACGCCTTTGACGTCACCCCGGCCCGCCTGGTCACCGGTTTTATAACCGAGCGGGGCGTGTGCGGCGCCGGCAGGGACCAGGTGCTGGCCCTGTTCCCGGAAAAGCGTTGACACCCTGTGTTGATCTTGCTATAGACGGTGGGCATAAACACCGGGATTTGATATTTATTGCCTGTTTAACGATTCAAAAAGGAGATGGTATAGATGGCGGATTCAAGCAAGACCCAGCATGTTCCCCTGCCAAAGGAGACCGTGGCGTTTTGCTGCGGCAACTGCGGCGCTGTTGCCCTTGATGCGAACAATATCTGCAACCCCGTTGGACGGCTTAAAAAAGCGGACTGGTGCGGATCCAAGGACCTGCCTCCGCCCCAGAGCTGCCACAACCGGGTGAACAACGACCGGTATTCATGCGAAAAGTGCGGCAAAACCGCCATTAACGCACCGCTGCTCTGCGAACCCAAGAAAATGGATATTTCCAAGTAACGGACCTGTAAAACTGTTTTTGTTTTTTACCGGGCGGCGCGGAGAATCCGTGGCCGCCCGGTTTGCGTGGACGTCATGTGGTCTGTTCGGGGTGGGGCGGCGTGATCTCCGGGTATTTGAGAAAAAATCCGGAAAGGCCGGCAGGACTTGCCTCCAGTGCCTGCTGGGGGCAGCACTCCACGCAGCACAGGCAGCTGACGCATTTTTCCTTTTCAAACACCGGGGTCTGCTGTTTTTCCCACACAATGGCCCGGTTGGGGCAGATGTTAAAACAGTCCCCGCACATCACGCAGGTTTCTTTTTTCTTCAGCACCGGCATGCGTCGCATGTACTTGTAAATCACGGTCCGGGCGATAAAATTGTTCAACAGGCTGGCCGTGGTGGTGGAGGTGATGCCCGCCTTGCGTTTCAGTTGTACCGTCTCAATGGAAAGCCCCTTGATCTCGATTTCATCCATGTCTGTGACGCCCAGTCCCCGTTCGCGGCATGCGGCCAGGTGGGGAACGGCCCGAACCCCGTCAATGCGGCCGATGGCCAGCATCACCATGTCCACGGCCGCCTCGTCATACCCGGCCAGCACCAGTCCCACGGGCCGCATGAACCCGTTGGCCGGGCCGCCCGGGCCTTCCATGAGTTTTCGGGCATCCATCACCACGATCCGTTTTTTGCCCTGGGCCAGAAAAGCCTCGTAGTTGTCGGCCAGCACATGGCCGAACTCGGCCGGGTTTCTGCCGTGCAGGTGGCACCGGGCCTTTTCCCCGCCGGGAATGATCCCCCAGTAGTTTTTCACGGCCCCGGTGTAGGCGGCCTCAATGTGGGACTTGGGCCGGCACAGGTTGACGATGCAGTCCGCCTCCACCACGGGTTTGGCGATGTGAAACCGCTTCATGTGGCGGGCTTTAGGGTTTTCTACCAGCACCCCGCCCGACTCAAATTCGGCATAGGCGATTTTTTCTGCTTCCAGCACGGCGTCCATGCCCACACCACGCATGACGCTGGCGGCCCGGTGCCGAAACTGGCCCGGCGAGTCGCCCGCCTTCAGGTTGGCGTTGAGCGGCCGGATAAACCGGGCCACGGCGGCAAGAAAGTCGGCTTCCGTGCAGGCGTTGCGGATTCTCATCAGCAGGTTGGGTTTGAACAGAACAGTGTCGTCGGGCGCGATGTAACGGTCTGCCCCGATCAGGGAGAGGGCCTCGGCGACCGCCGCATCAAGACCTTCATAATCGGCGGTCCGGACAATGGCAACGGTGGTCTTGTATTCCATTATTAACCTCCTGTTTTGATATACGGTTTCCGGTCCTGCAGTTGTTTATTGGGCACCCCACAACGTCCGTGTCATGTCGACAATTGTCTGGCGCTGGTCGCTGTTCAGCGGGCAGAAGGGGGAGTTGTCAAAAGTGGTATCCCGGTTTTCCACGACCAGCAATCTGGCGTCTTTGCTCAGGGTGTGGGTGTGCCATACCGCCTTTTTGACGTTGTAAACCTTTAAAGGCGCCATGTCTTCCGCGAATACTGTTGTCACTGTGTCTTCACCCTCGCCGATAAACAGGATACAGCGGCCGGCCAGCAGCACAAACACCTCGTCGGTCTCGTTGTGGCGCTGCATGGAGGCAAGGTTTTCCGGCAGCAGGTCGTCGCTGTAGTTTAATATGGCCACCCGCCAGCTTTGATAATCGACCACGGGCCGGTAGCCCTCATTATTATATTCGCGGACCTCAAGCAGGGATTCAGGAACATTCATTTTTTTCACCGGCCAAAAGCATATTCTTGAAAAGCGGTTCTATTGTTTCCGGCTGTTTTTTTCCTCAGGGGTGACCTGTTGCTGCGGCCTCATGAGTCCGGCCAGTCCTCTGGAGGCTCTGCCGATGGGGCAGTAGGTAAACGGGCAGTAGCGGCAGCCGAGTGCCCCCAGAGATACAAGCGCGGTTGCGAACACAGCCAGCCACAGCCCTGTCAGGGGTGCCCCGCCCAGCCGCCAGGCATAGGGCAGGGGAATGATCGAGAGGACCGCAAAGGAGACAATGTCCAGCCAGAGGCCGATGGCCAGGGGCGTGCCCGGCCGCTGCGCAAACATCAGGGGCACCAGCCGGCCCATGATGGTGGAGCAGTTTTTCCCGTAGTAAGGGCAGGGCGCGCAGATCAGGTAGCGCAGGGGAACAAAAAACAGGAAGAAGGCCGTCAGCCAGACGTCCAGCATGACCCGGCTGGTATGCCACAGGATATAAAGGGCCATGCCCACAATCACCGGCCAGGGCAGGAATGTGATAAAGGCGACATATTTCGGCCAGGGCGGGTCGGGCGGGCAGCCCGCACATGCAGGGGCTTTTTCTGTGGTATCCGGTTTTTTCATTTTCCCTCCCTTTTTCTGTTGTGACATGAGATAGAAAACACTAAAAACGTTAATAAATCAAGGAATCATGTTGATGTTTCTTTACCGGGTCGCTGCCGGTGCTGATCTTTTCCACAACATCATTTTCCCAATGCTTGATTTTCCGGCAAGCAGCGATTATGGTCTAACCCGGATATTTTATGAACTATCCGGGTTAAAAAACATCATATCGGGCGAGAGGCCTTTTCGATTATGCAGAATGATTTTGTCCACAGGTTTTTGTTTGACGAGGCGGATCTCATTATGGAGGATGAGAAACGATCTGTGCCGATGGTGATGGATGCCAGCAAAGAAGGGTGGGTCGGTATTCCCCATGGCGGCATCGGCATGGGCGCGATTGTTGAACTGGCCAATGACTTTGCTCATTGCACATGCGACAACGATCTCAAATACCCGGTTCAGTGCAGTTTTCGCATGGGGGGCAGTGAGGTGAGAGTCGGCGATGCGGTCACCGTGGAGGCGGTCCCCACCGGGTCCGGTATATCCGGCCGCGTCATCCCTGAAGGATCAGAAACTCCCTATATTACAGCTGAAATCGGGTGTGGAGTGGAAAACCCGGAGCCGGAGGATGGCTTCAGAGAATATATCCCGGAAAACTTTTCCCGTCTGTCCGGCAGGCTCGAGCACATCCCGTACTATCTGAACTGTTTTGTCTGCGGGGTCAACCGTTCGGCGCCGGGGCTGAAACGGCAGTTTCATCTATGGGAAAGTCCGCATGGCAGTATTGCCTGTGCTTTTTCCGGGTTTAATACCGAAGATCCGGAGACCATCCATCGCTTCAGCCGGAAGGGCTGGCTGCACCCCATCACTCAGCTCGCCGTACTGGATGAAACCATGGGGTGGGGCGGTTTTCTCGCTTTTGCCAACGGCGGGGTTTCGGTGCGTCTTAACTTTACCCTGTTGCGGAAAATCGGCGTGGACGAAAAGATTGTGTTTTTCGGACGCGGTGAAAAGGTTAAGGGGAAAATTGACAAACGCATGTTTTTCTGGGCCTCGGGCTGTGGCGCGGTGGTGCGTGATGATGGTGCATTGGAAGTGGTGACCGCTTCTTCAGGTCAGTGGTATGCCCTCAAGTCCCTTACCGATCAGATGGAAAACGAGCTCATTCCCAAGGAGCAGACCCAAAAAATTTTTGCGATTGCCCAAACCGTGGCTTCATGTAAAAACGAGTAAAAACAAATGCGGTTAACCCGGATATTTCATGGGTTGGTTTGATCGCGACACAGCAGATGCGGCTAAAACGGTTCGTCCGAAGGGTTAAATTTCTTGATATAAAATTAACGTAAAATGCTTCCATTCCTGGGTCTGTGAGCCCCGGTTTATGATTTCGGTGCCGGGGTTTTTTCTGTTTTCCAGGGGCGGATGTCGGCACTTCTTTTTTGCCCGGAAGGGTGGCCTTTGTGAAAAAAAACCGGGCGACCCCCTGTTGCGGGTTCGCCCGGCGTTTGAAATTCCGATATGGTCCGGTCAGGGCGCCATTCGCACCATGCCCAGCATCGTTCCGCTGTAGAGGGCGCCGTCCATGCCGATTTCAGTGGCGGCATAGGCGCTGTTGCAGGCCGGTGTGGCGCCATAGACGTAACTGAATACCGATTTGCCGGTGGTCCAGTTCAGCGCCTCAAAGGTCCACACCCCCAGCCAGTTCTGGCCGACATCATATATCAGGTTGGTGGCCTGGCTCATGGACGGGATGCCGTTGGGCAGGCTCACCGTTCTGTTGACCCAGGCGCTGTTCAGTGTTCTGGTGGCAGGGTTCCATTCAAACTTTTCCGCGCCGTAGGGTGCGACAAGATTTACGCCGGACAGCAGGATGCTGAACACCTGGTTGCTCAGCGGCACTTTCAACTGGTTGTTGACCACCAGGGCGCCATAGCCCCTCACGCACACGGACTGTTCGGACAGGGTGTCCGTGGCATAGGGGTCGCCGAAGGTCACCGGCACCTGGGCCGCGATGCGCCGGCTCTTTGTGCCCGGTATCTGCTGCCAGTCGGCCGGAATTTTGTCGCGCCAGAAAAGAACCAGGTGCATCACGGGCTGGGCGTCGGTGATCACCACGAACCGGTCGTCCGAGCCGCTTCCCATCAGCGTGGGCGTGGCTCCTGATCCGTCGCCCAGGCGCACGCCCGAGGCCTCGCCGGTTTCATACCCGGCGGTCCACCCGCCAAAGGCCGGGTCCGTGGTCAGCCCGTTGCCGGTCCACTGCACCCGGTACATGTTCAGGTTGGTTACCACATAGATGCCGCCGTCCTCGTCGCAGGCGATAGAGTTGGATATCTGTTCGTCCGGTCCGAAGCTGTAGTAATAAGCGCGGGAAAAATCCCGGGAGACGGCCCCCACCAGGCCGTGACTGGTGGCAAACACCAGCATGCCGTCCCAGGTCATGGAAAGCCCCACGATTTTTTCCTCCGGGGCGGCCAGCATGGACGCGGGAATTTCATAGGTCCGCTTGACCACGATTTTCGAATACCGTTTTCCGGTAACACTGTCGCCAAAGGCAAAGATTTTGGTAAACCGCGGCATGTAGAAAATGTTGTTTTTGTCCACCAGGGTGTAGGCGCCGGAAAGAATTTCGTCGGTGGAAAAGATCGACGAAATGGATAAATTTTCTTTTTTCATCACCCGAATGTAATTCAGCGAGGTGTCTGCCTTAAAGACGTCGGTGGAGGAACTGCCCCACACAACGCGCCCGCCGTCCGGGTAGACCCCGGAAATGGCCAGGGTGATCAGGCCGGGCATGCCGAAGTTCAGGGAAGACTTTGTGCCCATGGTTACGGCCTTGGGCCCCGGATAAGGGGATGATGCCTGGCAGTAGGGATTGGCATGGCTCATGGGCCAGGGGGAGTTTGCCACAAACGGATTCCGGGGTGGTTCATCGGTAAGGTTTAACGGCGGCGGGGTCGGCCCCATGGCAAATGTCTGTACTGAGAAAAGCGCTACAACCCACAGCGCTACGCATATTACCGATACCCATTTTGTTGTTTTTTTCATTACGTCTCCCCTTTTTTGCGTGGTTGAGGTAAAGATTTTTCCACAGGTGTGGAGAAACTATCACGGGGCCCTTTCCGGTGTCAAGAAAAACCTCCCTGCCAGTTGCGACGGGCGCCGGGGCGGCAATTGCTTTGCGGCAAGGACGGTGCAGGTTGACAGAAAATCACGGTTGGTCTAGGTTCAGGCCATGAAACAGACAAAAAAGAAAGCAAAACCCAAGGTGCCGGTCGCCGCGGAAGAGACCGGCTCCAAAGGTGAGGCCACCCGGCAGAAAATCATCGCCGCCGCCCGAAAGGTGTTTACCCGCCATCCCTACCACGCCGCCAGCATCCGCATGATCGGAGAGGAGGGCGGGTTTGACTACTCCATCATTCACCACTATTTCACCAAGGCCGAGCTGTTCCGGGCCGTGGCGAGGCAGCTTTATGAAGAGCTGGTCACGGCATACCGGGAATGGATCGACGGCGTGGAACACCTGACGCCCACGGAAGGCCTGAAGATTTACCTGGACCGGTCCCTGGATTACCTGTTTGAACATCCCGATGTCATGGAGGTGCTGACCCAGAACGCCGGCCACATGAAGATCGACCCCGACCCGCCGGGGTTTGATTTTTTCACCCGCTACTTTCGGGAAATCGAGGCCATCTTTATTGAGAAAATCAGCGTCCTCACCATGCAGCCGGAACTGTCCATGTGGAGTTACACCATGATGGCCCTTCACACGGCCTTTGTCGGCTCGGCCACCTACCACGGCAAGGCCCTGGGCATGGATCCGCAGTCAAAGGAATACAGAGAATGGGTCAAAGAGGCGCTTCTTTCTCTTTTTGCTCCGCCCCTGGAAAAGTTCATTGAAGCGGCCGTTGAAAACCGGCGGTCGTCTTGACGCCTTTTAAAAGAAAGAGGTAGTCTCTCTCATGTACAAGCACCGCCAGTACCGCTCGTTTGTAAGCTATATCGACCGCAGCCGGGAGTATTACGCGGCCCAGGGCTATGACAGGCCCTATGCCTGGCCCCACTACGACGATGTGCCCTTTGCGCCGCTTTCAAAGCCGCTGGCCCAGTCCCGGGTGGGGCTGGTGACCACCGGGGAAAAGCCCGGCCCCTCCGGCACCATCACCATGGAAGTGCTGCTCGGGCGCGACGCCTATGCCGAACCAATGGACCCGCCGCCCCAGAGTCTTTCCACCGACCTGCTTTTCTGGGACAAAGCGGCCACCCACACAAAGGACATCAACAGCTTTCTTCCCATAAACCAGTTGAACGGGGCCGTGGCCGCCGGCCGGGTCGGGTCGGCCTCGGCCCGCTATTACGGCATTCCCACCGATTACAGCAAAAGTCGCACCGTCGACCGTCACGCCCCGCAAATCCTGGAATGGTGCCGCGAGGACGGCGTGGATGCCGTGATCCTCACGGCCCTCTGACCGGTCTGCCACCAGACCGTGAGTCTGGTCGCCCGGCACCTGGAGGAAAACGGCCTTGCCACCGTCATTATGGGCAGCGCCCGGGACGTGGTGGAGGAGTGCGGTGTGCCCCGGTTCCTGTTCACGGATTTTCCCCTGGGCAACCCCTGCGGCAAACCCTGGGACGTTCCCATGCAGCAGGCCATCATGAAAATGGCCTTAGACCTGCTGGAATCGGCCTGGACGCCCCGCACCACGGTCCAGACGCCTTTCTGCTGGGACAGTGACGAGTGGCGGGACAACTTCATGCGGGTTGACGACACCAACCGCGAAGTCCTGGCCAAGGAAGGCGAGGCCCGGCGACAGTTCCAGGTTGCAATGAAAAAGGGACAGTCGCCCTGAGTCTGCTTTCATTTTCCATATTCCTGTAATTTTATTGAATTCCAAAAATTGAAGGATTGTTTAAGGATGACGGCTTTTATTCGCGGCTTTCTCGCCGACAACTGCAATCAGTGCGGAAAATGTCTTGCCGGATGTCATTACGGCGATTTTACGGCAACACAGGCCCGGGTGGTCATGCAGAAAATCACGGCCGGCCCGCAATGGGTTCCGGAACTGGCCGGCTGCATCCGGTGCGGCAAGTGCGATTATCGCTGCCCGGATGACGCCCGGCCCGGCAGTCTGATGCGGGAGTGCTTTGAATACAGGCGCCGCGCCGATGGCGGCATTCCCTCTTCCATGGCCTACGCGATCAACGGCATGGCTGCGGAAGGGTGGAGCGCGAATTTCTTCCGGGATGTATATAAGGGCCTTGGCGCGGCCGACAAAAAAATCTTAAACGACTGGGCGGCGCCCAAGAAAAGCAAAGACCTGCTTTTTGTCGGCTGCACCGACCGCATGATGCCGGCCGCGGTGGAAAGCTCGAAGGTCCTGCGCAACGCGGCCAAGTTCGGCGGCCCGGACGACTGCTGCGGCGTCTGGGCCATTCAGGCCGGGCTGTTGGAGGAAGGCTTTCGCATCGGGGAACGGCTCATCAACCGTCTCAAGGAAAACCGCTTCGACCGCCTGATCGTGGGCTGCGGCCATTGCCAGAAAGTCCTGACCCGCATCCTGCCGGAAACTTTCGGCCTGACAGTGCCGTTTCCCATCATCAGCATCTATGAATATTTTCTCGAGAGGATCGAAACCGGTTCCGCCCGCGTCACTCGTCCTTTAAAAACCGACGCGGCCATATCCGACCCCTGTTTCGGGTATGAGAACGGCGCCGCCTATCTGGAGGTGGTTCGCCGGCTGGCCGCCGCCATCGGCCTGAGCGTTTCCGAACTGCCGCACAACCGTGAAGACGCCCTCTGCTGCGGTTACGGCGGTTTGTTCAACGACGGCAGAATCGCGCGCGTCGTGACAACCGCCGCGGTCAAGCGCAGGGACCTGGCTGCGGCCGGCAAAAAGCATGTGGTCAGCTATTGTCCGGGGTGCCATCTTCTGGTCCACTATTTCCAGCCCGGGTATAAGTCCCACTACCTTCTGGAAGACGTTCTCTCGGCCCTGGGGGATCCGGTGGCCGCGCCGTTTTCCATCTTTTATCGCCGCCTGGCCCGGCCGCGCATGGCCTGGAACCTTTTGAAAGTCTCTCCCAGCGCGCTAAGGCTTTCAAATATTAGCTCTCCATCATGTGAAATCCATCCTGACGCACGTCATGACTGAAGCTGTTGCTGAGTCGGAATATATCCTTCTGAATTATAGAAATACCTGCCGATGCCGCTGGCCGCGCCGGTGATCAGAACATGCATTTCAGGCTTCCCCCGGTTCCTTGATATAAAGGATTTTGGCGAGCTTCTGCATGGGCATGCCCCGCCGGAAAAGCAGGAACTGGGCCAGCACAATAAAAAGCGGCACGCCGATCAGGTATCCCAGCAGGATGCTGCCGGTCAGGTCGCGCAGCCCCATGACCATCAGGGCCGCCACAATGGCCAGGCCCAGGCAGGCGACCCACTGGGCGCCGAAGGAAGCGGCCAGCAGGGGAATGGGGCCGGGCAGCCGGTCGGCCGGGATCGTGGGATCCTGGCGGGCCCCTTCGGGTATGAAGTTGATAACCGCGTAGATCAGCATGGGCGCGAAAAACACGGCCATGCCCACCAGGGTCCACCATACATTGCTTTTCCAGAAGAAGGCCAGGCCCATGTGCCTGCCCGGCTCCCACAGCACGCCGTCGTGAACCGAGGCGTCATAGAGGAACCGTTGGTACCCGGTGGTATCCCATCCGCACACCAGGATAAACCAGAACAGGATCCAGGCCCACATCCAGTTGGCATGGGCCGCGTAATAGTTTTTCCGGCGGATAAACAGCCAGGTGATGTAAAACCCGAGAATCCCCTGGGTGATGTTGGTCACCGCGAAGCCGCAGACCAGCCATGCCGGCAGGTCCGTAAAAGTCGTTGCCACCTGCATGGTCTCCCATTGAACAAACTGCCAGAGCAGGTAAATTCCGGAAGGCGCGAAAAGGATGGAGAGAAACAGCAGGGTAAAGGTGTACCACTTGTTAGTGAACGGCTTTTCCTGTTTGTCGAGCTGCCGGGCCGCGCAGGCGGCAAAACCGGCGCCAAAGGCATACGCCCATACCACATCAACCTGGACCATGGGGGGACCTCCTTATAAAGGGGTTGGGTTACTCTTCGGTCTTTTATCTTACTCGCACTCTTACTCTTAGTCGTGCTCGTGCTCGTTCTCGCAATCGGTCACTTCGATACCGATCCCGATTGCGATTTGGATAAGTCAATGAACTTTACCCTGGCTTTACAAAACGACCTGTCCGTTTTCCCGGGTTAAAAATTTTCAGATATCCCCCTTGAAGCCTTCCATTCAGTTCAGCATTGCCTGAATCATCTCAACGGCAGAGGCCCGGCCGGGTTGGTCCCCATCAATGATGGCGTCAATCAGTTCCTGGTTGTTCGCGATTTTATCGATGATCATTTCGTCCGTTGTGTACTGCCGGGCATGGGTGCGAAGAACGGTCTGCATGGCTTTCTCAAGCATCTCCCTGGACCCCCAGGAGAGGAAGACCTGCTCCATCATCACCCCGTCCCCATTGATGAGCAGGTCCACAATATTGGGGTCGTTTACGGCCCGGTCGATGATGGTTTCGTTGCGGCAATACTCCATCAGCCGGTTTTTGAGAATGGTTTTCACCCGCTGCGGGTCACTCAGGATCGATTCAAACAGCTGCCGGTCTTTTGAGTGCTTTGCCGCCTCCACGTATTTGTCGGTCTGCACCATGCGGCCCAGGTTCTGAAAAGTATTGTACAGCATGTGTTTTCCCACGAAATTTACCAGAAAGGCCGGCAGCAGGCCGCCCGGATCCGCGTAGTATGTATAAATCAGTCCGGTCTTTTCACGGGTGATATACTCAAACACATAGGAGCCGGAAAAGTCTTCCAGGCGCACAACGCCTCTTGGTACGGCAATACCCGAATCCTTCACCATGCTCAGGTCCACAATGCCGCGCGCCCTGTCAAGGTCGTAAACGGTGTCGGTTTTGACCACCAGGTCCCGGTTCTTGACAACCGGCAGGTCCAGAAGAATATGAAGGGTCCGGTTGTTTTCATCAATTTCGCTGATCAGGGTGGCCTTTTCGCACATGTCCATCCACAGGGGCATGGCCTCCAGGTCCCGCAGCACCTGGCCGAAGTTTTCCGCCCGGGCGTCAATAACGCAGATGGCCTTGAACTGGAGCAGCTTGCTGCCCGGATACACCCGCTGGTAGGTTTTGATATTGTTGCTTTCGTTGGTCAGCACCCAGTCGCTTTCAATATCGGCATGCAAAAGCGTTGTATGGGAGATAAACAGAAGAAAAAACAGAACACCAAAAAAATGTTTCACACACGCCTCCGTAACGGTTTTTGGTTTTAGACACTATTGTCGGCTTTTCACCCCGGGTGAAAAGTGATGGGGGGGATATTACCACAGAAAGCAGAAACAGTGAACATGCGGAATGTGTTGATCTGAAACAGAGGGGTTAGCAAGGAAGTGGGGGGGGGGGGGAGAAACGGCCCGGTCTGCTATTCAGACCGGGCCGGGTGACGCTATTGAACAGCCGGTTCTATGGGTATGCCCGGTTCGGCCGCGGCCTTAAGCACAATATTCAGGTCGGCCTGCTTTCCGGCCCTGCCGTTCCGGTGGGCAAAGACCACCTGGTTGCCCGGGCCCATCACAAAAAGGCCGCCCTGCTGCCAGAGATCGCCGGCCTTGCGTCCCTGGTGAAAGCCCCGGAACATTGTCTTAAATCCCCGTCCGATGGAGCACGGGCCAAGGGTTCGCCAGAACCCGCGTTTCAGTCTAAAGGCGTTGTAAGCGGCAAGGGACGGATCCAGGTACACTTCTCCCTCAAATTTGAACTTTTCGATAAACACGCGGGCCTGCTCCGGTGTGCCACTGCCCACCGCCACCAGTGCCACACCCATCTCATCGAGCTGTTTCTTCACGTTCATAAGGTCAGCAGCCTGCTGACGGGCAAACATTCACCCAAAGTGGCGCAAAAACACCAGCACCACCCGGCGGGTTTCCCAGATCGTTTCAAGGGCCACGGCCTGGCCCTCCATGTTCTGTACTGTCAGGGTGGACATTGTGCCACCCAGCTCACTGTAGTCCATCGTTTCCATCGACTTTTCCCCTGTTGTTGAACATCCTGTTAAAAGAAAACCGCACATCATCAGAACCAAAAAACTTTTTTTGATCATGGCCATTTGACTCCTTTCTGTTTGATTTTTACGACATGCGACGCCCGGTATTTCCCAGATACCGGTGAATCGTTGCCGCAACATATATAATAAGGATCGTACTGATCGGCGCGAACGGGCATAACGCCTTATATCCGAATATTGAAAAGTCCTGCGCTCGGCTGTATGGCAGCATGGTCAAGACACCCAGAATAGCCAGCACTACAGACACCACCCTTAACACGTTTCTTCTCGTCTCCTTTTCCATTGGTTTCATCCTTTTTGTTTTTTGATACGAAAACCAAATCGGGTAATCCCGTTTTCCCTCGCGCAGTCAATGTCCCCCATATGAAGGGTCACGATTTTCCTGGCAATGGCCAGTCCCAGGCCTGCGCCGCCGGTTTCGCTGTTCCGGGAGGGGTCCACCCGGTACAGGGGCTCAAAAATCCGCTCCCGGTCTGCCTCGGGCACACCGGGCCCCGTGTCTGAGACAAAAAAACGCACGCGGTCTCCCGCATTCTCCGCGCCGATTGTTATCGTGCCGCCCGCCGGTGTATGGCGAAAGGCATTATCCAGAAGATTGACAAAGACCTGGGTCAGCAGTTCCCGGTCGCCTTCTATTTCCGGCAATTCCCGGTCACCGTCGGCGGCCAGATGAATGTTTTGGACCTCGGCCACCGGCAGGTACCGCTCATGCACACCGGCGACAAGGCGCCAGGGGGATATACGGCCCATGGAAGGAGTAAACCCCGGCAGGTTCATTCCTGAGTAGGCGGCCATGTTGGCCACCAGCCGGTCCATGGAAACAATTTCTGTTTCAATGCCTTTAAGATAGTTCGCCGCCCTGTCGCCGGAAACATGTTTGTGCAACAGCTCCGTGCCCAGGCGAATCCGGGTCAGGGGGGAGCACAGTTCATGGGATATGTCGGCCAGCAGCTGTTTGCTGGACCGGATCATGGCATCCACCGACAGGCTCATTTCGCGAAACACCCGAAACAGGGTGCCGATCTCATCCTTGCGGGCATACGCCGGGACCGCGTTAAAATCGCCGGCGCTCATTTTTTCAAGCCCCCGGGTGAGGTCAGACAGCGGCCGGGTGATGCTCTTGGACAAAGGATAGACCGCCCCGGCAAGAACAGCGCCGATCACCAGAAGCCCCGCCAGAAACGCGACATGATGCTTGTGTGTGGAAAAGTGGCGGGCCGAATACAGGTAGAGCGGATCGTTGCCCGGCCCGTGGAGGGGTGTCACGTACACCACCGGCTTGCCGGAGTGGCTGCTCTGTACAAACAGTCCCTTCTGCCTGACATCAGCGACCCACCTTTCAGGCAGTTCAAGGCGCTTTTTCGCAAGAGCATCTGAGGCAAGAATGGGCTCGCCGGCGGCATTCAAAAGCGCCGTCTCCACCCCCAACCGGCCAGACACCAGTTGAAAAAAATTCAGGAAGTCTTCTTCCGGGGCGTTGCTTTTAATACAGGTCTCCACCATGGACCCGATAAAGCCATTGTGGCTTCTGAGCATGGTATGCACGTCACGGGCCACCGGCCTGCCCACGGTGATATAAAACCAGAGGGTGACGGCGACCATTGCCGCGGCCAGCAGCATGATAAAGTTGATGGCTATTCTTGTGTACAGTCTGTCGCTCATGATGGCTCCCGTGGTCCGGGTACTTATCTGGCTTGCCGGACCCATGAAAGTTTATAGCAGGTTTGTGTAACGAAAATATGTCGGGAAATGTAAAAAAAGGGAGGTAAATGTAAAGATTTCGTAAGCAGGGGGCTTGATCAGCGGAAAGGGGAAGAGTGAGGGGGGCAGTGCAAAGGGTTGGGCTCTGTCCGGCTATTTTACTCGGCCCACATATACCCTTTCCCCCATACGGTTTTGATATAGCGGGGCGCGGAGGGGTCATCCTCCAGCTTTTTTCGAATGCGGCTGATATGCACGTCAATGGAGCGGTCAAAGGTTTCAAAGTCACGCCCGCTGGCAAGGTCCAGCAGACGGTCCCGGGTGAGCGGGGTCCCTTTATGTGAAATAAGGGCGTTGAGGATATCGGTCTCCACCCCTGTCATGGCAATCTCCCTGCCGGACTTGCGCAATACGCGGCCGGCAAAGTCGATCTCAACCGAGCCGAACACCATGGCGCAGGCGGAGGGGGATGATACCGGGGCCGCTTCCGCGCTTGCCGTTGCCCGCCGCAACACCGCTTTTATTCGGGCCAGCAGTTCCCGGGGGTTGAAGGGCTTGTGCATATAATCATCCGCCCCCAGCTCAAGGCCGATAATGCGATCGGCCTGGTCCTCTCTGGCGGTGAGCATGATCACCGGCACCTGGGAGATCGCCCGGATTTTTTTCAGTGTCTCAAATCCGTCGATGTCCGGCAGCATGATATCAAGCACAACAATATCGCAGGGCGTACCGGCGGCCACGCTTTTTATTCCATCCAGGCCCGTCAGCGCGAACGCCACCTCCAGATGGCTTTCCTCAAAATAGTCGCGCAGCAGCGCCTGAAGGGCTTTGTCATCATCAATAATAAGAATGCGGTGGGTCATGTGGCGTCTCTTTGAAATGTCCGGCCCGGCAGCTCGGGTCAGTCGATGTCGCAGGTCTCGTCCGGCACCACCACGGGCACCGGCTCCACGTGCCAGATGTCCCGGCAGTACTCGGCAATGGACCGGTCCGATGAGAACATACCCATGCGGGCCACGTTGAGAATCGACATGGCGTGCCAGTGGTCCGGCTTCAGAAAGGCCCGGCCCACCTGCTCCTGGCACTGCACATAGGCGGCATAATCGGCCAGCACCATGAACCGGTCCTCGTTTAACAGGGAGTCGATCAGCGGGGCGAACATGCCGGGATCGCCGCCGGAAAAAAGGCCGCCGGAGATCATGCCCATGGCGGCCCGCAGCTCTTCGTTTCCATCATACACGTCACACGGCCGGTACCCGGCCTGCCGGGTGGCGGCCACCTGGTCCGCGGTCAGGCCGAAAAGGAAAAAGTTTTCCGGCCCCACGGCCTGGCAAATTTCCACGTTGGCCCCGTCCAGGGTACCGATGGTCAGTGCTCCGTTTAAGGCAAACTTCATATTACCGGTACCCGACGCCTCCTTGCCAGCTGTGGAAATCTGCTCGGACAGGTCGGCGGCCGGGTAGATGTGCTGGGCATTTTTCACGTTAAAGTCCGGGTAGAAGACCACCTTGATGCGGCCGTTGATGTCAGGATCGTGGTTGACCACGTCGGCCACACCGGTAATCAGCCGGATCATCAGCTTGGCCAGCACATAGCCGGGGGCCGCCTTGCCGCCGAAGATAAAGGTGCGGGCCGGCGCGTCCATGTCCAGCCCCTGCTTGAGACGGCGGTAGTGGGTGATGATGTTGAGCACGTTGAGGTGCTGGCGTTTGTATTCGTGAATCCGCTTGACCTGGATGTCAAACAGCGTGTCCGGGTCCACCGCCATCCCGGTCTTTTTCCGGATCATGGCGGCCAGCCGGACCTTGCATTGGTGCTTGACTTCGGCCCACTGGTCGCGAAACGCGTTGTCCCGGGCAAAGGGCTCAAGTCCTTTTAACCGGTCCATGTCCCTCAGCCAGGTGGCGCCGATGGACTGGGTGATCAGGTCGGCAAGGCCGGGGTTGGCCAGGGCCATAAACCGCCGGGGCGTGACACCGTTGGTCTTGTTGGAAAACTTTTCCGGCCACAGTTCGTGAAAGTCCTTTAACACCGTCTGCTTGAGCAGGTCGGTGTGAAGGGCCGCCACGCCGTTGATGGCCCGGCTGCCCACGCAGGCCAGGTTGGCCATGCGCACCCGTTTTTCACCGGCCTCGGAGAACAGGGACATGCGGGAAAGACGCCCGGCATCGCCGGGGAAGAACCGGTTGACCTCCATCAGAAATCGGTGGTTGATCTCGTAGATGATCTCCAGGTGCCGGGGCAGCACCTTGCCGAACAGGTCCACATTCCAGGTTTCCAGTGCCTCGGGCAGCAGGGTGTGGTTGGTGTAGGCAAAAACCCCGGTGGTGATTTTCCATGCCCGGTCCCACTCCAGGCCGTTGTCGTCGATCAAAAGCCGCATCATTTCGGCCACGGCCACGGCCGGGTGGGTATCGTTGAGCTGTACCACGAACTTGTCCGGCAGCCGGTCCAGATCGGTGTCCCGCTGGAAAAAGATGCGCAACATGTCGGCCAGGGAACAGGCCACGAAAAAATACTGCTGCTCCAGGCGCAGCCGCCGGCCGGCTTCCGGCTCATCGTTGGGGTAGAGCACCTTGGTGATGTTTTCCGACATCACCTTGTCGTCCACGGCCTTGTAGTAGTTGCCCAGGTTAAATGCCTGGAAGTCAAAAGATTCCCTGGCCTCGGCCTGCCACAGCCGCAGAATGATGGCGTTTCCAACCCCGTAGCCCAGCACCGGCGTGTCAAAGGGCGTGCCCATCACCGAGCGTTCCGGCACCCACCGCACCCGGTACCGGCCCTGGGCATCGTAACCGGCCTCGGTGTGCCCCCCGAACCTGACTTCATAGCGGCGTTCCGGGTGAGGCACCTCCCAGGGGTTGCCCAGTCTCAGCCACCGGTCCGTGACCTCCACCTGCCAGCCGTCCTTTATCTGCTGGTCGAAGATGCCGAACTCGTAGCGGATGCCGTAGCCAAAGGCCGGAATCTGGAGCGTGGCCAGGGAATCCAGGTAGCAGGCCGCCAGCCTTCCCAGGCCGCCGTTGCCAAGGCCCGGCTCCTCCTCCTGTTCCAGCAGGTCTTCCAGGGAGAGCCCCATCTCGGCCACGGCCTGTTCCACCTGTTTGCGAATGCCCAGGTTGAGGATGTTGTTTCCCAGCTGGGGCCCCATCAGGTACTCGGCGGACAGGTAGACCACGGTGCGGCTGGCCTGTTGAAAGTAGGTGTGGGCGCTGTGAATCCAACGGTGCAGCACCCGGTCCCGCACCACGTAGGAGAGGGCCAGGTAATAGTCGTTAAGGGTGGCCACTTCGGGAAATTTGGCCCGCATGGAAAAGAGTTTTTCAGTCAGGTCGGCCTTGATGGACTCCACCGAGTTGTCAAAGCAGTGGGAAGGGGGGTGATGCAGAATGGTGCCGCGAAATTTTTCCATGGGAAAACTCCATGTGGGTATGTTGAAGGACTTGCCTTTCGCCTGACTGCGCCAACCGGCTGAAGGGGGACAGAAACCGCACATTGTGCCCTATGGTTATGGCAAAGCGCTGAAATCTTGTCAAGAAGAAAGCCCATGCCTGCCGTCCGTATAACCGCCCATGAAGACCCGGTCTTTAGTAAACCAGAAGTGGTCTTTACCCCGATTCGGCGGGGGGCAGGATGCCGGGCTTACTTACTGCCGGTGTTTATCCGGGTTGAAAAGAAGGTGTAGATGATGTCGGCCAGGGACTCTATCAGGCGGGATTCTTCGATCTCCGGGCCGATGAACTTGGCGGTGTGGGCCGCGTGTTCCACGGTGTTGTGTGCGATGATGGCTGCGGCATAGGGGTCCCGTATTCGAAGCCGGTCTTTGTTGGCTTCAATCAGGGCCATGATCTGCTCCACCTCCCGGCGTCGCTCCCGTTCATAGACACGGTTGATGTCCGGATCCGAGTACCTCAGGGCATGGGTCTGGCTCAAAAACCGGGGGGCTATATCGTAGGCGGCAAATACATTGGTGATGATGGATTGAACGTTGTCACGGGTCAGGGCGTCTGTCGCATAAGTGCCCAGGTCTTTCCAGATGACCGCGTAGGTCTGATTAAGAAAGGTTTCCAGAATCTCCAGCAGGAGCTGCTTTTTGTTTTTAAAATAGGCATAGAAGCTGCCGGTGGAAACCCCGGCCTTCTGGGCTATTTCTTTTGAGTTGGTGCCGTGAATCCCTTTTCTGGAAAACAGAAAAAGGGCCGCCTTCTCAATTTTTTTCTTTGTTTCCAGGCTTCGCTGCTGCCTGGGAATCCTGACCGTGCTCATGATATTGATTTTCCTGTTTTGCAATCCGGGTGTAAGACTAAAATGAATTAAAGTTCATTTTTTATATACACTAAAATTATTGTTATTGCAAAAAAATTTCTTGACAATATGAATCTTATTTCATATTTTCTTTGCATTCAGAAACGACTCTTGCCAGGTAAGGAGGCGTATGCGGGCACTTGAACTCAACATCTCTCCTTTGCGGTTTGCCGCGGCCAGGACCTGCGCGGCCCTGTTCGGAAAGACCTCCTTTTACCGGGGCCCCGGCCGTACCGTCCGGCTGGTGGACATTCCTGAACCCTCCCTGCCCGGTGCCGACTGGGTGAAAATTCAAACCTGTTATTGCGGACTCTGCGGCAGCGATTTAAACCTGATCATGCTGCACGATTCACCCAGCGCCCAGCCCTTTACCTCTTTTCCCTGCATCATGGGCCATGAGTTTGTGGGCCGCATCGTGGAGGCTGGCGCCGGTGTTCAGGGGTTTGCCACTGGCGACGCCGTGGCGGTCAACCCCACCATCGGGTGCGAAATACGGGGCATATCGCCGCTCTGCCCGGCCTGCCGGGCCGGCCGGCCGGGAAACTGCGACAACCAGGCCATGGGCCGGTTTTCGCCGGGCATGTTTTTAGGCCTGATCTCCGATTTAAACGGCGGATTCGCGCCTTACGTGGTGGCCCATAAAAGCCAGCTCTTTCATATTCCGGACAGCCTGGCCCTTAAAACAGCGGTCATGACCGAGCCGGTGGCCGTGGCCCTTCAGGCAGTGCTGGACAATCCGCCCGGCGCGGACGACACCGTCCTGGTGATCGGCGGCGGCGTGATCGGCAACCTGATCGTGCAAAGCGCCCGGGTTCTGGCTCCGGGCTGCCGCATTGCCGTGGTGGAACCCTCGCCCCTGGCCGCGGACCTTGTTCAGGACCTGGGGGCCGACGCGGTTGTTCGGCCCGGCGAAATTTTTGACGCGGCCGTTGCCATGACCGGGGGGGCCCTCTACCGGCCCATGCTGGGAGCGCCGATTCTAAAGGGCGGGTTTGACCGGGTGTATGACACCGTGGGCAGTTCCGCCACCCTGAACACGGCCATGCGGGTGACGGCGGCCCTGGGCACGGTCAGCGTGGTGGGCATCGGCAGTACGGTAAAGCTCGATCCCACGCCGCTGTGGCTGAAGCTGCAGACCGTCAAAGGGGTCTATGCTTACGGCATGGCCGACTGGCAGGGGGGGCCGCGCCATGTGTTCGACATTGCCATGGAACTTATGGCCCGGGGGCAGATTCAGACCGACCGGCTGATCACCCATACCTTTCGGATGGAAGAATACCGACGCATGCTGGCGGTCAACATGAACAAAGCAAAACACGGGGCCATAAAGAGCGTGGTGGCGTTTGTAGATTGATGAATTTTTTACCGTCATTGCGAGCGCAGCGAAGCAATCTTGGACAGATGCGGAGGAGATTGCTTCGTCGCATTCGCTCCTCGCAATGACGGAAGGGGCTGGCGCAAAGATGAAATACACGTTGCTCCGCAATGACGGGAAATACATATTTCTTGTAATGACCTTTATGGAATAGGGAGATCCATATGAGACTGTCGATTCTGCTGTTTTTTATCTACCAGGTGCTGTGGATCGCCTCCAGGGTGAACACCCGGTTCAAGGCCTTTATTCGCAAGGCAAAGGTGCGGCTGATGATAAAGACCGCCGACGGCCGCCATGCCCGGCTTTTTGTGTTTGACCAGGGCAGGGTCTCAACCGCCACCGGACCGGACCATGATTTTGACGCAGCCCTGGTGTGGCAGGATCCCGGCACAGCGGTGTCGGTCATGCTCAAGCGGAGCCAGGAGGCGGTGTTCTATGCCGCGGCCGAAGGAAAGCTCAAGGTGGAGGGCATGAGCGTCTATGCCCTGTGGTTTGACGAGGCGGTCAAGCAGGCCATGTGAACCCTTGGCCCCTCGAACCCTTATAGAAAGATACACACATCATATCCATACAGGAGGCGGCAATGTCAAAAAAGATCACCGGCGGGCATCTGGCGGCAAAATACATGAAGCAGATGGAACAGGTGGATACAATATTCACCATTTCCGGGGGCCATATCGAGAATCTGCTGGACGGTCTTTCCGAATACGGTATTCGTACCATTGACGTGCGCCATGAGCAGGCAGCGGCCATGATGGCCCATGCCTGGTCGGTGTACAGAAACGAGCCCGGCGTCTGCCTGGTGACGGCCGGGCCCGGTTTTACCAACGCCATCACCGGTATTGCCAACGCCCACCTGGAGAATGTCCCCCTGGTGGTGCTGTGCGGCCGCCACCCGATTCGGGACGACCTCAAGGGCGCGTTGCAGGAGATGAACCAGATCGACATGGTAAAGCCTGTCACCAAGTGGTGCGCCACCTGCTATGACGCGGCCCGTATTCCCGAGTATCTCTCCATTGCCTTTCGCCAGGCCACCATGGGCCGTCCCGGCCCGGTATTCCTGGAACTGCCGCCGGACATCCTGTTTGCCGAGATCGACGAGAGCCTTGCGTCCATGCCTGTCCGCCGGCGCCACAAGACGCGTGTTTCACCGGCTCCTGACGAGCTGGAGGCCGCGGCCCGGATCATTAATGGCGCTCAAAAGCCGATGTTTCTGGGCGGCACCGGCATCGGCATGAGCGACTGCGGCGTTGTGCTGGAACAGTTTCTTGAGAAAACCGGCCTGCCCTTTGCCCTTGTCAACTACGGCCGGGGCGTTCTGCCCGACACCCATTCACAGTCGGTCAATCCCGGCGGGTTCACCGGCCTTACCGCCGGCCTGCCCATGTGCGACGTGATTGTGGCCGCTGGCATCCGCTTCAACTGGGTACTTCAGTCCGGCAGCCTTTTTCCCGACGCAAAGGTGATCCGCATCGACATCGACCCGGCTGAGCTGGACCGCAACCGGGCCGCGGACGTTGGCCTGGCCGGCGACGCCGGCCGGGTGCTGGAGCAGCTGCTGCCCCTGGTGGAACAACGCAGCCATGAAAAGTGGCTGGAGACGTTTAAGAAGGCTTATACGGCTTTTATGACCACGGAGCTGGAAATGCGGAGCACCCCTTCCGACCCGATTCATCCGTCCCGTCTGGTGGAGCGGATTTACAGCGCGTTCGGCGAGGACGCCTATTATGTGGCCGACGGCGGAGACACCACCTATTACGGTATGTCCGGGTTTTCCTCGCGCCACCGGGCCGGGGTTCTGACGCCGGCCGGAGGTCTGCTGGGGTGCCTGGGCACGGGCATTCCCTTTGCTCTGGCCGCCAAGCTGGCCCATCCGGACAAGCCGGTGATCGTGCTCAACGGCGACGGCTCCTTCGGGTTCAACAGCATGGAATTTGACACGGCCGTGCGCCACAACATTCCCATCATCTGCGTGGTCAACAACGACTGCGCCTGGGGCATGATCAAGCACTCCCAGGAGATCAGCCTGGGCCCGGACCGGTGCACCTGCGCCGACCTGGGGCTGCGCCATTATGAAAAGATGGTGGAGGGGCTGGGCGGCTATGGCGAACTGGTGACAAAAGACGAAGAGATTGTGCCGGCCATCAAACGGGCCGTGGATTCGGGAAAGCCGGCCTGCATCAACGTGCTTACCGATCCCACGGTGACCAGCCCGGCAACGATTCTGTTTTACCAGAGCTTTTCCGGGCTGGCATGATTTAACGGAACTGCCTTTTCTTTACAGGGGTGTCGATTGCCCGGCGCCCCTGTTCTTCTTTTTTTCACGGTGTAAAGATTTTCAGCACTTCGTTGCTGTGCCGGGCTGTTTTGCCGGGGCCGGGACAACAAGGCCGGCCCCGGCTTTTTGTAATGTTATTCCAGTATATTGAATCCCAGTCCCTCTGGGACACCCCCCCTCCATCCGCAAGTTGGCATTGAATTTGCTCTGCCTTTTCACAGTGCATCAGCAAACATCAACTGGATGACCAGTGAATAAGGAGGGCACAATGGCGGCAAATTTTAAGATCATGCGGCATCCCAACAGCGAGAACCTGCATCTGCGGCTGATGGGGGATTTTGACGGGGCCTCGGCCATGGAACTGCTCAATGTGATCGAGGACTGCGCTGATTCGTTTCAACGGATTTTTGTTCACACGGCAGGGCTCTCTTCGTTTCTGCCCTTTGGTGAAGACGTGTTTGTAAAGCAGGGCATGGCGGCCCGTCTGCCGTGGCGGAACCTGGTGTTTACCGGCGACTACAGTGACCGCATGGCCCCTGTTCAGGGCCGGGGGCCGACTTACCATTGATCCCATTTCAAAAGAACGCCCATGGGTCATTGCGAGCGCAGCGAAGCAATCTTGCACATACAAACGTCATTGCGAGCGCAGCGAAGCAATCTTGTTCATAAACGGAGGAGATTGCTTCGTCGCTGTGCTCCTCGCAATGACGTTTGTTTTAGAAATGGAATTAGTCGGTCCTGATGATCTCAATGGGATATTTCAACTGAAGGTCATAAAGGTCGGCGCGCCGGTCGTGCAGGGGCCGGACCGTTGCCACGTGACGCTGTTCGGCCAGGGCCGACAGGGTCAGTTCAGAAACCACAGCCGCTTCAGCGTTGGGATCGGCCTCGCCTTCAATTCCTTTTTCCGGAAAAGAAAAATCACTGGGCGACAGAATGGCGGACTGGCTGTAGTGCATGAATGAGCCGATGGGGGTGCGCATATTGCCCACGCTGCCCGCCATTACCACGTAGATGAAGTTTTCCACGGCCCGGGCCTGGGCGCAGTGACGCACCCGGTAATAGGCCTTTTTTTCTTCCGTGTAAAAGGGGACAACGATCACCTCGGCGCCGGCCAGTGTCAGCAGCCGTGAGACCTCGGGGAATTCGATATCGTAGCAGATCTGGATGCCGATGCGGGCCAGGGGCGTCTGAAATAGCCGAATGTGGGAGCCCGGTTCGATTTCGCTTTCCGCCCGTTCCGCCGGCGTGATGTGCAGTTTGTCCTGGGTATGCACCTGGCCGCCGGGCGTAAACAGGTGGGCCGTGTTGTACAGCCGGCCGTCCCGCCGCACCGGGGTGGAGCCGCCGATGATGTAAATGCGGTAACGCTTTGCGAACTGCTTGAACATCTCGACGTAGCGGTCGGTCATGTCGGCCAGGTCGGCCACCAGCTGTTTCATCTCCGCGCCCTGCATGCAGCTGAACATCTGGTAGGTCATATATTCGGGCAGCACCAGGAAATGGCAGTGGTAGGAGTCGGCAAAGCTGACGAAAAACTCCACGCTCTCTTCCATCTCCTCCCAGGACCGAATGGGCCGCATGGCATACTGGGCCGCGCACATGCGAATCCGCCGGGCCGGGTGCCTGCGCAGCACGGCCGATGTGATCCGTTTTTTGGCGATGTCAAAATCGGGGTTGGGCATCTCCAGAAAGGTGGAGTAGTTCAGGCTGGACAGGTCTTCGGTGATGTCCAGTTGCACCTTCTTTACCCGGTAGCCGGCCTTGAGGTGGGCGTTTAAGGCCGGGTCGGTCAGTTCGCCGCGAATTACTTTCTGCACGTACTGTTCCGCCGACATCTTTCCGGCATGGTCCCTGTACCCGGGAATGCGGCCGTAGGCGATCATGCGTTTAAGGTTGTAGCGGTGCAGCAGGGCCTTGCGCCTGCGGTAGAGAAGGCCGGAGACCCCCCGCCGCCGGAACTCGGGGTCCACGGCAATGTCCGCGCCGTAGAGGGTATCCCCGTCCGGTGTGTGAGTGCTGAAGGTGCCGGCCCCGGTCATTTCGTCCACCGTGTACCAGAAGGCGTCGTCGATGTTGACGATCAGGCAGGTGGCATAGCCGACAATCCGGTTGCCTGCCACTGCCACGAACTGGCCGTGGGGGAAGGCGGCAAACTGCATCTCGTAGTGGCGCGGGGTAAAGATATATTCCGGCGGATAGTCGGCATAGGCCCGCCGGCTGCACTCGATGATCCCGGGAATGTCTTCGGCCCGCCAGCGGCGGACCGTGATCTGTGATTTTGATTTGCCCATTGGTTGCTCCCAGCTTGTCTAAGGTCTTAGTCAGGGCAGTCTATTATAAGGCATGCCGCATGGCAAGCCGGAACCGGTGCGCCGGTGAGAAGGGCGCAGTCACTGCCGAATGTCGGGATTGAAGCAGGTGGACTGCAAAAAACTTTGACAGGGTGTAAAAGCGCCTGACAGGGGATGCGGGTCTTTTGGGCCCGGGTGCTGTTGCAATATACCGTTATTAAAGAAAATAAATTGTTGATGATGGCTGCGCCAGTGGCACGGATGTTGCTGTATGATCATGCAGGCAACCGGCCTGGGACGGGCCTGTCCATGGGTTTATGAAAAAGAGGCATACCGCCCTGTTTTGTTAATGCGTTCCAATGGGATTGCTGCTATTGTAAGGAAAAAAATATGACTGTCCCCGTAAAATTTCTTGTACTGCTGGACGGCTCGCCCCGTTCCTTTCACACACTCGACTATATTGCAGCGGTCCGGCCCTTTCGAAAGTTTTACCTTGTACTGTTTCAGGTGATGGGAGAGGTCCCTGAATATTACTGGGACATGGTGGCTGAAACCGGCAGTGTCCACGGCATTCAGGAGATAGAGCGCTGGCAGCGGGACGCCAAAAGGCAGAGCGAGGCGTTTATGGCCGAGGCCAGAGACCGGCTGGTGTCCTCCGGCTTTGACGACGGCAGAATCGAAACCCGGCTGCATGCCCGGGTGGTGGGCGTGGCCCGGGACATTCTGGAAGAGGCGAAAAGGGGTTATGACGGAGTGGTCATGCGCCGCCGGGGCCAGGGCAACATCAAGGGCGTGGTGGTAGGCAGCGTGGCCAACAAGCTGCTTTCCCGGCTGCCGGACATTCCGGTCATTCTTGCGGGTGTCCGTAACCAGAACAAAAAGATGCTGCTGGCCGTGGGAGGGGCGGAGAGTGCCGACCGGATGGTGGCCACGGTGACGGCCATGATAGGCGGATATGATTACCGGATCGAGCTGCTTCATGTGATACGGGATAGCGGCCGCAATGACCTTCAGGGGGCCGGCGCCATACCGGCTGATATGGTTGACCGGTTTGCCGGTGATATTAAAAAACGACTGCATGATTTGCGGGAAAAATTGATTCTGGCCGGGTTTGCACCGGACAGTGTCACGGAAACCATTACTCAGGGCGTGACCAGCCGGGCCGAGGCCATTGTGGCCGAAGCCGAGGCAAGGGATTGCAGCACCATTGTCATGGGCCGCAGGGGGCCTTCCGACCCTGAGGACATTGTCACGGGAAGTGTTTGCAGCAAGGTGATTCACAGGGGCCGGGAGCTGACAGTCTGGATTACATAACCGTGCCGCCGGTCGTCGACCGGCCGGTGTATATTAAAACAGGGGGTATGCCATGTACACACATAAACGAATGCTGGTGCTGCTGGACGGATCGGAACGGTCCCGCAACACGCTACGTTACCTCGCCGCGGTCAAGCCGTTTCGACAGGTCAACCTGGTTTTATTCAATGTATTTTCAGAACTGCCGGAATTTTACTGGGACCTGGCTATTGAGACCGACAACCTGCACGCGGTCAGCGAGGTGGAGAACTGGCGAAGCAGAAAGAAAGACGAGATCAGGGCTTTTATGGAGGACGGCAGGGATCTGCTGGTGCGGTCGGGATTTGCCCCGGACATGATCAGCATCAAGATTCACCGGCAGCAGGCCGGTGTCACCCGGGATATTCTGGAGGAGGTCAAAAACGGGTATGACGCGGTGATCATGCGGCGCCGGGGCATGAGCTCCCTTCAGAATGTCGTACTGGGCAGCGTGTCAAGCAAGCTGCTGTCCAGGCTGTCGGACATTCCGGTTATCCTGGCGGGCAACCGGGAGCAGAATGACAGGGTGCTGGTGGGCGTGGACGGCTCTTCAGCTTCGGTCAGGGCCGTGGAGTTCATGGCGGAGGTGATGGGTGGGTATGGTTACGGCGTCAACTTGTTTCACGTGATCCGGGGCGGTAACCTTCTCGACCCCCTTCGGTTTGACTATATGCCCCCTGAATTGGTGGATGTGCTCAGGAAGGGGATAGAGACACATTTTGCGGAGCTTCGGGAGAAGCTGGCCACATCCGGTTTTGAGGCAGAGCGTATTCTGGAGCATATCGTCACAGGCGTATCCAGCAGGGCCGAGGCCATTGTGGCCGAAGCCGAGGCCCAGGATTGCAGTACCATTGTGGTGGGCCGGCGGGGCGTCTCCCGGGTTCAGGAGTTTTTCATGGGCCGGGTCGGTAACAAGGTGGTCCAGGTCGGCAGGGATTTTACGGTCTGGATCGTCTGAGATTGGTTTTGGCGACACCGGAACCGGAGTCGCGTGTTTTTACACTAAATTTGAGGAACTGGAATGAATACACAGGCACAGCAAAAGATCCTGGTTCTGTTTGACGGCTCTCAGCGTTCCCGGCAGACCGTTGAGCAGTTGGCGTGGATGGAATCGTTTAAAACAAGAGAGATTGTTCTGTTCCAGGTATTTGCCGATTTTCCGGAAAACTACTGGGACCTGACATGGGAGAAAAACAATGCCAGGGCCGTGGAACAGTTTGCCGAATGGCGTAAGCGCATGGCCGACGAAAACCACATGTACCTGGAGACCGCGCGAAAGGTTCTGCTCAACGCTGGATTTGACGCCAGGCGGGTTTCCGTCAAGCTCCAGAAGCAGGAGAAGGATGTGGCCACGGATATTCTGGCCGAGGCGCGCAACGGATATCACGCGGTGATCATGCGGCGACGGGGCATGAACACGATCCAGAACGTTGTGCTGGGCAGCGTGTCGAGCAAGCTGCTGGCCAATTTGTCGGACCAGCCGGTGCTGCTGATGGGAAAACGGTCCTTGAGCAAGAAAATGGTGATCGGTATTGACGGCTCTCCGTCGTCCATGCAGGCGGTAAAATTCGTGGCCGATCTTTACGGGGGTCATGGCTACATGGTGGAACTGCTGCATGTCATTCGGTCCCACAACCTGGACTTCATGCCCACTGAGATGATTGAGGCGCACAAGCAGCGGATGGATAGGACCTTTTCAGAGATGCGGGAAGTGCTGGTGGCAGCCGGTTTTGAAGCCGAAAACGTGGAAGGAAAAATCATCACCGGTGCGGAGAGCCGGTCTGAAGCCATTGTGGTGGAGGCCGAGTCGGACGATACCGGCGCCATTGTCGTGGGCAGAAGGGGGCTTTCCAGGGTTCAGGCCTTTTTTATGGGCCGGGTCAGCAACAAGGTGGTTCACCGGGGCAAGGAGTTTTCCGTGTGGGTCATCTAGCCCGAACATTTCACCCTTCGGGCGAGTCACCTTGGCCGCATCTGCCGTGTTGCGGGCCGCTCGCAGTAGATATACGGTAGGGACGAACCTTGTGTTCGCCCTTTGATGGGGGCAACCACAGAGGGTTGCCCCCATCAAAGTTTTGTCCCCTTCCCCTGCATTCGTGGCAAGGCAACTCGTGAAATATCCAGGCGGACAGGCCTTTCATTTCCACGAATTCAGATCATGCGTCCATCATGTAAAGATGGGTATTGGTATACCCCTTTCCCCTGGCAATGATATCCAGGTGCAGGGTGGTCAGGTTCTCCATGTCAATATCGATTTTTCGGCCGGCCTGCCGGCAGTCGATGATTTTCAGGTAGGTCTTGCAGGTGTCGCAGATCTCGATGCTGTGAACCGGGTCACCCTCGATGACCAGCAGAGATACCTGGGCGTGGTCCTGGGTGCCGCAGCCGGCGCACTGAATACGGCCGAACGGCCACCGGGTGCGGCATGCGGAGCAGACCAGGAATTTCTTTCCCTCCTCTCCGCTAAGCTCCCCCATCAGAGGCTTTCCCCCGCAGACCGGGCAGGAGCCCCGGTTCCATTCCTTGAAAGCCGGTGTATCCGCCAAAAAGCCGGCCTGGATCGCCAGAAGCGGATTGACGGTCTCTTCCAGCAGAAACCGCAGGGTCTGGGCGTGCTTTCCGTCGGGCGGGAGACCTTGCAGCGTGTTTCGCACCAGGGATTCAAAGACGGCATCTTTCTCGATCATGGCCTGAATCTCTTCGGTTGCCGGGGGCGTTTTTTCAGCGATCAGGGCCAGCATCTCAAGAAAGTGGTGCTTCATGACCGTGTAATCGCAGCCCAGCGCTGTTTTATCGAGCAGGGGCGTCCCGTCCCGCATGCGGTTCGCAACGACTTCGGCGTCGATTTTCAATGGGGAAGCCGTGGATCGGAGGGCGTCGGTGTATGCCCGCCTGAGTGCTAAAATCGGTGTGAAAAAATCAAGCAGTTCTTTGTATACCGGGTTGTCTGGTGTCGCCGTGCCGTTGAGGTTCATGAACGTCCTTCCCAAAATGAGTTTCTAAAATCCCGGTTTACCCCTTCATGTCCTTGCCTTCCGCTTCCGCCACTTTCTGGCGCCGCTGGCCGATGAAGCTCAAAAAACCGGTGGCCAGTACAGCGCCGGCAACCAGCCCGGAGGGGGCGGTGCGCCGGGCCATCCGGTATCGGGCTTCGGTCCGGACCGCCTTTGCCAGTGGATAGTTTTCCTGCTTTTCAGGAAGGATCCACATGGTGTTGTAGTCCTCGCTGGGATAAATGTTGGCATCTTTTCCCAGTTCCTTGATCCGCCGGTGAGCGAAGGCCAGCATCTCTTTTTTGGTGCCGAAATTCAGGGCACCGGTGGAACAGGCCGTGACACAGGCCGGCTTCAGGCCGTTGGTGATCCGGTCGATGCACATGTTGCATTTGTAGATTCTGCCGGTGGCCGGGTCCTGTCGCGGTATGTTGTATGGGCAGTAGGAGAGAAAATCCTCATAGTCAAGTTCCGCGGTTTTTTCCGTGTAGACCACGGCCCCGGTGTCGTCCCAGATCACGGCCCCGGGCACCACTTCGCCGCCCATTTCACAGGGCGGATTGTTGCAGTGGCGGCACCGTTCATTGAAAAAGGACCAGTTAATGGTGCCGTTGGCCCGTCGCTTTTCCATGAACACGATCCGGTTCCAGGTGTCGGCCGAAAGGTCCGGCGGATTTTCATGGCTGCCGCGGTTTTCCGTCTGCTCGCCCTTCAACTGGTTCCAGTTTTTGCAGGCCACCTGGCAGGCACGACAGGCCGTGCACTTGTCTATGTCGATGCAGATTGCCATCTCTTCCATAACGTCACCCCCTATGCTTTTTTGACGACATCGACCATGAAGACCTTGCTTTCCGGAATCATGGTGTTGGCGTCCCCGATGTTGGGCGTTACAATGTTGGCGCTGTCGCCGAAGGTGAAAACCTCGGGCTTTTTATCCTTCGGATCGTACGGTCGCGTTGCGGTTGTGGCCCATCCGTAGTGGTAGGGAATACCTACCTGGTGAAGGGTCTTGCCCATGACGGTAAACGGCAGCCACCGAACAGTTACCATGGCCACCGCCTCCAGCTCGCCCCGGGCCGACTTGACGATGACAATCTCGCCGTTTTTGATGCCCTTCTGGTCGGCCAGTTCCTTGCTGATCTCAACGAACATGGCGGGTTCCAGCTCGGCCAGCCATGGCTGCCAACGGGTCATCAGGCCGGTCTGCCAGTGTTCGGTGACGCGGTAGGTGGTGCAGATGATCGGGTAGTTCGGATCGTTGGTGGCCCGCATGTTCATGTTATTTGTCAGTCCGTCACGGTCCCACCGCTTGATGGTGGGGCTGACAAACTGCGGTGACAGCGGGTTTCTGTCCAGCGGGCTTTCCAGGGGCTCGTAATGCTCGGGGAAAGGGCCGTCGGTCAGGCCGGGGCCGAAAATATGGCCATGTCCTTCGGTCTTCATGATGAAGGGGTAACGGGATTTACCGCCGGCGGAAAGCGGAGGCCAGCCGCCGTCGGGCACATCGCCCCGCCACACGTTCAGGTGCCACTCGATCACGGGTTTGTTGGGCGCCCAGGGTTTGCCGTTGAGGTCTACCGACGCCCGGTTGTAGATGATCCGGCGGTTTAAGGGCCAGCACCAGGACCATCCCGGATAGAGGCCGATGCCGGAAGGGTCTTCCTTTCTGCGCCGGGCCGCCATGTTGCCCTCTTTTGTGTAGGAGTTGCAGTAGAGCCAGTTGCCTGAAGAGGTCGATCCGTCAGCGCTCAGGTAGGTAAAGTCAGGCACCAGGTCACCGCTGTTGAACAGCCTTCCCTTTACAACCCTGTTTTCCAGGAAGTAGCCGTTGATCTCTTTGGCCACCATGTGGGGGTCGATATGCTTGACATTGCCGTTCCGGTCTTTGGGGCCGTATTCCCACCGCAGCTTGACAATGGGATCGGCAAAGACCCCCTCCCCGGCAAACCACCCCTTGCCGCTGTATAGTTTTTTCAGGCGGACATACAGATCGTTGATGATGTCCCCGTCGGGCCGGGCCTGTCCCGGTGGTTCAACGGCCTTGTACCGCCACTGCATCCAGCGGCCGCTGTTGGTGATGCTGCCCTCTTTTTCATAGGAGGCCGCGCAGGGGAGCAGAAAGACTTCCGTCTTGATCTTTTCCGGCTCCATGCCCGGGCCTCTCCAGAAGGACCCGGTTTCGTTGTCGAACAGGTTGACGTTGACCAGCCAGTCCAGCTTGGTCAGGGCCTGGCGGGTTTTGTTGGCGTTGGCGCCACTGCACGTGGGGTTCTGCCCCCAGGAGAAGAAACCGGTAAATTTTTCCTGGTAAAGCTGGTCAAAGATGGTCAGCCAGGAGTAGTCCACCCCGTCGTCCAGCTTGGGAAGATACCGGTAGGCGTCTTCAAGGGGAACCTCTTTCCCGTACATCTCCCGGAGCAGGCTGGCACTGTATTTGGGGTAGTTGCTCCACCAGTTGGCGCTCATGGGGTCCGTCGTTTTGGGCGTGGAAGCTTCGTTATAGGCCTTGAACGTGGGCTGGGAGGCTTTGGGCGTTTTCAGGTAGCCCGGAATGATGTGATAAAGCAGGCAGTGATCCGTGGACCCCTGCACGTTGGACTCCCCGCGCAGGGCATTGACGCCGCCCCCGGCCATGCCCATGTTGCCCAGCAGCAGCTGGATAATACTCATGGTCCGGATGTTCTGCACCCCTACGGTGTGCTGGGTCCAGCCCATGGCATACAGGACCGTGCCGGTTTTGTCCGGAGCCCCGGATTTGGCGTAAGTGGCATAGACCGCTTCCAGTTTGTCTTTGGGCGTACCGGTGATGGAGGAGACCGTGTCCAGGGTGTAGCGGGAAAAGTGTTTCTTCAGGAGCTGAAGGACGCAGTTGGGATCCTTCATGGTTTTGTCTTTTTTGATGATCCCGTTCTCATCCTTCTGGTAGGCCCATGTGGTTTTGTCGTATTTCCCGTCCACATAGCCTTCCGCTGTTTTCAGGGCCGTCAGCCCGGAAAAGACCCCCTCATTTTCGCCGGGCATCTTGAAATCAGGGCTTATTAAAAAGGAGGCGTTGGTGTATTCCCGCACATACGCCTCAAAGTAGAGGCGTTTTTCCAGAATGTACTTGATCATGCCGCCCAGAAACGCGATGTCGCTTCCGGAGCGCAGGGGCGCGTAAAGATGCGCCTTTTTGGATGTTCGTGTGTACCGGGGATCGACGCTGATCAGGGTGGCCCCCTTTTCAATGGCTTTGAGAATCCATTTAAAGGAGATGGGGTGGTTTTTGACCGGATTACTCCCCATGGCCAGAATATAGTCGGCGTTTTTGATATCGATCCAGTGATTGGTCATTGCCCCGCGTCCGAACGACTCTGCCAGAGCCGCAACAGTAGCGGAGTGTCAGATACGCGCCTGGTGTTCGATATACACCAGGCCCATGGCGCGAAGCAATTTCTGGTAGATGTAACACTCCTCGTTGTCCAGGGCCGCGCTGCCCAGGGAGGCGATGCCCATGGTCCGGTTGACCTCCTGTCCCTTGGCGTTGACCGCCTCAAAGCTGGCATCCCGTGAGGTCTTGATGTTTTTTGCGATTTTGTCCAAGGCAAAATCCCACGACACCTCTTCCCACCGGGTGCCGTAAGGCTTACGGTACAGCGGCACGGTGAGCCGGTTGGGGTTGTTGTGGGAAAGCTGGTAAACCGCCATTCCCTTGCTGCAGAGACTGCCTTCATTGATGGGATGGTCCGGGTCTCCTTCGGTGTTGACCACTTTGTCGTTGATGGTATGCACGAGAATGCCGCACCCCACGGCGCAGTAAGGGCAGATAGTGGTGGTCTGCTTTGCGTGCAGGGTCCGTAAGGAGTAAGCATATGCCTCGATGGGCGAGAGATCGAGGCCCAGGGTGCCGAAAGCGATCCCCGCAATGGACGCTCCCGAAAATTTAAGAAACTGGCGTCTGTTGATGTCCATGGTTACCTCCTTTTCAAGTTGAGCGATTGAAGCTCATTGGCAAACTTATGTTCAAAGGCGATCCTGACAATGGCAGCCGCCCATTCAGGCTGTGTGATCCGGTCACAGTTGATTACCAGGTCAAACGCTTCGGCTTCATGGGCCTCCTTCTGGTATACCGCCTTGAAAAAATCCCGTTGTTCCCTGTCGATCAAGACCAGTTGTTTATCGGCTTCCTGCTCGTCGATGCCGTATTGCCGGGCGATGCGTCGAAGCCTGGGCGGCCTGCTGCAGATAAACCGGATCGCCAGGGTCCGGTCCCTGGGCAGCACCATGTGTGCCCCCCGCCCGATGAAAATCGTGGGGCTCAGGCTGGCAATGGAATAGATGGCGGAAAAGAGCTGCCGGGTGGTTTTGGACATGTCAAAGGTCTTGTCTCCGGCCATCATCATCAGGTACTGGGTGATGATGTCCGGGTACTGTTCATTGAAAAACCGCACTGCCCGGTCGCTGAGGGGGTCCTCCCCGCCTACGTGTTCCAGGATCTCCCGGTCCACGACCCGGTATCCGATGTCTTTGGCCAGGATGTCGGCGATTTCCATGACACCGCACCCGATGGGCCGGGAGAAGCAGATCGTGGGCGGCATATCGGGCTTGATGGGGCTGGGCTTTTTCCCGGCTTTTTGCTGCTCCCAGTCGCGCATATACCCGCCGATCATCTGGTCAATTTCCGTGCCCTTGCGCCGGTGTTGTCGAACAAAGGCCCACTGCACCTGGCCCTCCTGGGATCTGTTTGCCGTCATGATGATTTCCCTTTCTCATACTTATCAGGATGTTATGACCGCGCCACAGTCGGGGCCCACGATGTTCATCATCTCCGCGAACAGGTGGGTGAAGTTTAATACGCCGATGACCTTGCCGTTGCGCGTCACCAGCAGCTCCCGCACGTGCAGCTTGAACATGGAGTAGATGGCCCAGTTGATCGTGTCATCCTCTTTTAACACCGCGTGGGCCGGGGCCATGCACTCCCGGATACTCTTCCGGGATTCGGTTTTCACCAGATCGAAAAAGCTCTGGTGCAGCCAGGCAAACCGCTCCTGGATTTCCGACACATCTTCTGAAACCTGCTGAACCCGGGAGGAGAACAGGGTATTTAACGCCCGCAGCTCCATTGTTTTGGATGTCTCCGGCACCAGAGCCCGAATAAAATGATACATGGAGAGCTTTCCCACGATATGCTCTTCGTCCGTCACAAAGATCGATTTGTTGAACCGGGCCGCCGAGTGGGGCATGCACTGATCGTAGTGTTTTTTCAGCCGGATCATCACGTCGCACAGCGGAGCGTCCACATCAATCGTCTCATAATCCGTGATGGGGGCCATCAGGTCTTTTACCTTTTTTTCCTGGGTCATTGCGTCTGTCTCCTCTTTAAAGCAGCCGGTTACCGGGTCTTATACCGCCATGCCCGCTTATACGGGCCGGAATATGAACAGCCACGCATGGGCGATGACCACGCTGATGATCATGAAAGGGAAGGCCAGTTTCATGAAGTGGAGAAAACTGATCTTATATCCCCTGGATTCGGCGATGCCCACAGTGACCACGTTGGCAGAGGCCCCGATCATGGTGCCGTTGCCGCCGAAGCAGGCCCCCAGGGCCAGGGCCCACCAGAGCGTGTTCTCCGCGCCGGGAATGACCGTGCTCAGGTAGGCGACAATGGGCAGCATGGTGGCGGTAAAGGGAATGTTGTCCACAAAAGCGGACATGATGGCCGCCACCCAGATGATCAGACTGCACGCCACGAAAAAGTTGCCGGCCGACAGTTCCAGGATCCAGTCGGCGATCAGGGCCAGCAGGCCGCTGGATTCAACCGCTCCCACCAGCATGAACAGGAAGATAAAGAACATCAGGGTGGGCCACTCAATGTCCTTTTCAATCAGCTCCAGCAGGTTCACCTTGCCGGTGACAAGGGCGATGGTTAAAAACACCGAGGCCCCGATCAGGGCCGCCACGCTGACCTCCATGTGCCAGAACCCGTGGGAAAGGAACAGGAACACCACAAAGGCCAGGATGGCCAGGCCGTATGTGAGCAGGGTGGCGTCGGTGATTTTGTAGCGCTCCCTGAGTTCCCGGGTGTAGGCTTCCACGTTGTCGATTTTTGCTCCTTTGTACTCCCTGCCCCACACCAGTTTGGTATAGAGTACCAGGGCCACCATGGAGACCACGCAGATCAGGGCCAGGGCCACCACGAACTGGGTGAACGTCAGGCCCGCGTAGGAGCCGATCATGATGTTGGGCGGGTCGCCGATCAGGGTGGCGGTACCACCGACATTGGAGGCCAGCACCAGGGGAACCAGCAGGGTCAGGGGGTTGATGGCCAGCGACAGGCTGATCTCAATGGCCACGCCGGTGAGCAGCAGCATGGTGGTCACGTTGTCCAGAAACGCGGAGGAGACGGCGGTGAATATCATCAGGTAAACGGCCAGCACAAACACGTTGCCCCTGGCCAGCTTGTAAGAAAGATAGGCGCACCACTGGAACACGCCGGTGTGCTTGAGAATGCCGATGATGATCATCATGCCCATGAGCAGGAAAATCACGTTCATGTCAATGGCGCCGATGGCCGCCTCATAAGAGAGAATCCGGAATTCCGGGTTGATGGTGCCGATGGTATAGGAGATGACCAGCATAAGGGCCGCGCCCAGCATGGCGGCCACGGTCCGGTGAAGCAGCTCGAAGCTGATCAGTATGTAGGCCATCACGAAGGTGATGGTGGCGATCCAGAAGGCCGGTCCCAGATGGCGGGGCAGAACAATGTCTTCGGTGATAAAACAGTTCCCCTCCCGGTGGGCGAACTGGTCTGCGGTGATCTGAAACGTCTGGGTGGCAAAACTGGCCTTTCGCACGATCACGCTGAAGGTGGTGTCCGGCAGCGCCTCTTCCGGGCAGGCAAACCGGGCCAGGTATTTGCCACCGTGGGCCGTGGTGTCTGAAAAAACCAGGGCCCTGTCGATAAATACCGATATTTCCGCCTCATTGACCGGCTCTGAATGGCTGTCGGTGATGATGCCGGAAATGTTGATCGCCACGTGGCCGGCGGGAATCTCCGCGGGCGGCGCCCCAGCCGGCCCGTGACCGGCAAAGGCAAATGATGTTGAGAAGATCAGGAGCAGGATGGTGGTGAAAAAGGATGAAGGTCGCATCGTGTCCCCCCTGTGCATGTGACATCATTGCGGGCCAGGGCGCTTGCTGTCCGTTACAGAACGCCGGCAAAAGCCAATTTTGCTGCAATCAAAGAGAGCAATATTCGGGCCAGACCGGAGAAGAAACGACAGCAATCAACCTTTTATTACAGGGGAATGGGCATAGAAATATGTGCTTTGGAATCAAATGGTTATTTTTTGAATAAAGAAGCCGCCTGAAAAGCCTTGAAGGGCGGGGAATGCGGAACACCGTTCTTTCTGGCGAATGGTGAACCGGCGCGAAAAAACTTTTACATCATGTAAAAGTTTTCGACATATTTGTGTGTAAAAAGCCCGCAAACAAAGGCTTGCATGGGGATGCCGGGGTGGAACGAAACTACTTGTGCGGCTTGTCCGGGTCGTTGCCGAGAAGCTGTTTTTTTTCCGTGCCGCTCATCTGGGCCACGATTTCAGGATAGAGGAGCCTGGCGCAATCCGGGCAGATGGTATGGGTAAAATCGGCAGCGGTTCTTGCATGAATATAACTTTCCACCTCCCGCCACTGGCCCGAATCCTCGCGGATCTTCTTGCATCGTGAGCATATGGGCAGATACCCGCTGAGGACTTTGGCAAGGGTCTCGGCGAGTTGCGCCTCCAGCCGTTTCTGCTCCTTCATGGCGGTTTTTAATTCGGTCAGGTCGGTAAGGGTGGCCACGACATTTGCCGTGTCCGGGATCAGGGAAAAGGTAATCCTGACTTGTTTTATATCGCCGTTTCCCCTTTGAAAATGAATATCCAGATGGCCGGGCGTGTGAGCGGTTTTGTCCCGGGTGCCGCGATAGTATGCCTTTGTGTCTTCCCTGTGGCGTTTGGGGATAAAGTCGAACAGGCTTTTCCCCTCCTCCAGTTGAGGTATCGAGCAATCAGCAAGATTGGCAAACTGGGTATTTGCAAGCAGAATGACTGCGCCCCGGCTTAAAATCGCGGTGGCGGTACCGGTGTTCTGGAAAATGGTTTCATACCACAGCCGGTTTTCAACGGCCGTCTGCCGGGCTTTTTCCAGACCTTCGGAAAGCAGAACAGAGACGACAGCCACCAGCAGGAACATGCCGATCCGCAGGGTATCGTTGGCGGCACTTTCCTTGAAGCCGAACAGGTGGTCGCTGGCAACCAGCATGGCCGACAGCAGAAGTACCACCGCCAGTCCCCGCCGTTTCCACCAGATGGCCCCCAGTACAATCGGCAGGTAGTAGAAATGGGTGAAAAAGGTGCCGGTACCCAGCACATGATGATAATAGTAGGTCAGCATGCCGGCCGCGGCCAGCAGCATGGCCATCACGGCAAATTTCAGCCCGCCGGGTATTTCCACAAGGGAACCAATCATGGCGCCTCCTTCCCGTATGCTGTATCCATGACCGCCGGGCAGCGCGATGCAGGCTCAGCTCAGCCGGTGCTTTCACAAAACCGGATGCCTGTCTGAAAGCACCCGTTCTCTGTATTGACCTGGCGCACCCAGACCACGATGGCCTCATGCCACTTCTGGGAGGGCTCGAAACAGCGGGTTGCCATGTTTCGTGCTTTTACACGCAGTGATGTGCCCGGCGGCAGGCAGCAGAAGGATGAAAAGCACAACCCGTTTTGACTGAGGTTGATCATCCTGCCCCGGTGGAATACGCCCGATCCGTTCACGGAAAAGATCAGAGGGGTGTCATCACGGGCCCGGACACAGGTGCGGCGGGTAAGGGACGGTACCTCGTCCGCGCAGAAGCCGGGCCGGGGCAGCCGGTTGCCGGCCGAACCGGCTTCCGTATCCAGTTCCGGCCCGACCCCTCTTTCAGATCTTGATATATCGACAGTCATAAGCATGGCACTCCCTTTCTGTTTTTTTGACGGCCCTGGCGGCGGTATTCCACCGCAGGCCTTTTCACTGCTGGTGCAGCACTCTGTCCATTTCAAAAAACAGGTCCTGCTCCCGGACCACGCCGGCCAGCTCTCCATTCTGCATGACCACGACACGCCGGGCGTTCATGGTTACCATCATATAGGCGGCTTCCATGAGAGAGGCACCGGCATCGATGGTAAAGGGCTCCGGCGACATGATCTCCTTTATCTTCAGGGATGACCTGCGCCGGACTTCAGCGGCGAACATGCCGTCCCAGAACATGGGGGAATACTGGACGCTGTCGGCCATGGAGGGTTTTGGCGCGGAAAGATACGACGGCAGAATCATTTTCAGCAGGTTGGTGATGGCCAGAAACCCCTGGGGCCGCCGCTGTTTGTCCACCACCAGCACCGACCGGTGGCCGGTTTCCATCAGCCGGGACGTTGAGTGCTTCAGGGCAAAGGACGCCTTCAGTTCGGCAATGGCCTGGGCCACGGTACACTCCCCGTCCAGCAGGGTATAATCATCTATGGGCACCATGATACCCTGGACGGTTCTCTCTTTCTCCTGCTTTTTGCTGGTGCCCCTGCGGAACGCCTCCCGGATTGCCTCGGCCAGAATATGAATGTCGCAGGGTTTGGTCAGGTAGTTCAGGGCGCCTTCCTCGTAGGCCTGCTGGGCCGAGGTGGGGCCGCCATGGCCGGTGAGCATGACCACCGGCTGGGCGGGCCGGATTTTGTGAATCTCCTTGAGGGTTTCATGACCGTCCATGTCGGGCATTTTGATGTCCAGGACAACCACGTCCGGCCGTTCGGTCATTTTGGCAATCGCCTCTTTCCCGTTGGCCGCCAGCACGATGTCAAACCCCCGCCGCCGCAGCAGTTTTTCCGTGGTCGCGCGGAACTGGGCCTCGTCATCCACCATCAGAACCTTGATTGTGTCAGTCATCTTTATTCTCCTTACTGTTACGCAAAGGTTTTTATATTGTTTTCATTACAAGACCGCCATCAGCGAGTAGAAAAATCCAATAATGAGAGCCACGGAGAGCACCATCACCAGCAGGGCCTCCCATGTTCTGAACCCGCACCCCAGGGTGAGACCGGTGAACACCAGCCACCACTTCCACGGTTCAATGAGCCAGACGGAGTAGGGAATCCAGGCAAAGAGCAGGGTTACGCCAAAAGCAAAGGCATACACGGAAAGCAGCCGGGCCAGGGAGACCCTTCTGCCCAGGGTCATGCCCATGACGATATAGCCGGCCAGCCCGGCAAACAGGGCCATGCCCACGGCATTGGCAAACAGGATCGAGGCCACCGGAACGGGCCGTGCCGGTCGCAGCACCAGTATGGTGGCCGCAACGAACAGCAGGCCGGACGTGACGAGAAAAATCCCCGCCTGCCGGGGGCTGGCGCCGCTGTCCCTAAACTGTTCGAAAAACTGTTTCGGCTGCCGGAGCAGTTGCCCGGAAATGGTCATATAGTATCCCGGGAATGGTGTGGTCGTACCGGTCATGTTCCGTCCTATAGTATACCGAGTTTTACCAGAACGCCCCCGGCCAGCATTCCCAGGGTGAGTACGAAAAACAGGTTGCGTTCCGTCTGTTTTGAAAAATAGAGCCGTCCGTTTTCATATACAAACGTTTTTCGAGTGGTTTTTTGTCTGTTCATAATGCGTCCCTATCCTTTTTGTTTCGTTAGAACCCCGGCAGGCCGGCAAACCCCCTGGCCATCCAGTAGATGCCGCTTAAGGCCATCAGCACGATATTGCCCAGAAACCACAGCGGAATACCGGCCCGGAGGAAATCCTTGGGCTCCAGGTAACCGCTGGCGTAAACAATGGCGTTGGGCGGCGTGCCGATGATCAGGCAGTAGGCAAAGGACGAGGCCATGGCCGTGGTCATGGTGATAAAGGGCAGAAACGAGGTGCCCGGATGGGCCAGGCCGGCCATGTTCAGGGCAATGGGGCCCACTGCCGCGGCCGCCGGACCGTCGGCCATGAAGTTGGTCAGCACCGCGGTCAAACCATTGGAAAGGGCCAGCAGGGGCAGACCCGCGTCGATGCCCAGGGGTGCCATGGCATCCAGAACGCTTCTGGCCAGCCAGTAGGCGGCCCCTGTTTCATCCAGGACCCGGCCGAAGATGATGGCGCCGGCATAGAGCCACACCACGCCCCAGTCCACCTTTTCCTGGTAGTCCCGCCAGTTGACCACACCGGCCAGCAGGTAGGCCACGGCCCCGGCCACGGCAATGACGCCGATGCCCAGCCGTACAGGGTAGATGCCCATTTGATAGAAGGACTTCTCCGTGAACCAGCCGAAGACCATCACCACAAAGATGACCAGGGCCGCTATCTGGGTCCGGTTCCAGCCGCCCATTTTGGCGATCTGCACCTGAAGATGGTCCATGGCCGGTGCCAGGCTTTTGATTTTGGGTTTGAAGCTGGCATTCACCAGCAGCCAGGAGACCGGGATCATGATCAGCAGAAAGGGGAAACAGTAGGTGACCCACTGAAAGTAGCCGATGTCAAACCCGAACATGTCGTTTAAGTAGGTCATCATGATCACGTTGCGGGCACCGCCGGAAGGGGCACCGGGCCCGCCGATGTTGCAGGCCACCGCGATGGCGATCATCAGCAGCTTGGCCAGCTCCGGGTCTTCCGGTACCTCTTCGGTGAGGCTGTTCTGATAGAGGAGAATGCCGATGGGCAGAAACATAGCGGCCAGGGCGTGGTCCGAGATAAAGGCGGCCAGGGGCGTGATGATCAGAAAGAAGATCAGGGTGATCCATTTTACGTTGGGCTTTGCCAGCTTTTTGAACATCATCAGGCAGAGCCGTTTGTCTACCCCGGTCTTGACAAAGGCGGCGGCAAACATCAGGCTGCCCATGATAAACCAGCAGGCGTCGCTCCAGTAGAGCATGGCCACCTCGTGGCGGGTGACAAGGCCTGTTACCACCAGAAAAATGCCGATGCAGAAGGCCACACCCGGCAGGGGAATGCACTCGGTGAGAAAGCAGCCCACCACGAAAACCATCATCACGATGGCGGCCTTGATGTGCCATGCCCCCTTGTCGGCCAGTACCCGGTCCTTTTCATTGAGGGTTTCATACGTCAGACCGTCCTTGCGCAGTTCCATGGCGGATGCCATGATCTCCTTAAAACGCTCCGGCGTGACCTGGGTGTCGATAAATTCCCGGGCCTTGGCCAGGTGGGACTCCACCACCGGAATTTTGTATCCCCTGCACCACTTGGCGTCCCGATTTAAAAACCGCTCCTTTGTCAGTGCCCCCATGTTCATGTTTTGTTCCATGATTCGGGCTGTGAGCAGCTGCCACTGCTCGACATCGCTGCTGGATGTTTCAAACAGGGTGGTGGTCACGTAATTGATCACCGCCCCGGGACCCACCCGGTACTCCATGCCCACGTCCTTCATGCCGTAGGGCGTGGGAAGCAGCAGAATCACGGCGCACAGCACCACGGGAAAGATAAACACCTTCCAGTCGACATACTTGTCATATCCCGATGCTTTTGCTTTTGTCTTTTCTCCGGCCATACCGCGCCTCCTTTACCGATGTTGATAATTGATGGTTTTATATGTGTTGTGTTGATTGTGTCAGACCACGTGTCCCTTTTATCGCTGGACCGGCAGAATGATAATGAAGCTGGTGCCGGCGCCGGGCAGCGACTGGACATCCATGCGTCCTTCCATGGCTTCCACGATGCCCAGGCTGATGGCCAGGCCGAGGCCCGTCCCCTTGCCCGCCTCCTTGGTGGTGAAGAACGGGGTAAATATTTTTCCCATTACTTCGTAAGGAATTCCCTTACCGGTGTCGGATACCGTCACCACGACATTATTGTTATCCACAGCTGTTTTCAGGGTGATTTTGCCGGGCCCCTCAATGGCATCCACCGCGTTGTTGACCAGGTTTAAAATCACCTGGCGCATCTGGTCCGCGTCCATCAGGACCGGTGGCACCTCCGACGCATATTCCTTGACAATATCGATGTTGGCGATGTGACATTCACGTTCCAGGAAACCGTCCACCACCTCGTCCAGAATCCGGTGAATGTCGCAGAGTTCCATTTTCGGCTCGGTCTTGCGGGCCGAGCTGAGCAGCTTGTACGTGATGTCCTTGGTCCGGAAAACCGCGGACTCAACGATTTCAAGCTCTTTTATCATCTGGTCCACCGCCTCCTGCCCGAAGGGGGGGGCGTGGCCCCCGAGTTCCGGGTCGAACAGGTCCCGGATCACCACACACTGGGAGGCAATAAGGGCCAGGGGGTTGTTGATTTCATGGGCGATGCCGGCGGCCAGCTCCCCTACTGACGCCAGCTTGGCGGCGTGAAAGAGCTGGGCCTTGAGCTCCCGCCGGTTTCTTTCCGTTTTTTCGGCTTTCCGGATCAGTGAGTTGGTGGTGATCAGCACAGCGGTAAACAGCAGCAGGGCCGCCAGCGTGGTCCCGATAATGATATAGCGCCGCGCTGTATACATGCGGGCGTAGGCCACGTCCAGGGGTTGCTTGACCACCAGCACCCAGGGCGCTTCCTCGAGCCACGCATATCCCACCAGCTTGTCACGCCCGTCGGTTTTGATTTCCGCAACCGCCGACCCTTCAAGCACGGTGGGCTGAAAGGCGCTTTTGTCAAGCACGTTGGCGTACCCGGGATCCACAACCTGGAACTCCCACTCCCGGTTTATGATAAAGGAGTTGACCTGCTTGCCCTGGCCGATGGATCGCAGAAAGTGGTAGAACTTGTCCGGATCCAGGGTGGCCCGCATGATGTAGAACCGTTCTCCCATGCGCTGTTTGACGGCTATGGTGAAGTGGGGCTTGTTGCGGAACCCCAGGTAGATATCGCTGATAAAATAGTCGGCCTCCTGGGTCAAAAGGGTTTTAAACCACAACTCGTCGCTGTAATTCTGTTGGTGGAGAAAGACATAGGGCCCGGCGTAACCAATCTGGACGCCGGTATCGTCCAGAAACCCCACGTCGATAAAGGCCTCGCTGGTCTCCTGCAACCGCTTGAGATACATCTCCATATCGGTCGGGGAGGGCGGCAGGTTGAACCCCCGCCCGCGAAACAGGTTGAATACATTTACCACCCGTTCCTGCAGAAAAAGATCAATGGTGTTGCGCTGGCTTTCCGCCAGGGAGAGCAGTTGCTGTTTGCCGCTCTGCTTCATCGTCAGGTTGAACTGCATATGAAAATAGATGGACAACAGGGCCAGAGGGGCCAGAAAAGCGACGACCATCGCCGCCAGCACGCGTCTTCTCAGCCGCGAAAAGTCGTAGGGCGGGGTGCCGTCCATCGGTCGGGTTGCGCCCCCCGCGCCAGGGGGGGGTGTTTGTGCCGTTGCCATATGCCTATCCGTCCTGTTGTGAAGCGGGTCCGGGTAAAGTGGGTGTCTCCTCGCCGTAGCAGCCCGTCAGCAGACGGGATACCTGCGCTTTCAGCACCTCGACATCCCCGTTTTTTTCGACAAAGCCATCGGCCTGTCGAACAATGGGCAGATCGCTGTATTCGGAGAATGTGGCGAAGATAATCACCGGCGTATCCGGAACCGTGTTTTTAAGTTTTCTCAGCACATCCGCCCCGTTCAGATAGGGAATGTCCAGATCAAGAATGACAAGGTCAGGCGGCGGAAGGGTATAGAGTTTTGAGAAAAGCTGAATGTGATTGGCCGCCTGAATCACCTCGCAGCAGGGCGAGGAAAGCTCCCGCACCAGGAATTTCCTGACAAGGAGATTGTGATCGGCAATCAGAATTTTAAATTTCCGGCTCATTGGCGTTGTCTCTGAGCGTCCCAAGAATGTTCATAGCCGCTATGGCTAGAGCAAACCCTGTACCAAAACCCGCCGCAGGATCGAAAAACTCCCGGAGTGTTTTATCAGTCCATTGATATTGTTCTTTTTTATTATTTGCTTCACCGGAGCCCGGCAGTATTTTGAAAGTTTTTGCGGACAGGCCCTGTCGACTTTTTTTATAGATTGTCAAAAAAAAATGCACGGTACCGGAAAAGGCGGTGGCCGCCGGCCATTGATGTACCGGCACCGATTCCCGGTTTTATTAGGGGACTGGCGGTTCCGGTCTAATACGCATGGCGCCTGGGAATATTGGGAGGGGTTGGCATATTTCGTGCAAATTATCCGGTACTAAGCCTTAAAGACCGGAGAGGATGGTAAAGATGGAAAGGGCCTTCACCGGACAGGGTCAGGCAAAACGGCAATGATATCCAACGGCTGATGAAAAACGGGAAACCGGTTTTGGGCTCCCGGCCCGCTATCGCATAACATATTGATAATAAAAATAATTGAAAGGAGATGCGTTGGAATGGAAGAAAATACGACTAAAAATCAGAATGATACCGGATTGAGACTGCTGGTGGTGGATGACGAGGACCAGTTTCGGGCGTCGCTGGCAAAGCAGTTGAGAAACAGGGGCTTCAAGGTTTATGAATCCAGCAACGGTGAAGATGCCATCAAGATTGTGCGGCACAAGAACCCGGAGGTGGTTCTCCTGGACCAGAAGATGCCCCATATGGACGGCATCCAGACCTTAAAGGAACTAAAAAAGATTCGGCCGGAAGTGCAGGTCATCATGCACACGGCCTATGGCAATATCGAGTCGGCCCGGGTGACGGGAAAACACGATGTCTTCTGCTACCTTGAAAAACCCTGCGATTTAAACCAGCTGATCAGCATGATCAAGCTGGCCGGTGAGGAACGGACCTATGCCCTGGCCCGGCACGAGATTCCGGATGTCAAGCGAAACAGCCTGAAAGCCTGGCTGATGGGGGTCCAGAACGCCCGGCCCGGCATTATTATGCTGGGCGTTCTGCTGTTTCTGGGGCTTGCCTTCATGCCCACGCCGGATACGCTGAACAATTTTCTGACGGCCAAAAAAACCGGGGTGATGGGCGAAGAGATCAACGGGTATTCCGATTACCGCAAAATGAAAACCGGCCAGACCATTGTTGAGTATTACACCGCCAAGGCCGGGCTGTATGAAAAAACCGTCACCCCGGACGGCAAGACGGTCAACACGCTGCCGGGTGTTGAGAAAATCGCTTTCAAGGCAAAGGTCATGGTCGGTGTCCTGGTGGTGGCGGCCCTGTTCTGGGCCACCGGCGCGGTGCCCATCGGCATCACGGCCCTTCTGGTGGGCACGCTGATGTTTTTTTTCGGGATACTGAAGCCCGACGACGTGGCAAAGGCCTATGCAAAGGACTCGGTGATCTTTATTTTCGGGGTTCTGGCCTTTGCCGCGGCCATCGGTAAAACCGGGCTGGACCGCAGAATCGGCATTCTGCTGCTGGGCACCAGCACCAACCTGACCAAGTTCGCGCTGATTTTCGCGCCGCTGCTGGCCGTTACTGCTTCATTTCTCTCCGAACACGCCCTTGTGGCCTTTATCGCTCCGATCCTCATGCTGGTGTACATGGGCGCCATCAAGGCCGCCGGCGTCAAACAGGACAAAAGCCTGGTGGTCATGTTCATGCTGATGCTCACCTTCACGGCAAACATCGGTGGCCCGGGTTCTCCGGCGGCCGGCGGGCGCAACGCCGTGATGCTGGGCATTTTTTCCGACTACGGCCTGAGTCTCTCCTTCGGCCAGTGGGTGAAGATGGGCCTGCCCTTTGTGCCGGTGATGGCCCTGGTCATTGCCGGTTATTTTCTTCTGGTAGTCCGCAGGGGCATCAAGACCCAGTCCATCAACGTGGCGGCCGCGGTGAAACGGGAGGCGGAAAAGATCGGGAAAATGACGGCCGATGAGTACAAGGCCGGGGCCATTCTGGTGCTCGTTATTTTCTTGTGGGTTACCATGTCTGACACGCTGGGCATGGGCGGGCCGGTTATCCTCTGCCTGGTGCTGCTCAATATTCTGGGCATTCTCACGTGGAAGGACATCAACGGGATCCATTTTGACGTGGTTGCCCTGTATGCGGCGGCCAGCGCCATGGGCTACGGCCTGGCCGTTACCGGCGGTGCCCTGTGGCTGGCCAACTCTTTTGTGTCGATTCTGCCCGATTTTCTACGAAGCGGCAACGGCCTTCTGATGTCGACCAGTATGATCACAGGCATCCTGACCAACTTCATGAGCGACGGCGCCACAGTGGCGGCGGTGGGTCCCATTACCGTGCCCATGGCCACCCTGTCCGGCACCTCGCCCATCCTGGTGGGACTTGCCACGGCATTTGCATCCTCGTTCGCCCACATGATGATCATCGGCACGCCCAACAACGCCATTGTCTACAGCCTGGCCAGGGACCCGGAAACCGGGGAACAGCTGGTCACCATGAAGGACTTTTTTATCCACGGCGGCGCTGTTTTTCTTTTAAGCATGGCGGTGTTGTGGATCTGGGTCTTTTTCGGATACTGGCGATGGGTATCATTATAATAAAGAAACAATCACAGGTGCGTGATGGCAGATGAAGCCGGTGTGAAAAAAATCAGTATTCTGATCGTGGATGATGAGCCGGATTTTTTAAATGCCATCCGCCATATACTGGAGGTCCGGGAATTTCATGTGGTAACCGTTGACCGGGGCGGCAAGGCAGTTGATGCCGCCCGGCAGGCGCTGTTTGATATCGCCCTGGTCGACCTGAAGATGCCGGGCATGGATGGAGACGAAACCCTGCGGACACTGAAAGCGGAACATCCTGAGATAGAGGTGGTGATTCTCACCGGCCATGGATCAAAGGATGCCGCGGCCGCCTGCCTGGAAAGCGGGGCCATGGCCTATCTGTACAAGCCGTGCCAGTTGAATGAGCTGCTGGAGGTCCTTGTGGACGCATACCGAAAAAGGGTGATGGACAGGCATAAGATGGAACCGCGGTGGATGGACGACCTTCTGGGCGTGCTCCCGCCCGGTTCTCCCATGGCGGCGCTGCGCCGGCTCCGGGAGCTGGACGCAACACCGCCGGCAATGGAAGGTCGGCCCTGAGAAGGACAGGAGATGGAATGGATAAACAGGTTCGGAAAATGATTCTGGTAAGGGTCCTGCTGGTCCCTTTCCTGATCGTACTGGCGGTCTACGGCACCCTGGTCTACTATTTTTCCGCCTACGCCGCCCGGCAGGTAAGGGCCGAACTGGTCCGGGTGGCAGCCGATCACCGTACGCTGATTGACCGGTTTCTCGAAGAGCGGGTGGCGGATATCCGGTTTATCGTTTCCTCCTATGATATGGAGACCCTCCAGGACCCGCAACGGTTAACCCGAATATTCAGGAACCTGCAAGCCGCATCCACTGTTTTTTTTGACCTGGGTGTGTTTGACGCGGAGGGAAAGCACCTGGCATACGTCGGGCCTTACGACCTGACCGGAAAGGATTATGGACAGGAGCCGTGGTTTGTGGCCGTCCGGGACAAGGGTATATTTATTTCAGACGAATTCCTCGGGTATCGCAATATTCCCCATTTTATTATCGCCATACGCAAACAGGCGGGTGGGAAAAACTGGTATATCCGCACCACCATCGATACCTTTGCGTTCAATGACCTGGTCGAAAATATTCGCATCGGCAAAACCGGGGAGGCCTACCTGGTTAATACAAAGGGGGTATTTCAGAGCGACCGGCGATCCGGCGGCCGCCTGATGGCAACAGACCCGGATTTTGACCGTTATGTGCTTGACCGGGACGAGGTCTCCTTTTTTTCCATCAGAACCGTGGATGGAAGGAAATTTGTCTACGCGGCGGGCCCCCTCAAACAGGCCGGATGGGTCATGGTGGTGCGGCAGACCGCCGCCGACGCCTATGCCGACCTGACCTTTGCGGTGATCATATCGCTGATCATGATCATCGGCGGCGGTGCCATCGTCCTGGTGATGGGGTTTATTCAGGCGTCCGCCATTGCCGGACGCCTCAAGCTGGCGGACATGGAAAAGCAGCAGATGAAGACCCAGCTGGTCATTGCCGGCAAGCTGGCCGAGGTGGGGGAGATGAGCACGGGCCTGGCCCATGAAATCAACAACCCGCTTCAGGTCATGAAGTCCGAGCTTGCCATGATCAATGTTGTGATGTCCGATATCGCGGAAAAGCAGAACCAGCCTGATCCCGAAGATTTTAAGGCCCTTGATGAGTCGGTGCGGCAGATCGCCATACAGATCGAGCGGTGCGCGAAAATCACCCAGGGGCTGCTCCGGTTTGCCCGCAAATCGGAGATTGTCCTGCAGCCGGTGAATATCGGCACCTTCATTCCCGAGGTGGTGGGCATGGTCGAACAGCGGGCCGGCGTGGAAAATATCCGTATCATTCAGGAACTGCAGGACGGTGCACCGCCGGTCATGAGCGACCCAAACCAGCTTCAGCAGGTGTTTTTAAACCTTTTCAACAACGCGATGTATGCACTTAAGGGGAAAACCGGCGCCGAGATCCGCGTTCGCAGCCTGCGGGAGGGGAATGATCTTGTGATAACGGTGGCGGACAACGGCTGCGGCATTACTCCGGAGGACATGGAAAAAATCTACCTGCCGTTTTTCACCACCAAACCGGTGGGCCAGGGAACCGGCCTGGGGCTGAGCACCGTCTATGGCATTATAGAGGGCCTGGGCGGCCGCATCACCGTGGAAAGCGAGGTCAATGCCGGCACGGTGTTTACCATCCGCCTGCCCATCGGCAGGACATGAACGCATTCAACCCGGAAGTTTCATGAAATATTCAGGCAGTCGACAATCATAATAATATTTTAAATATTTTAAGGAGGTCAAAGAAGATGAGTGACATGCAACTGCTGATCATTGATGATGAAGAGAGGTTTGTCAAAACCACCCAGGCCCTGCTGGAGCGTAAAGGGGTTCACACCCATGTGGCCACCAACGGGACCGATGCCATGCAGGTGCTTGAAAAGGAGCGGGTGGACGTGGTGGTGCTTGACATCAAGATGCCCGGCCTGGACGGCATAGAGACCCTGCGGGTGATAAAAAAACGGTATCCACTGGTGGAGGTGATCATGCTTACCGGCCATGCGTCGGCGGAAACCGCCGTGGAAGGCATGAACCTGGGGGCCTTTGACTACCTGATGAAGCCGTGCGATGTGGAAAAGCTGCTGGAAAAAGCCGAGGCGGCTTATGAGAAAAAAGTCGCGCAGGCGGAAAAGGCCCGGAAAGAGAAGATCGACAAAATCATCAGCGACCCCCTGGAGGCCCTCAAAAAATAGCAGCAGGCCATGGGATGATGAAAACCATAACCGGGGCGCGGTATGCCGTGTCCCGGTCTTTTACCCATTACCCGTCGCCGCCGCTCAACCGGTTGCGACTGTATACGGCCGTACAAAAAAATCGGAAACCCTGTTGCCGGTTTATCTTTGAAGACAAAAAAAAACATGGTAGCCTGCTTTTTTGAAAATTTCATGGACATTTTGTTGCATCGGCCGTTTGCGCCGGCGTGACAGCCGGAGCATTAAAGTTTCAGGCAGGAGACACCATTCGGACATGAAGGAGCCGTGTCATGACGACTGCGAGCGTGTTACTGGTGGATGACGAGGAGGCCTTTGCCACCTCCAACGCAAAACTTCTGAGCAACCGGGGGTATGATGCCCGAACCGCCCTGGACGGCAAAGCGGCACTTCAGGTGCTTGCGGAAAACAACATCGACGTGACCGTGCTGGATGTGCGCATGCCCGGAATGGACGGTATTTCTCTGCTCACGGAGATCAAGAAGCGGTTTCCCCTGGTGGAGGTGATCATGCTCAGCGGCCAGGCAACGTTTGAAACGGCGGTGGAGGGTCTCAAACTGGGCGCCAGCGACTATCTGATGAAACCCTGTCAGATCAGCGACCTTGTCGGCAAAATCGAGGAAGCTCTGGAAAAGCGCAAAATAAACGAAGAGAAACAGCGGTACGAGGCGGCCCGTGAACAGAAGGGGGCCTCATGATCTTCCGCCAGGACAATATTCGAGTTCAACCCGGATATTTTATGAAATATCCGGGTTAAGGGTGAGTGCAATGGTCAATGTGCTTTTCGTGGATGATGAGGCCGGTTTTCTGGATATCATTACCAAGCGAATGACAAAGCGGGGCGTGGCGTCCGTGGGCATCGCCGACGGGGAAGAGGCCTTGTCGCTGATTGAAAAGCAGCCCTTTGATGTGGTGGTGCTGGACGTCAGAATGCCGGGCTGCAGAAGCGGCATCGAGATTCTCAAGGAGATCAAGACCCGGTGGCCCCTGGTGGAGGTGATCATGCTGACCGGGCATGCCCTGCTGGAAGTGGCAAAAACCGGAATGGAAAACGGCGCGTTTGATTATCTTGTCAAACCGGCCGATTTTGATGAACTGTACTACAAGATCAGAGATGCCGGCCAGAAGAAAAAGCTGCAGGAAACAAAGATAAAGGGAATTGACGATATCATGAAGAAACAGGTGTAACGGAAACAGAAAACGAGAATGAAAAGGAGAAAATCTATGGGGTTCTTGACAAAAGCGGGCCAGTTCATGTACGCGGGCGCGCGGGCCCATGCAGAATGGGAAATCACCATGGCCAGGAACATTCTGGGGGACAGAAGGCGGCTTTTCGTGCTGGGGTTGATGCTGCTGCCGATCCTCATCGGCGGCTATGTTTTCGCCGACGAGATCGCCAACGGGATTCCCCAATATCTGGGAGGGAAACACGCTTACAGCCCCTCGTTTTTTACCACTAAGATCTTTATCGCCTCGATTCTGATCGGACTCTGCGCGGGCCTGATCACCGGGTGCATCGGCGCGGGCGGCGGGTTCATCATCGCCCCGGCCCTGATGAGCGCCGGCATCAAGGGCATCCTGGCGGTGGGTACCGACCTGTTTCATATTTTTGCCAAGGCGATCATGGGAAGCGTGCTCCACAGAAAGCTGGGCAACATTTCGGTGGTGCTGGCCGTCACCTTTCTGATCGGTTCCATCGGCGGCGCCACCCTGGGCGGGTGGATCAACCGGGTGCTCTATGAGATCAACCCCATCATCAGTGATGCTTTTATTACCACCATCTACGTGGTGATGCTGGGGGCTTTGGGGCTCTACGCCCTTACCGATTTTCTCAAGGCCAGAAAGGCGACCGGCGGTGGTGGTGATTTTCACGGCGGCAAGGATGAAGGCGTGGATATGGGCAACCTGCCCAAGAAACTCCAGGGCATGAACATGGCCCCCATGGTCACCTTTGACCAGGGCCTGGTTCCCGGCGGCCGCCGCATCTCCGCGTGGTTCCTTATCTTAAGCGGATTTTTCGTCGGCCTGGCAGCCGCGATCATGGGCGTGGGCGGCGGGTTTCTGACCTTTCCCATCTTTGTCTATATCCTGGGCGTCTCTTCCATGACCACGGTGGGAACCGATATTTTTCAGATCGTTTTCACCGCCGGGTATGCGGCCATCGGCCAGTACGCCATTTTCGGCTTTATCTTCTATACACTGGCCATGGGCATGCTGCTGGGGTCGCTGGTCGGTATTCAGATCGGCGCCATGACCACCAAGGTGGTCAAAGGGGTCACCATTCGGGGATTCTACGCCATGGCCGTTCTGGCCGGGTTTGTCAACCGGTTCTTTGCCCTGCCCGCCAAGCTCTCCTCGGTGGGGGCCTTTCCGCTTTCAAAGGAGACCGCCGCTGTTCTGGATGCCATCGGTATCTGGCTCTTCTTTGTTCTTATCGGCATTTTCGCGGTCTGGGTCATCGGCACCTTTGTACTGAACATCAAGACACTTAAAGGCGGGGAGGCATAATACCATGATATCCAGCAAGAAAGAATTTTACGGGGGCGCCGCCATGATGGCCGGGTTTCTCGTGGTCCTGGTCGCCATGTTCCTGCCCCTGTTTGAAGGGAAAAACGGACTGAACTACCTTGATGATCTGTTTAACTCCATTTCCAAGGGATCGGCGTACTATATTCCCGGCGTTGCCGATGAGGTCCAAAAAACGCAGGTCGGCAAACAGATAACCGTCACACTGGCCTATGAAACCGATACCCAGGCCGGGGAAAGCGCCCTGCTGTTTAAGAAGGCCGGGGCTTCCGCACGGATGGAGGGGGCCAAGGTGTCGGTGACCGGCGATTTCGGTGAAATTCTGGGGGCCTGTCTGGCGGATGCCGACACCCTGTTCCACAACGACGGCGAAGCGCTTCAGGCCAAGTACGGGATCGAGGGGAAAAGGGTGCTGTTCAACTGGTGGAACACCCTGAAAGCCATGCAGAAGGAGCTTAACCGCCAGGAGCGGTTTGCCGAGGGCAAGGTGGTCTACACGGTCATGACCCGTGCGGTGGAGTGTTCCTACAATTACTATACGGTTGTACCGGACCGCATCACTGACCGGTTGGGCATCGTTATGTTTGCGCTGATTTTCTACGTGGTCTACACCCTGTGGTATGGATATGCGATTCTTTTCCTTTTTGAAGGATGGGGGTTGCAGATCAGCCACTGACCCGGTCGACGGCCGTAGCCCGGATATTTCACGAGTTGATTTGGCCGCAGATGCAAGGCGCGGGACATGAAGCTGTAGTCAATCTACCGCGAATGTTCCGCAACACAGCAGATGCGGCCAAGGCGGCTCGCCCGAAGGGTGAACTTTTTTGATATAAAATTAACGTAAAATGCCTCAAGCCGCTCATGACAGTTTGTATTTTCGAAAAACGCTTGAATTTTATTGCAATAGTCTGTTTTTCATATAAAAATTCATCTATGTCGAAAAATTTCATGAAATATTCGGGTAGAAGGAGAGGTAAGATGGTTCCGGAGCGCCGGATTCGTTCCGGCGCTCCGGAACAGTTGATACCATGAAGCGACTGATCGACTTTGTAAAGTCCTTTTTTCACAAGCCGCCTCCGGTCGACACAGAGGATGTGGAGGGGCTTCGTATCGCCTTTAAGGAGCGGTACCACCATTTCAAGCTGCTGCTCAACGCCAACAATACCGCCCTTGAAACCATGACCGCCATTGAGCAGGCCCTTGCCGGCCGGCAGCCCTTCGGCATGTCCTTTATCCGGAGCAACTGCATTGCCATCACCGTGAGCCTGATGCGCCTGCTCAAACACCTGGAGCAGCTTTCCGGCGGTAAATACAACCAGCTCTATGGCCGGTTCGACGAGATATGGAACCGCATCAGCGGCCTGCTTGACCAGAAGAAGGAGACCGTTGACGACCGGCTCATCATTCCCCTTTCCGCCGTGGACCGTACCATGGGCGACCTGGTGGGCGGCAAGATGGCCAACCTGGGAGAATTGCGGAACCGGGTGGGACTGAAGGTTCCCGCCGGGTTCGTGATCACGGCCCGGGCCTATCATCGTTTCATCGAACACAACGACCTTCAGTCCGAGATCGACAGCCGTTTTATCGCCGCCGACATCACCGACATGGAGGAGCTCTATACGCTCAGCGCCGGCATTCGGGACCTTATCCTTCAGGCCCGTGTTCCTGAAGACCTGGAACAGCAGATCATGGCGGCCTGCCGTACCCTGGAGCAGGAGATGGGCGGGCCTGTTTCCATGGCGCTGAGAAGCAGCGCCATGGGCGAGGATTCCGCCGCCAACTCCTTTGCCGGTCAGTACCGTTCCGAACTCAATGTCCCCGCGGCTGACCTGTTGAAAAAATACAAGGAGATCGTGGCCAGCAAGTACGGGGTCACCGCCATCACCTATCGCCTGAACCGGGGTGTCCGGGATGAATCCATTGCCATGAGCGCGGGCTGCCTTGCCATGGTGGACGCCCGTTGCGGCGGCGTGATGTATACCCGGAACCCCCTGGATACCGGCGATGATTCGATCTTTATCAACTCCGCGTGGGGTCTGCCCAAGGCGGTGGTGGACGGCGGCGTGGATTGCGACCTTTTCGTGGTGGGCCGGACATCGCCCATGGAGATCTCTTTTCGTGACATCAAGGAAAAGGCAAGCCAGTTCCTCTGTTTTGCCGATAACGGTGTCTGCCAGTTTGAAATCACAGGGGAAAACAGCGGGCTGCCCTCCATCAGCGACGCGGAAGCCCTGGCTCTGTCGGAACTGGCCCTGCGCATGGAAGACTACTATAGCGCCCCCCAGGACATTGAGTGGGCCATTTCCCGGGAAGGGACCATCTACATGCTTCAGTGCCGGCCCCTTCAGCAGATGGATACCCTGAAGATAGACTACCCTGAGGCCCTTATCCAGAAGACTCAGGAGAACCTGCTGACATCCGGCGGCACCCTTATCTGCCCCGGGGTTGCCGCCGGCAGGGTGTTTATCGTCCATAATCCTGACGACATGATCCATTTTCCCCAGGGCGGGATACTGGTGACCCGGCAGGCGTTGCCGGTGTGGGCCTCGCTGCTCAACCGGGCCGCCGCCGTGCTCACCGAGCACGGCACCTTTGCCGGCCACCTGGCCAATGTCTCCCGTGAATTCAAGGTGCCGGCCATCTTCGGCCTGCACGGCATCACCACCCTGCTGAACAACGGGGACGAGGTGACGGTGGACACCGGCCGCTCCAGCGTGTACCGGGGTATCATTGATCTGCCGAAACCGGTGGAGACCGCCGGTACAAGCATCATTGAAGGCAGCCCGGTGTATCAGCTGCTGCAGGAGGTCAGCCGGCACATTCTGCCGCTGAATCTTCTGGACCCCTATTCGCCGGACTTCAAGCCTGAAAACTGCACAACCTTTCATGACATCACCCGTTTTTCTCACGAAAAATCGGTTCAGGAGATGTTTAATTTCGGCAGGGACCACAATTTTTCCGAGCGCTCCAGCAAGCAGCTCTACTACAAAGTTCCCATGCAGTGGTGGATACTGAACCTGGACGACGGAGTCCGGGAAGGGGCCGGCCAGGGAAAGTATATCCACCTGGAGGAGATCGCCTCCATTCCCATGCTGGCCCTGTGGGAAGGGATCGTGGCCGTGCCCTGGGACGGCCCCCCGCCCATCGATAACAGGGGGCTGGCCTCGGTGATGTTCCGTTCCACCACCAACCGGGACCTGGCCTCCTACAGCCGTTCCGCCTACACAGAGCGCAACTATTTTATGATTTCAAAGAATTTCTGCAGCCTCTCCTCCCGGCTGGGATACCATTTTTCCATAGTTGAAGCCCTGGTCAGCGAGCGAACCACTGAAAACTATATCAGTTTCCGGTTCAAGGGCGGGGCCGCGGACAGCCAGCGCCGGATTCGGCGAATCCGGTTTATCGCCGATATTCTTACTCAGCATGCTTTCCGGGTGGAGCTGAACCGGGACAACCTGGTGGCCCGGGTGGAGGGATTTGAACTGCCGTATATGCTGGAAAGGATCAGGATTCTGGGGTACCTGCTGCTGCATACCCGTCAGCTGGACATGATCATGTCCAATGAATCGGCCATTGCCTATTACCGGCAAAAGATCGACAGGGACATTAACAGCACGGTCCTGGCCGGTTCCACCGGATAGGGCCGCGGTTCGGTGGCCGTTCCTTTTGACCCGGCACGCTCTTTGCTGATGCTTCTGGTTGGGTCGATGCGCCTTGACGGACATATAAATGATCTGTAATATCCTTTTTTGCCCGGCGGCCGGGGCACTGAAAAAGCATCTGCCCGCTGACAGGGGCCAACCTTGCGCAATGAAAGTGAGGCGGAAGTGGAACCAACAACAGACGTTGCCAGACGGGAGACAGGCGTTTCGGCGAGACCTGCCGGTAAACAGTCCGATGCCTACTATTTTCAGTTGACCCGGCGACTGATACTGACGGTCATCGTGGTCTCCTTTACGCCCATGATCATGGTCATCGCCATTCTCCTGCACCAGTTTCACGCCTCCTATCATGAAAAGACCTACGCCCACCTAAACGAGGTGGTGCTGAAACACAAGCAGAACATCGACACCTTCCTGAAGGAAAAGCTGGCCAATATCCATGAATTGACCATCACCACCCCGGTGATGACCCTGTCGGACAAGATGCTGCTGGAGAGGGAGTTGCAGAACCTGAAGACCGCCTATGGCGATGTGTTTGTTGACCTGGGCGTGGTGGACGCGGCCGGCCGGCAGGCCACCTATGCCGGTCCCTACCAGCTGGATAATGCCTTTTACGGAAATGCCGCGTGGTTCCAGAAGGCGATCTCTCAATTTTACTACGTCAGTGACGTGTTCATGGGGCTTCGGGGAAGCCCCCATTTTATTATTACCGTGCGGCGATACATCAACGACGTTCCCTGGGTGGTCCGGGCCACCATTGATTTCAAGGCGTTTAACACCCTGGTGGAAAACCTGCGGCTGGGCCGTACCGGGTTTGCCTTTATCATCAACCGCAACGGCGAATTCCAGACCCGTCCCCCCATGGGCGGACTGTCGGAAGACATTCGCTATGAGGAGATAACCTCCCGGCTGTCGCGGTCTCATGAAAAGGTTTTGATATTTGAGCAAGAAGACACATCCGGGAGTGAAAATATTTACGCGGTGGCCGGCCTGAAGGACAACAACTGGCTTCTGGTGCTCAGGCAGGAAAAACAGGACGCTTTTGCCGAGTTCAACCGCATGGCACAGATCGCCGGACTGATTTTTGCCCTTGGCGGCATGGGCATCATCATCATGGCCGTGGTTCTGTCCCGGCGCATGGTGCGCCGGATTCAGAAGGCGGACAGTGAAACACAGACCTTAAACCAGCAGGTGATCGAAACCGGCAAGCTGGCCTCGGTGGGAGAACTGGCCGCCGGCATTGCCCATGAAATAAACAATCCCGTGGCCATCATGGTGGAGGAGGCGGGATGGATCGGGGACCTTCTGGACGAAGAAGAGTTTTCGGAAAACGCCAATCTAGAGGAGATGCGCCGGGCCATTACACAGATCGGCACCCAGGGCAGGCGCTGCAAGGAGATCACCCATAAATTGCTGAGTTTTGCCCGCAAAACCGACTCCACCATCAAGGATGTGCAGCTCAATGAGCTGATTTCCGAAATTGTTCAGCTCTCCGGCCAGATGGCCAAATCCAGCAAGATCACCATCACCACGGATCTGACCCCGGACCTGCCCTATGTGACCCTGTCACCGTCGGAAATGCAGCAGGTGATGCTCAACCTGATCAACAATGCCATGGACGCCATGGAAAAGACCGGGGGCGCGATTCATATCTCAACCAAGATGAGCAAACTGGAAAAAGACCATATTGTGATCATTGTGGAGGATACCGGCCCCGGCATTCCGGAGGCCAACCTGCCGTTTATTTTCAACCCCTTTTTTACCACCAAGCCGGTGGGCAAGGGGACCGGGCTGGGGCTTTCCATCTGCTACGGGATTGTTGAAAAGATGGGGGGTAAGATTGATGTGACCAGCAAGGTAGGGGAGGGGACCCGGTTCCGGGTGTGGATTCCCTACCAGCAGCCGGAACCGAAGTAGGCGGAGCCGTTCATGACCGACCAGACACAGATGCATAACAGAAAATCAACATATTGTAAAAAACGAGATAAAGGAGAAGATCATGCACAAACCATTTATTCTGCTGGTAGACGACGAGACATCGTTTATCGAGACCATGAGCAAAAGACTTCAGAAGCGTGAGTTTACCGTTATGACCGCTGCCTCCGGACAGGAGGCCCTGGAGGTCTTGCGGGCCAACCGGCACCTGGATGTGGTGGTACTGGATGTAAAGATGCCGGGAATGGACGGCATTGAAACCCTGCAGGAAATCAAAAAGGCGTTCCCGCTGACCGAGGTGATCATGCTCACCGGGCATGCCACCATTGAATCGGCTATTGACGGCATGAAGACAGGGGCCTTTGATTATCTGATGAAGCCCTGCGATATCGATCAGCTGGTGGCAAAGGTGATGGAGGCGGGCCGGAAGAAACAGGAGCACGCCCAGCGCATGGAGCAGGCCCAGCTGGAAAAGCTCATGAGCACAAAGGGGATATAACCGTACCCCGGAGGACAGTCAATGACAGGGGAAGAGATGCGCCGGCAATCTATTCATGTGCTGCTTGTGGATGACGAGGTAGGGTATGTCAATGTGCTGGCCAACCGCATGACCAAGCGCGGCCTTTTGGTGGAAAAGGCCACCAGCGGGGCCGAGGCCATTCAGGCGGTGCGGCGCAGGGACTTTGACGTGGCCATTCTCGACCTCAAGATGGAAGACATGGACGGTATTGAGGTGCTGCGCATTCTCAAGCAGATGGATCAGCGGATGGAGGTGATCATGCTCACCGGCCACGGTTCCCAGGCTGCGGCCCGGGACGGCATCAAGTACGGGGCCTTTGACTACCTGCTCAAGCCCTGTGAGCTGGAAGACCTGCTTGACAAGATCAACCAGGCCTACCGGGCCCGGCTGTCCCGGCCCCCTTCTGCCGCTGCTTTGGAAAAGAAACAAGATTAAGGGATATCAAGGAGTCGTCATGTCGTTTTTCAAATCCAACATATTCAAGCTGTGTATTGCGCTGTCGATGGGCGTGATCGTCCTGGTTCTGCCCCGGCCCGAAGGGACCCGGTTTAAAATTTCCGGAGATCCGGATCAGCGGGTGTTGCAGTCAGTGGAGAGCGCTTTTACCCTTGTGGCGGAAAAGAGTTCCAAAACCGCTTATGTGGTGGAGGCCAGAAACCCCGGCACACCCGAGGCCACGGCCGGTTTTCTGAGAGCCGCTGTTGACGGCCTCGCCGTTGCCGGCGTGGCTGATGCCGAAGCCCCGGCCATGACCGTGGACTATGTGGACGGGCTGTCACCCAAGGCCAAGCGGTTTCTGGCCATGCTGGCGGTGCTGGTGTTTCTGTTTATCGTGGAGCCGGTGCCCCTGGAGATTACCGCCATCTGCATCGGCGTTTTTTTAGTGATCGCCGGGGTGTCGGATGTAAAGGACGCCTGGGCCCCCTACATGCACCCGGTGGTGCTGTTTATCATGTGCTGTCTGATTTTTGCCATTTCCCTGGACAAGGCCGGGATCACCCGGCGCATGGGATATTTTATCATCAAGCGGGCCGGCACCAGTGTGACCAAGTTTACCTTTATCATCGCCACGGGCCTGGGACTGGCCTCCGGGGTAATGCATGACGCCGCGGCCTGCGCCATCGGTATTGTCACCATGATTCCCATGATGAAGGCCGCCGGCATTGAACCCCATTCAAACACCGCCAAGTTCATGATGATCTCCCTTCCCTTTGCCTGTTCCGCGGGGGGCATGTCCACCCTGATCGGCGGGGGCCGCTGTATGGTGTCGGCCGCCTTTTTAAAGGAGTATACCGGTATTGAGATCACCTTTTTCGAGTGGATCAAGTACTGCCTGCCCGCCGGTATTATTACGGTCCCCATTGCCGTGTTGATCGTCTACTTCGTGTTCCGGCCCAACCCCAAGTACAAACTGCCTCAACTGGAAAAGGCAATCGGCCCCCTGACCCCGCTGGAAATCAAGACGCTGGTGATCATCGGACTGACTTTTGCCACCTGGTTGACCAAAGGCCTTCACGGCATCGACTACTCCATCACCGGCATGCTGGGAGTGTCGGCCCTGGTGGTGGCCGGCATTCTCAAGTGGGAGGACATTCACGAGAACCTGGAGTGGGGAACGGCTCTGTTTATTTTCGGCGGCGGCATCTCCCTGGGCCTTGCCATGGGCTATTCCGGAGCAGCCGACTATTTTGCCAACCTCTTCTTCCCTCTGGTGGAGGGAAAGGGCTGGTTTGTTCTGTTTGCCGGGGTGGCGGTGTTCGGGGCGCTGGTGACCAATGTCATGGCCAATGTGGCGGCCGCGGCCCTGATCCTGCCCATCGTGATCCCCATGGCTCTCATGGAGGGCGTGGATCCCACGGTGCTGGCACTCTGCCTGGGCACGGCCACCTCCTTTGCCCTGCTGCTGGTGATCGGGTGCCCGCCCAATGCCATTGCTTACAGCTATCGCTATTTCAAATCATCCGATCTGACAAAGGTGGGCCTGGTGGCCACGCCGATACTGCTGGCCGCCCTGATTCTGGTGGCGGCCACATGGTGGAAAATATTGGGCCTGGTGTAGAACATGAGCGACAGTTCGAACACAACGGTGCCGGTGCCTGAGTCCCCGTTCCCGCGGGTCTTGATGGTGGACGATGAGGCCGATTTTTTAAACGCCGTTTCCCGGCGCCTGGAAAAGCGCGGTATTCCCCCCGTGCTGGCGGGTTCCGGCGAGGATGGGCTGGCCCTGCTCGCTGAAACACCCATGGACGTGGTGGTGCTGGACGTGAAGATGCCCGGCATGGGCGGCCTGGAGGCCTTGCGCCGCATTAAGGACTCCTGGCCGGATATGGAGGTGATCCTGCTCACCGGCAACGTGTCGGCCGCCGACGGGGTGGAGGGCATCAAACAGGGGGCCTTTGACTATATCACCAAGCCCATTGAGATTGATCACCTGGCCGGCAAGATTCGTCAGGCCTGGGATAAACGCCGTCGAAAGCAGGAGCAGGAGGAGCAGCGGCAGTTTCAGGAAAAGATGGAACAGCAGATGACCGCCATGGACCGCCTGGCCTCCCTCGGCACCCTTTCCACCGGCGTGGCCCACGAGATCAACAATCCCCTGGCCATGATGCGGGAAGCGGCCGGCTACATGCGGCTGGTGTTGGAAAAAGAGGATATGGTCCAATGGCCGGGCAAAACGGGCCTGGCCAAAGGGCTTGAAAAAATAGAAAAGGGAATCGAACGGATTCGGCGCATCACCCATCTGCTGCTGGGGTTTGTGCGGCCCGCCGATCATGCCTGCGCCCGCACCGATGTAAAGGAACTGGTCAGCGAGTCGATTGAGCTGGTGACAAAAGAGATGCAGGGCAAGCAGATTGCCGTTGACCGGAAGATGGACGATACCGAAGGTGTCGCATGGACCGATCCCTATGCCCTGCGCCAGGTGATGATCAATCTGCTGACCAACGCCGTTCATGCTATTCAGCGGGAAGGGACCATCACGGTCTCGCTTTCGGAGGCGGAAGGCTGCCTGGCAATAGCGGTGTCGGACACCGGGGTGGGCATTCCCGGTGAGAACCTGAACAAGATATTTGAGCCCTTTTTTTCCACCAAGCCTTCTGACAAAGGCACCGGGCTGGGCCTGTACGTGAGCCGGGGTATTGTGGAGCGGCTGGACGGCCGGATTGGGGTGAAAAGCGCCGTTGGCCGGGGCACCACCTTTACCGTTGAAATTCCCGTGTGCCGGCGCGGTGACGCGGTCGAATGCGTGGACGAAAATACGTGTGACGAGATTTTAACAAAAATAAAGGAGATTGGCGGTGATGATGAAGATACCCGCAAAAGTGCTGGTGGTTGACGACGAAAAGGATTTTGTTGAAATGTTTTCCCTGCGGCTGGAGGCCTCCGGTGAAAAGGTGTTTACCGCCTTTGACGGCCGGGCCGGCCTTGCCGTTCTGGCCGAACAGGAGGACATCGACGTGGTGGTGCTGGACATCAAGATGCCGGGAATGGACGGCATTGAAACCTTAAAGGAGATAAAAAAGCACCATCCCCTGGTGGAGGTGGTGCTGCTCACCGGGCACGGCACCATTGAGACCGCTGTCCAGGGCATGAAGCTGGGGGCCTTTGATTACCTGCTCAAGCCCGCGGATTTTGCCGAGATCGACGAGAAGATCCAGGGGGCCCGCCGGCGCAAGGACGAGCAGGAGGAACGCATTCGAAAGGCTGAGCAGCGGGCCATGCTGCGACGCGGCGGCAATATCTGATCACGCGGCGGGCCGTTTAATATTTACTGCTCCGTAAAGCCGGGAGGTTTAATATGGAAAAGAAGATCAATTTACTGTTTGTAGATGATGAACAGCAGTTTCTCGACTCCATGAAGAAGCAGCTTGAGGTCAGGGGGTTTAACGTGGTGGCCGTGGACCGGGGGGAAAAGGCCCTGGAGGCGGCCCGGTCCTGTGCCGTCGACGTGGCCCTGGTGGACCTGAAGATGCCGGGTCTGGACGGCGAAGCCACGCTCAAGGCGTTGAAGGACGAGCACAAATGGATGGAGGTGGTGATTCTCACCGGCCACGGTTCCGTTGATTCGGCGGTGGGCACCATGCAGAGCGGCGCTTACTCCTACCTTCAGAAACCCTGCAAGCTGGATCAGCTGATGGAAGTGCTCCAGGAGGCCTACAAGAAGAAGGTCATGAACAAAAAGCAGATCGAGGAAAAGCAGATGAACGAGATGCTCAAGCTGGCCCAGTCCTCTTCGCCCAGGGACATTTTAAAGCGTCTCAAGGAGATTGACGTGTAACGGCATGTTCCATGAACGGCAGGGGCCGGGGACAGGCAGGGGGGCGGGCATGACAAACCACGAAAAAGCCAATATTTACTGGCACCAGGGTCAGATTCGAAAGGCCGACCGGGAACGGTTGAGCGGTCATCGCGGCGCTGTCCTCTGGCTCACCGGGTTACCGGCTTCCGGCAAGTCGACGGTGGCCGTGGCACTGGAGAAAAAACTGTTTGACCGGGGGTGCCGCACCTACATTCTGGACGGTGACAACATACGCCACGGTCTCAACAGGGACCTGGGTTTTTCGCCGGAGGACCGGACGGAAAACATCCGCCGGATTGGAGAGGTGGCCCGCCTGTTCTGCGACTGTGGCGTCCTTACCATGGTGGCCTTTATCTCTCCGTACCAATCGGACCGTCAGGCGGCACGGGAGGCCGCAGAGGAACCCGGTACGTTCATAGAAGTGTTTGTCGATTGCCCCCTGGCCACCTGTGAACAACGGGATCCCAAGGGCATGTACCGGAGAGCCCGTGCTGGTGAGATACAGGGGTTTACGGGGATTTCCGCACCTTATGAGGTTCCTGAAAAACCTGAAATTTACTTGGATACCGGGATAAACGACCTGAGCGCCTGCGTGGACACGGTGATTCGATATCTTGAGATGAACGGGTTCATCCCGGCCTGAGGTGAAAAGCGCTTTTTCCTGTTTTCGGTATTGTTTTAGCTTTTTTGTCCTGTTTCATAATCGGTCTGGACCCGGGTTTCGATGCTCAGGTTGAGCTTGTCAATCTTGGACAGCAGGGTGGGCCGGGCCAGGCCCAGGAGCTTGGCCGCCTGGCTGCGGTTGCCCCTGGTCATCTGCAGGGCTTCCCGAATGATGATGGCGGTCAATCGGTCGGTGAGATAATCGAACCGGGCAGTGTCGCCACCGGCGGTCAGCATTTCCCTTGCCCATTCGCCTACCACCCGGTCCATGTCCGATCCGTCTGTCACAGACGGCCCTGCCTGGTCAGGGCCGGCAATCACCTGGGAGATGTCTTCGGGCCGCACCGGATACCCCCGGCTGAAGATCAATGACTTTTTCAGGGCATTGGCCAGTTCCCGGACATTGCCGGGCCAGGGGTGGTGACGGATCATTTTCCGTGCCTCGTCGGTCAGACCGGGGTTGTCCATTTTCATCTCTTTTGAAAACAGGGTCATGAAGTAGTCGGCCAAAAGGTTCACGTCATTGACTCGGTCCCGCAGGGGCGGCAGATTAACGGTGACCACCTTGAGCCGGTAGTAAAGGTCTTCCCGGAACACTTCATTCTCAATCGCTTTTTCAAGGTTCCGGTTGGTGGCCGCCAGGATGCGCACATCCACGTCAATGGAGGCATTGCCGCCCAGCGGTTCCAGGCTGCGTTCCTGGAGCAGGCGCAGGATCTTGGCCTGAATGGACAGGGGCATGTCGCCGATCTCATCTAAGAACACGGTGCCGCCGTTGGCCTGCTCAATCTTGCCGATACGCCGGCTGGCCGCGCCGGTAAAGGCCCCTTTCTCATATCCGAACAGTTCGCTTTCCAGCAGGGTTTCCGGCAGGGCCACGCAGTTGATCACCAGAAAGGGCTTGCCGGCCCGCTTGCTGTGCTGGTAGATAGCCCTGGCCACCAGTTCCTTGCCGGTGCCCGACTCTCCCCGGATCAGAACGGTGGCGTCGGTCTGGGCCACCCGGCCGATGGCCTTGTACACCTCCTGCATGGGCGGGCTGCTGCCGATGATGGCGCCGGGCCGGGCGCTGTCCGGGGCTACGTTCATCTCCACCCGGGCCCGCATCATATGACCCGCTTCCAGGGCCTGGGTGATGAGGTCCAACACCCCGGCAATGTCAAAGGGCTTGAGGATGTAGTCAAAGGCTCCCAGCTTGGTGGCCTCGATGGCGGTTTCGGTGGTGCCGTAGGCGGTCATCACGACTACCGGCAGGGTGGCGTCTATCTCCCGTATGCGGGCAAACGCCTCCAGCCCGCTCATGCCCGGCATCTGAACATCCAGCACCACCAGGTCAAAGGCCTTGTCGCGCACCGCCTCCAGCCCCGCTTCACCGGAGGGCGCCATGTCCACACTGTACCCCTCCTCTTTTAAGAGCTTGGCAAAGCTTTGCCGAAGCTGGTCGTCATCATCTACAATCAATATGGAACTCATGTGCGTGCCTCTTGCTGATAAACAGGAAGGGTTATGGTAAAGGTGGTACCTTGGCCGACCGCGGAAGTAAACTCCAGGCTGCCGCCATGTTCCTCAATGGTCCGGGCCGCCACGAACAGACCCAGCCCGGTGCCGTCCGCCTTGGATGTCTCAAAGGGTTTGAGAATCCGCTCCTGCATTTCCTCGGGAATGCCCGGTCCGTTGTCAATCACGTTGATTACAACGGCCTTGCCCATCTTCCCGGTGACAATAATGGTTTCGGCGATCTTGATTCGGCCGCCTTCTTCCATGGCTTCGCAGGCATTGACGATCAGGTTGACAAACACCTCTTTGATCAGGCCGGGATCGGCCTCCACGGAGATGCCGCCCGGCTGTTTTTCACGAACCACCGTGATGCCATAAAGATCAAGCTTGTAGGAGAGCAGGTCTATGCTGGTGTCGATGACCTGGGAGATGTCCACCAGTTGTTTTTTTAATTTGTGGGGCCGGGAGAACTCTAAAAAGTTGCGGACAATATTGTCCAGCCGGCGCATCTCGTCCGCCACCACGTCAAGGTCCTCCTTCTGGGAGGAAGAGAGGGAAAGGTTGCGCTGAAGGGAGAAAAGCCGCATGTTGATGGAAGTCATGGGATTACGGATGCTGTGGGCCACCACCGATGCCAGGCGGCCCACCAGGGCCATTTTTTCCGAAGAAAGTAGCATTTCCCGGCTCTGTCTGAGCTCGTCTTTTGCCCGTTTCACATTGTCCATGAGGCCGTGGACACTGTCGGCCAACGCCCGCACTTCGTTGCCGCCGGTGCCCGGCTCGGCCTGGTCCGACGCCGCTTGGGAGAGCACGCGAATGGGCAACAGCACCTGGCGCGTCAGGTTAAAGACAAACAGGGCGCCCAGAAAAAGCTCCAGGATGACCAGAATGACGGTGACGGCAAAAACCGCGTCAAGGGTTTCTTCGCTCTTTTTTCGAATGTCCCGAATGTAGAGATCGTTTAAGTGCCGGTAGTCGGCGCACAGTTTATTCAAGGTGAAAAACTGTTCCCGCACGTCCCAGTGAAGGGCCTCTCCCTTTTTTCGATCCCCGGCCTGGTAAAGCGCAATCACTCTGTTCTTGCCCTCGACATAACGGTCGTGATGCTGCTGAATGGCCTTCAGAAGCTGCCGGCGCTCCGGGTTCTGCTCGTGTTCAACGGCAGTGGCCATCCAGTCGGCAAACTCTTTTCTGTGGGTCTCCAGTTGAATGAGCCATTTGGGATCACCGTCGAGAAAGTAGTAGGTCACGTTGCCCTTCTGGTTGGCCAGGGCCGTCTCCATCTGCCGCGCCGCCTGCAACAGGTCCATGCTTTCACCGGTTACGTTGAACAGCAGGGCGTTGAACCGCTTGGCATACCACATTGTGGTGGCTCCCATGGCCACCACAATGACCATGAGCAGCACCAGGTTGATCATGATGCGGGTAAAAAGAGTCAGTCGCCTGAATGGATTTTTTGTCATGGCAAAACCGGTCGATGCCTGGGGAAATGGATCAGATTAGTATTGCGTGCCGTTATCCCTGAGGATGCCGGATCACGGGTTTGGGCCGCAGATACCGGGACACCCGGCGAAGGATGGCCGTGATCCAGGGGCTGGTATAGATTTTTTTGATTCGAATGACAATTACCGTGATGTTGTCTTCGCCGCCCCGCTCGTTGGCCAGGTCCACCAGTGCCCGGCAGGCGGCGTCCGGCGCCTTGCCGTCGGTAATCTCCTGAATCTCCGGGGCGTTCACCTTGTCTGTCAGGCCGTCGGAGCTGATGACCAGAATGTCGCCCACCTGCATTTTTGTTTCGATCACATCCGCCGATACGCCGGGCTTGGTGCCCACGGCCCGGGTCAGCATGTGTTTGAATTCCGGGCCCAGCTTGGCGCCGTTTTCCTGTTTGCCCCCCAGCTCCGATTCTACGGTGTGCAGGGCGGAGATGCGTTCGGCAAGGCCGTTGCGGATCAGAAAGACCGGGCTGTCGCCCACGTTGGCCGTGATCGCGGAATTGTCCCGAAACATCACCGCCGACACGGTGGTGCCCATTCCCGCGTAGGTGGGCCGTGTCTGGGAGAGATCGTAAACGCTTTTGTTGGACAGGTGAATGGCGGCCAGCAGCTGGTTGGCCTCCCGGGAGAGGGCGCTGTTCGTGTCCGGCAGTTCTTCCGGGGTTTTTGCGTGCTGAACCTGGAGAAGATAGTTGTGAAGGGTCTGAACGGCGATTCGGCTGGCCACTTCACCCGCGGCGTGGCCGCCCATGCCGTCGGCCACCACGTAGAGACCGATGTTCCCGTCAATACAGAAGCTGTCTTCGTTGGCCTGCCGTCTTCGGCCGGTGTCGGTGAGGCCGGCGGAATCCGCAATGATCATGATGACCTTCCCGTTGCGTTTATGCCTGCGTTTTTTTCGCCATGGCCGCGTCCATTTTTTCTCCCAGGGTGCGCAGGTGGGCCGCCATCTGCCCGGCGGTCTGATACCGTTTGGCCGGGTCCTTTTCCAGGGCCTTGTTGAGAATGGCCGTCAGGGGCTTGGGAATCCTGGGGTTGATGGTTCTGGGGTCCGGATGGGGCGAATTGAGTATCTTGTGCATCAGGGCCGCCGGGCTGCTTCCCTTGAACGGCACCGTTCCCGTGAGCAGCTGGAAGGTCATCACGCCCAGAGAGAAGATGTCGCTGCGGCCGTCCACCTTCTTGCCGGAGATCTGTTCCGGCGACATGTAGTAGGGGGTACCCTTGACAATGCCGGTCTTGGTCTGGGACGAAGCAGTGATACGGGCGATGCCGAAGTCGGTGATCTTGACCTTGCCGTTTTTCAGCAGCATCACGTTGGCCGGTTTGATGTCCCGATGCACAATGCCCTGCCTGTGGGCATAATCCAGTCCCTCGGCGATGTCCGCGATATAGCCGATCAGCCGCCGCATGGGGATCAGGCTCTCTTTTTTCTGAAACTTTTCCAGGCTGTCGCCTTCCAGGTACTCCATGGCGATGTAGGCCAGGTCCTGTTCGTCGCCGGCGTCGTAGATGGTCACGATATTGGGGTGGGAGAGGGTGCCCGCGCTTTCGGCTTCGCGAAAGAACTTCTTTTTCATCTCCGCGGCCTCTTCCTCGTCAAACTCGTCGGAGAACCGGACCGTTTTGATGGCCGTGGTGCGGTTGATACGGGGGTCCTGGCCCAGGTAGACCACGCCCATGGCGCCCTTGCCCAGCTGTTTGAGAATTTCGTAGCGCCCCAGGGTGGGCCGTATGGACGGGTCGGTGCTCACCATGCCGTCGCCGGCGCCGCCCCCGCCCAGAAACCCGGCGCCGAACACCATGGTTTCACTGGCCACCAGCAGTTTTTTCTTGCGCTCCACGATGTCCTTGAACTTGTTGTCGTACTCTTCAATGTACCCATAGACCGCCGCCGCCTTGTTGAGCTGTCGCTTGCGTTCATAGTCCAGGGCCAGGTTGTAGAGCAGGTCCTTCATCTGGTCGTCCATCGGTACTTTGCGGAACTTGTCAAAGGCCATGTCCAGCATGCCCTGGGACTGGAAGGAGATGCCCAGCATGCGGTTGGTCTCCGCCGACTCGCCTTCCACCTTTTCCTTGCCCGCCTCGGTGAGAAAATAGCGGATCGACACGATGCCGGTGTAGCCGATGACCAGCAGCAGTACCGGGTAGATCACGTCCAGCCAGACCCCTCGGGAAAGAAAGGCCCAGGCAAATCCGCCCAGCAGCAGGGCCAGCAGCACGAAAAAAAGCCCGCCGGAGATGGCCGCCTTCAACCGGGGCAGCACCAGGGTGATCAACAGGCCAAGGAATAGCACTGCGGCCAGTTCTATCAGCCGGGTGCCGGGAAACTGCCGGATAAACTGCTGATTGAGCACCGACCACAGCACATGGGCGGTAAAGTCGCCAAAGGTGGTGGACGGTGCCACCGGTGTGCTCAGGGGCGTGGCGAGGCCCTTGGCCGACAGAGAGACCAGCACGATTTTGTTGGTAAAGACCCGCAGCGGGATTTTGTCGTTGAGCACGTCAAAAAAGGAGTAATGGCGAAAGGCGTCCGGTGCCGTGTGAAAACCGATGAGCAGTTCCGAATAGGGGGTAACCGGGATCTCGATCTTTTTGAATGAGACCGACATGCCGATATCCGCGCCAATGTTGTTCGGGGATACGCCGGCGTACCGGGCTGCCAGCACCAGTGCGTAGGAGGGGACAAACAGGCCCCTGTATTCGTAGAGCATCCGCTCTCTTCGATAGGTGCCGTCATGGTCCGGGGCCACGTTGATGTGGCCCATGCCGGCCGCGGCCCGGCGGAATACCGGAATGGGCAGAACGGCTTCGGTGGCCTGTGGGCAGGCCGCTCCCGGCGGAATGCGGACATTGCCGATGGCCTGGTCTTTAAGTGTCTCTTCCGCTTCCTCCGGCTGCCCGCTGTCCGGCACCAGGGTGTCTTTAAAAAAGATGGGCAGCACCACCCGGCCCGACCGGGTCAGGGAGGCGGCCAGAATCGAGTCCCGGTCCAGCCGTTTTCTGGCCAGGTCCAGTTCCTCCAGAAACCCGGACTGCACCTGGTCGAGGGTCTCCTGAAGGGGCGGCCCGGCGTTTCTTGCCGGTTGCGGGGCCGCTGTTGCCACCTCCTGCAGGGGCGGCAGAAAATTCTCGCGGAACCGGGTCTCCAGGAAATCGATTTCCATCAGCCCGGCATTCTCTTCGGGCTCGCTGTAGATAATGTTAAGCCCGATCACCGACGGGTCGCCCTCGTTGATCTTGTCGATGCCCCGGGCGATCAGGGACCGGGGCCAGGGCCACCGGCCCAGCTTTTCAATGGATTCATCGTCGATGTCGACGATCACGATGGTATCGGAGGGGTCGGGCCGGCCCTTGACCTTCATCACGGTGTCGTAAAGCTTGAGCCCCAGGGTATCGAAGAATTCCACCCGGACAAGGGTGATGAAAAGAAAGGCGAGTGTCAGCAGCAGGCCGAATATAAGCGTCGGATGTTTTTTTATAAAATTCATTCAGACCCGCGTTTGCATCCATGGTTAAAGTTGCCGAAGTATAAGCAAATTGCCCGGACAGTGTCAATGAAAAACACAGATCGCCGGGCACCGCTGGTTGTGGGGTTCCATTACGAAGGGACAGGGCTCTCAAGGACGGCTGCCCGCATCTGGCAAGGTTCTTTTTCCAAACGCAATCGGGCTGATGAAACCGCTGCTTTGATCCCCATGTCGATAACGATTGGGATTTTTCAGCGGATATGGCATATTCTACAGTGCGGCACCGGTGTGGGGCCAATGGTCATGAAGGAGACCAATTAATGATAAGACGGAATGGGCGGACAGGGAGTGGGCGTTGCCGCATGGCGGCTGTGTATGCCGTGGCGGCGGTGCTGCTGTTTCTGGCCGGGCCGGTTTACGCCGGCGACATTCGGCCGGTCTGCCTGGCCATGGATATCTTCACCCCGCTGGAGCGGACCTTTTTTGAAGACCTGGCCGACGGCGGATTGAGCGGGTATGACGATTACGACGCGTTTCTGATCGCTTCGGGCATCGTGGACCCCCGCGCGTTTTCCCGGTACCGGCCACGAATACGGGCCATTCGCAGCCGTGCCCTGGCCGGCGTGGACCGGAACGCGGCCCCCTACGACCGGGGAAAAACCCTGCTGTTCTGGCTCCATGATAATGTGCTGCGGACCTATTCAGAAACCTCCAATCTGGCCGGCGACCTGCTGGACAAGGGAGCGTTCAACTGCCTCTCGTCCACCATTCTGTATTGCCTGCTGGCAAAAGACCTGGGCCTGTCCGTGTCCGGCGTGCTGGCGCCGGGCCACACCTTCTGCCTTCTGGCCGACGGGGACCGGCAAATCGTGGTGGAAACCACCAACCGGTACGGGTTTGAGCCGGGCCGGGTGGAAGAAGAAGCCATTGAGGGCGGGGTCCGCCAGGTGACGGTGCCGGAGACGGTCTACGAGACGACAAAGACTGTGCCGCTTTACGGCCTGATGGCCCTGCTTTATGTCAACACCCTGGATATGTCCACGCTGGCGGTGGGCCAGGGGGAGACCGGCTGCCTGCCCCGGTTTGCCAAGGTCTGTCTTTTTGACCCGGAAAACGGTCTGTTTGCCGACAATCTGGCCGCCTGCCTGAACAACCTGGCGGTGTCGGCCCTGGGGCAGGAACGGCTGGAACCGGCCTATCTCCTTATTCAGCAGGGCAAGGCCCTGGGCAGAGCCCCTTTTGACGATCTTGAAGTGCAGTACTACAACCAGATGGCCGAACAGCAGGCAGGTTCCGGGGATTTTAACGGTGCTGTTCAGACCCTGTGGACTGCCTTGCAGCTTTATCCCGAAAACCCCGTGCTGGACAACAATATCCTTTATTATTATGGGTTGTGGGCCGACACCTTTCGGACCCGGTCCGACACCGGCGGCGTTGTCCGGGTGTTTCTGGCGGCCCGGCAGATGCTGCCCGGCAGCGCCGCCGTTTCAGAGGGCCTGAAGGCCGCCTTTTACAACCACGCGGTGGACGCCTACAACCGGCAGGACTTTGACGCGGCCCGGTCCATCTGCCAGGAGGCCCTGGGGCTTTTCCCGGGAGAAGGGGCGTTTCTGGAGATTCTGAATGCCATTCCGCAAGACCCGCCGGCCTGGCAGTGGGGGCGGTAACCGGCTCAGCGCCAGCGATGAATCGTGACAAAGAGGATCAGGCCGAATATCTCCAGCCGGCCCACCAGCATATCGGCCGTCAATATCCATTTTACCAGGTCGGGTAGATGGCTGTAGTTCCCCATGGATCCAACGGTTCCAAACCCCGGCCCCACGTTCCCCATGGCGGCGGCCGCGCCTGAGAATGCAGTCATGATATCCACTCCGAACCCGGTAATCGCAAGGGTGGAGACCAGCAGGACCCCCAGGTAGATCAGGATATAGGTCAGGGCGGTTTCCACCACCTCGTCATCTACGGCAGCCTGGTTGACCTTGACCACCACTACCGACTTGGGGTGACGCAGCCGCACCAGGCGGCGGGCCGCCGCCTTCCAGAGAAGAACGATCCGGTCCGCCTTGATGCCCCCGGATGTGGACCCGGAACAGGCACACTGCAAGGTGAAAAACAGGATGGCCAGCTGGGCGAACGGGGGCCACACGCTGCTGTCGGCATTGGCAAACCCGGTGGAGGTGCCGATGGAAACCACCTGGAAGGCGGCGTAGCGTAAGGCGTCGACCCACTGTCCATAGACGGGGCCGTGGATGTTGATGGTAACCAGCACCACACCCACCAGGATGGCGATCATGTAGTACCGGAAAACCGTGGATTGAAAAAGGTCTTTGGGGTTGCCGGTCACCGCCTGATAGAGCAGGCCGAAATGGACGCCGGACAGCACCATGAACAGAATGATCGTTGTCTCCATTCCCGGGCTGGCAAAATGGGCGATGCTGGCATTTTTTGTGGAAAACCCGCCGGTGGCAATGGTGGAAAAGGCGTGGGTTACGGCGTCAAACAGGCTCATGCCTTCAATCATCAGCAGAAGGGTTTCCGCGGCGGTGAGCCCGATATAGACGTAGAGCAGTATGGTCAGGGTCTTTTTGGTACGGTAGTGAAAGCTCTCCTTGACCAGAGGCGACACTTCGCTGCGGTAAAGGACCATGGAGGCGGCCCCCATGGAGGGTATCACCGCCAGGACAAAGATGATGATGCCCACACCGCCCATCCAGTGGGTGGCGGCCCGCCAGAACAGCAGGCCCGGCGCCAGACCCTCGACATTGGCAAGAATGGTGGCGCCGGTGGTGGTGAACCCGGACACGCTTTCAAACCATGCGTTGGTAAAGGTAAATCCGCCGCCCCACAGCAGGTAGGGCAATGTGCCTACCAGGCACGACGCCAGCCAGCTGCACACCACGATAAAAAGCCCTTCCCGGTTGGAGATGTCCGTGGTGGCGGGCACAAACAACAGGGGAAAGAGCCCGAAAAGGGCGCAGACAACGGTGGAAAACAGCAGCGGGGAAAGGGCGCTGTCGCCGCCGGCCAGGGAGAAAAGCGCCGATATCAGCAGAAAGGTGGCATTGAACAGCAGCACAAAACCGACATATCGCAGAATAACCTGGGCTCTCATGATGCTGTGCCGTTTTTATGGGGGTGAATGGTCAATTCCCGGATCGCCTCGGTGAGCTTGAACAATTCGTCCCGGCCTTCGGCCCGTACCGCCAGGGGCTCGCCGTGATACATGAAGGCCTTGACCGAGTCGGTGAGCCGGCGAATGGGGGCGATGACATACAGGTTGATGAAAAAATTAAAAATCAGGGCAAAGGCCAGGGCCGATGCAATGGCGATGATGCCGGGCATGATGGCCCGACGCGCCCGGTCCTGAAGAGCGGACGCGGTTTCGTACAGGGTGGTGTCATTCAGCGTCATCAACTGGTTGGCCGCCGTCTTGGTTTTCAGAAAGGCGGGGTGGGCCCGGTCGAAATACCAGGTGATATTGCCCTGGCGGTGGGTGTCCACAATAGGCCGGCGCCACAGGGTTTGAAATTCCGCGTATGCTGTTTCAATGGCATCCACCACCTCGGCTTCACCGGTGATGGTGATGTTGCTTTTTGCCGTGCCAAAGGCCTGCGCAAAGGCCCTGTCCCCTTCCTCCAGGGTGGCGCGGCCGGCCTCCCAGTTGCCCGACATCAGCATCAGCACGCCGCTGTCCTGCCGTTCCAGGGCCTCGATCATCTCTTTTGCCGCGACAATGCTCCTGTAGTTTTCTTCCAGCAGGCCCTTGACCGAATGGCCGATCCGGTTGAGTTCGTAGATGGATGCGGCTCCGGCGGCGGACAACATCACCGCCAGGATCAGGAACCCGGAAAGGATCTTGAATCGAAGGTTCATGGCATGCTCCTGGTGTTGGTTTCATGGTTTGGGAAAAGGGGCAAAGAGAGGAACGGGCCGGCGCCCCGCTGTTAAAACTGGCAGACTATAAACTTCGGTACTCGGGATGTCAAGCTAACGCTTTCTTTCCAGTTCAGCCTGGTTCAGCGGCCGGAAATTCTCAGTTTCCCGGCCCTGACATTGCATGAAATATTCGGCCCTACATGGACTCATAATTGACAATCTCGGCGTATTCGTTTGTATCCGGATCAAAGGTGATCAGAACAAACCAGTCAACCTCGTCCCGGTGGTCCGGATCATCCGGGTAAAGCCAGCAGGCGATCACCTGAAACAGCTCCCGGCCGGTCTTTGAAATCCATTTATTGAATTGTCCTCTTTCCGGCTCATAGCCGGTTGCCGCCGGGTAACAGGAAACATCATAAACCAGGTATGCTTCGCCGCACAACGGGCAGACACACGTTACTTCCGGGTATGCTGACAGAAAAATCTCAAACAGGCTGTTGTCGCAGTGGCACACGATCTGTGAAAACGTGCTGTCCAGCATGTAGGGGCGGTACTTGCCCTCTATGGTCACAAAATCCTTGACCGGCCTGATCTTACCGTCATAATGACTGGGGTGTCTGTTCATGATCATCCGTTATTGACAAGTCGTTGCATTCTTCACCCGGAATTCTGGTTTCTGATGGGTATAGAAAGCATAATATTCAAAAAAGAGCAATTATTTTTGAGTGTTGACCATTGTGGGGTAAACAGGGAGCCTGTCATGAAAGAAAAAATCGCCTTTGTTATTTATCTGGGAAACGCACTGGCATGGATCGGGTTCGGCCTCGTTTACATGGCCTGTCCCACCATTATGCCGTATCACCGGCAGGCCATCGGCATGGACTTTGAAGAACTGAGCGCCGGTGTCCAGGTGCTGCTGCAGGCGCTGATCAAGATGACGGCAGCCGGCTTTTTTGTGGCCGGTGTTGCCTGCCTGATCCTTCTGCTGATCCCGTTTCGAAACGGGGCACAATGGGCCCACCGGTCTGTTCCACTGCTCGGTATTATCTGGAACGGCATCTCTCTCTGGGTGACCACCACAGTGGCCATCAAGGCCCATGCCGCCACCCCCTGGCCGGCAGCCGCCGCAGGCATCATCCTGCTGGCCATCGCATATTGTCTTTCTCCCGGCACGGCGCAAATCGACGGGTTAAAGAAGGCCTCGTTTTGGAAAACAGAAAAATAACCTATACCTTAACCAGGGAATCGACCCGGCTGCAGACCGGCTTTTTTGTGACCCGGCCGAATGAGGCGCTGGCCCTGGAAGAGTGCCTCGCCCTGCTCAGGTTGCGTCCCATGGATGATTTTTTGCACCAGCACGTGTTGACCCTGGTCGGCAGACTGCCAAAGGACAGGCTGCGGCAGTTCCTCAACCGATGTAAGGCAGGCAGTGATCCGGTATGCCGGGCCCTTGCGGCGGAATATCTTTTTTTAACCAGAGGGCGGGAGCATCTGGAAAAACGGTTTACCGCGGAAGATATTCGCGAACTGTGCCGGCATACGCCCTTGATCTATCTGCGCTCTTTTTTGGAGCCGGACCAGGCGCTTCATGGCCGGTGGATCGCTTTTTTTCGAAATAACATGCAGGCGCATCAGCCGCTGGCATCACCGGATCAAACAGACCTGCCCCTGTTGACGTTCGACAAGGCCCCGGCGCGGACAGCGGCCACTCTTGCCGGACTGGCGCAAGCCATGACCGGAAAAGGGGTGGCAGCCACACCGGCGGTCTCTCCCGAACAGACAGCCGACACGGCCGAAGACCGCCTGAAAAAGGCCGGGGTTGAACTGGGCCGGCTCATGCGCCACGAGTCCAGCCTGAGCCCCATCGGCCTGTTGCGGAGCTGGCGATTTGCCACCCATATTGAAAACAGGCGCAACCAATTGTCTCTTTCCGGTGAGCAGACCAGCTACGGACGGGGGCTGACCCTGAACGCGGCCCGGGCCTCGCTGATGATGGAGATCGTGGAGCGCTGCTCGGCCTTTGCCTCGGTCTCGGCCAACGGGCTGGAAAATTTTCGGTATTCATATCCCTTGCGTTACGCGCCCTTCAGTGAACTGGCGGCCGGCGAGGCGGCGGTCATGAATCCGGCGGACCTGGCCCTGGAGGTGTCATACCCGGACCAGGGCCTGCACTGGGTGCAGGGTGAAACCCCGGCACCGGGGGGCGACGGCGACCCCCGCCGGTCCATATGGATACCGGCCCAATGTCTGTTTCTGTTCTGCAACCTGGATGAGCCGTCCCTGTTTTCCGGGCTTGGCTCCACCGGCCTGGCATCGGGCAACACCCTGGCCCAGGCAAAAGTCTCGGCCCTGTTGGAGATTGTCGAACGCCACCAGGCCGCCACCGTGCCCTATGACCGGTCCACCTGTTTTCATCTGGTATCCCGGGAGCCCCGGATGGCCGGGCTTCTTGAGGCTTACCACCAGGCCGGCGTGAACCTCTGGTTTCAGGACATTACCCCGAAAAACGGGATTCCCTGCTGCCGCTGCTTTGTGAAGGAAAAAGGCGGGCAAATCCATACCGGCGCGGCGGCCCACTTGGATGCCCGGCGAGCCATTGTCTCCGCCATCACGGAGACCACCTGCCCGTTTCCCAAATCACCGCCCACGCAACCCGTGCCGCCCGGCCTGACCCTGGTGGGGTATGAGAACCTGCCCGACTATTCCACGGGTGACGCAGCCTCGGACCTGGCGCTGCTGGAGACGCTGTTTTTACAAAACAGCTTTCAACCCTGCTACGTTGACCTGACCCGCGCGGACATCGGCCTGCCGGTGGTCAAGGCCGTTGTGCCGGGCATGGAGGTGCTGGGGGACTTTGATGACTACTCTCGGGTTCATCCGGAGCTGTATCAGAATTACCTGTCCGTGTATGATTCTTAAAACAGACCGTCTCCCTGTTGGCAGGGAGTTCAGGCATCCTGAATGCCGAGTTCCCGGCTCTTTTTCTCCAGGTCGGTGGTCAGGGCTTCCAGCTCCTCGTAGAGCCGGCTCACCTTTTCCGAGGTGTCGTGATAGGCCTTGGAGAGCCGGGCAATGGCTTCCCGGTCCCCGGTATGGGAGGCGGCCACCATATCGGCGTTCAGACGTCCAATGGCGGCCTCGTCTTTTTCAATTGTTTTTTCCACGGCGGCCATGCGTTTTCTGATGGGGGTGATGACGGCGGCTCGCTGTGCCAGGAGATCAGCCTTCTTTTTGCGAAGATCTTTTTTGGACAGGCCCTCTTCATTTGGCCGTTCCGGTTTTCGTCCCCCGGATCGTGGTGTCTCCTCCTTCCATCCCACCCGGTCTAGAAAATCCTGGTAGGTGCCTTCAAACAGCTCGGCCCCGCCGGCCTGGAAGACGATGAGCCGGTTGGCCAGGGAGTGGAGAAACATCTCGTTGTGGGTGACGATGATCACCGCGCCGGGAAATTCTTCAACCGCTTCCAGAAAGGCCTCGCACGACTCCATGTCCAGGTGGTTGGTGGGCTCGTCCAGCAGCAGCAGGTTGGAGGGGGCCGCCAGGATTCTGCCCAAAAGGACCCGGCTTTTTTCACCACCGGAAAGCACGCCGATGGGCTTTAGGGCATGGTCGCCTTCGAACATCATCAGGCCGCAGATGTTTCTGGCCTGCTGCCGCTTGCATCCCGCGTTCATGATCTCCTCTTCCACGGTGAGCGCGTCGTTGAGGTCCATCTTGTTGGTCTGGGCAAAATACCCGGTTTTTGTGGACGGGTGAGCGGTGATTCGGCCCCGGGCGGATGCCAGCTCCCCGGCGATCAGCCGCAGCAGCGTGGTCTTGCCCCGTCCGTTTTTGCCGATCACGCAGATGCGATCGGTTTTATTGACGGCAAAACTCAGGCCGTCGACCAGGGGCTGCCCCCCGGCATAGGCAAAAGAAAGGCTTTCCGCCTGAAGCAGGACCTTTGCGGGCGTGGGCGCGTGGTTGAAGGAAAAGTCCAGGTTCTTGAGCTTTTCTAACGGATCCTTGACCTCCTGTTTTTCCAGTGCCTTAATACGGGACTGAACCAGTCCGGCAAGCCTTGCCTTGGCCCGGAACCGGGAGATGAACAGCTCAGCCTCCTTGCGTTTTTTGGCCTCATTGACCCGGGTCTTTTCGTGAATCTCCTCTTCTTTGAAAATCTGGTCGTAGTATTTGTCCGTGGCGCCGGACATTTTGCGAACGCGCTTGCGGTGAATGCCCAGGGTGTGGGTGATCACGCCGTCCATGAAGGACCGGTCATGGGTGATCAGCAGGACCTCGCCGGACCACTGGCGCAGGAAACCCGAGAGCCAGCGGATGGAGACGATGTCAAGGTAGTTGGTGGGCTCGTCGAGCAGCAGCAGGTCCGGCTCGGAGCAGATCACCTTGGCCAGGTTGAGCCGCACCTGAAAGCCGCCGGAAAAGTCGGCCGGATGCCGGTCCATGTCGGTTTTGGAAAATCCCAGGCCGGACAGGATTTTTTCGGCCCGCCAGGTGTCGTGGATAAACTGGCGGGGCAGGCCGGTACAGGCCTCTTCGATGATCGTGGGTTTTGAAAAATGGATATGCTGAGTCACATAGCCGACGCGATATCCCTTGGGCGCGGCCACGGCGCCGCTGTCCGGCGCCTCACTGCCGGCGATGATGCGCAGCAGGGTGGTTTTGCCGTGGCCGTTTCTGCCCACCAGCCCCACCCGTTCTCCTTTGTTGATATCAAAGCTGATATCGTCGAAAAGGATTTCGGCACCGAATGATTTTGAAATATTGACCGCTTTTATCATGATGTCCGGTTGTTTGCGCGTGTTGTCGTGACCTGGCCGTATCGGGCCAAACGACCATACCACCGTCACCGGTTAATGTAAATATGGCGCGGAAGGCTTGCCAAATGGCGCCGTTGTGCTACCATGGGCCAAAACGCAGGGCACATCCGGCGTGTAACATCGATCCTGCCGAGGGCGCATGACCGATTCGAACGACAAAAAGACGGCCGGCACCACAGTTGAGAGCCTGACCGCCTATTTTTTGAAGCTTTACAAGATTCACCTGGGCCTTTCCCAGGACTCCCCGTCGGAAATTGTTCCCGTGGGCCCCTATCCACCCAACCCCAAACTCTTCACCTATGACCTGCGGGTAGAGCAGCGCGGGGAGTGGGTCTCCCGCCGCCTCACCCTGGGTCGTATCGCCGAAGACACCGGCAGCAAGAGCAGCTGTTTTTTCGCGATCTTCGACAAGCAGCTGGTGATCAAGGTGCCGCCTTCGCCGATCAAGGATTTTGAGACCTACCTTGCTCATATCGAACGGGACAAGCGGATCGCCCGTATCCTTGCGCCCCGGCCCTGCCTGATTCCCGGCGTATCGGCCATCCTCTCCCGGGTGCACAAGTTTCCCAGGGACCACGAAATCCAGGGGGAACAGCGGGAAAACATTTATTATGAGTGGCTGCGTTACAGCACCGAAAACCAGGTGTTTTTGAAGATTGACGGTAAGTTCGCCTTTTTTATGGATCTGGCCCAGCACATGTTTCTGCCCGAGGTGGTGGCCCTGTTCCACGGCCAGGACAAGAAGATGCAACAGGAGATCACCGCTGACGTATCGATTTTAGACGCCATGGACCGGTTTGAGGGCCGGTACGGTATGGACCAGATGGGCCTGGGAATTGAGTTAAAGGAGGTGCTGGACGGATTTGAGAGCCGGGTCCGCCGCGCTTTGGGCCAGTCCGCGGCCGCGTTGTCGGGCCGGCATGACTTGCCCCGGCACTGGTTCTTCCGCCATATCGCCGGCATGCCGCCGGTCAAAACCACGGAAGAGTTGGCCACCCCGGAGCAGGAGAAACTGACGGCGCTGCTGGCCGCGACAGTGGAAGAGAACCGGCAGGTGATCAATGATTACCTTGAGATGGTCCGCAACCACCTGCGGCGGTCATCCGCCTCCAAGCTGCTCCTTTACATGGCCGCTGTCACGGCAAACCTTCTGGAAGCCTTGGCATGGCTGAAGGAAAAAGGCGTGGCCATTCGGGACATCAAGCCGGACAACCTGCTGGTGGCCGGTGACCAGGCCCGGTTTCCCGTGTTTCTGGCCGACCCGGCCCAGTTTGCCATCGGGCTGATCGATTTTGAGACTGCCGTGGTTTTTAAACCCGAAGCCGGGGAGCCGGTGGCCCAGCCCATGCTGGGCGGAACCCCGCCCTATGCCACACCCCTTAACCTTTTTGCCAACAAGCTGATTGCGGTTGTTTATAAGGACCTGGACCGCGCCCTGTACCTTCAGGACTGGTATGCCATGGCAGGCCTGATATACGGCATTCTCACCGGCTCCCAGCTGTTTGCGAAAACCGCCCGGGTGTTTCTGGCCCTGCCGAAGAAGATCGCCGAGGCAAGCAAGGCCGGCCGGTCCGGCGCCCATATCGTGGCCCAGGTAAGCCGGTTTTTTTGGGAAAGCGCCCTGGCCGAGTTTGAAGCCGGCATCGTGGCCCGCCGGGCGGACCTGAGTGCCATCGGCGTGCCCCTGTCAGAGTCGGTGGCAGCGATGTTTGTTCACGAGCTTGAAATGGAAAACAAGCGGGCCGATGCTATGATCGACGACCTGATTCAGCGGCAGGTATTGTTTAAAAACAGCACCAACCAGGAGGTGCTTTACAGCAGCAGCGCGGCCCAGGTGGAGCGTTTCGCGGCCAAAGCCGGCGCCGTGCCGGGTGTGGATCAGGCATCTTTGGGCATGCTGGAATCGATTTGCCGGCTCAAGGGAAGAATGGAGGCAAACCAGGCGCTTCAGGAGCGGTTGAAACAGATCAATCCGGTTCTTTCAGTACTTGAGGTGCTGCACCTGCTTTTTTATCGGGCCGCCGTCTTCATGTACCCGGAAACGATTATACGGGACCGGGCCGCGGGAACATCCGGGGCCCCGGCAGCGGAGAAGACGTCATGACCGCTTCTGCTTATTCAAAACCCGTTGTGATCGTGGGCATCGGCCAGATGGGCGGTGTGTTTGCCAGGGCTTTTCTGGGCGCCGGCCGCCCGGTCTACCCGGTGACGGCGCAAATGGCCATGGCCGACGCGGCCGCAGCCTGCCCCAACCCTGATTTTGTACTGCTGGCCGTACCCGAAAACGTGCTTTCCCAAACCCTGGCCCGGGTGCCGGAACCGTGGCAAAACCGGCTGGGCCTGCTGCAGAACGAGCTGCTGCCCGGTGTGTGGGAAACGGCGGGCATCGCCAATCCCACGTCCATGGCCGTGTGGTTTGAAAAGAAAAAGGGCAGGGGGGTGCATGTTTTTCAGCCCACCCGGGTCTACGGCCCGCACGCCGGGCTTGTAAAAACAGCGCTGAATACCGTTGATATTCCCTGCGACGTGCTGCCGGATAGCGCGGCCCTGACCACCGAACTGATCAAAAAGAACCTCTACGTGCTCACCATCAATATCGCCGGGCTTGTCACAGGCGGCACCACAGGTGAGTTATGGGCCAGGCACAGAGATGTTGCTCTGGCCGTGGCAGACGATGTGCTGACGGTGCTGGCCCATGTTTCAGGCCGGGCCGTGGACCGGAACGCCATGAAAACTTTTCTGGGGGATATTCTGACACGGGTGCCGGACCACACCTGCCGGGGCCGGGTGGCCGAAGACCGGCTGGACCGGGTCTTGGCCATGGCCCGCCAAAACAGCCTTGAAACCCCGGCCCTGGTTGAGGTGTCAGAGCAGATTGTACGGTCCTGATCAGTTTTTCATGCCGGGCACGAACCAGCGTCAGTCGGCAACTACTACCCTGTTCTTCCCCTGGTGCTTGCCGTCATAAAGGGCCTGGTCGGCCCGCTTGATGCATTTTTCAACCGTATCGTCCCCGCCGTTGAACACGCTCAGGCCAAAGGTCATGGTAACGGCCATCTTCTCTTTTTTGAAGGTGAAATCCGTGTTTTGGATCTTTTCGCGAATGCGCCCGGCAACCGTGTAAGCTCCTTCCCGGTCGCTCTCCACCAGCAGGATGAGAAACTCCTCACCGCCCCACCGGGAGGGACAGTCTATGCCACGGACCTGGTTTTTCATCAGTCCTGCCACCCGTTTGAGCACATCATCGCCGCAGTCATGGCCATGGGTGTCGTTTAACTGTTTGAAGTTGTCGATGTCGCCGAGAATCAGGGCAAAGGGTCTGCCGGACCGGGCCTGCCGCTCTCGCTCGTTTTCCATCCGTTCGGAGATGTCCCTGCGGTTGGCCAGGCCGGTGAGGGGATCGCGCTTGGACGCGCTTTCAAACCGGTCCTTTTCCCGCTGAATATACCGGATCAGCATTTGATGGGAGGTTTCGTAATAGTAAACGGAGAGGGTGAGGACCACGTAGATGACGCTGTAGCGGGCCACGATATGGGTGGAGTAGGGCGGTGAAGGAAGAACGGTTTCGGGCAGGGTCATCAGGATCAGGCTCAGGCAGAAAAAAAAGAGGCTCGCAATCATCCCCCTCCGGTCTCCCAGAATGGAAAAGAGAACGGGCGGCAGCATGAAGGACCAGAAGAAATAGGATATTTCGGTTCGGCCGATAATGGTCGTGGTGCTGCACAGCACGAAAACGCCGAAGCCGATCCCCAGGTAGATGGAATCGCCGTTTTCGTGTCGTCGAAGATACCGCAGTCCGTACAGGGCCACGACAAAACCCAGGCTGTCCATGGCTACCACCTGGTAGTGGCCGGAGAAAAGATGGTAAACGGAGAAGGTGGAGGTGATCAGGATACTCACCAGCACCACAAAAACGGCTGACACCCGCTTGCGTCGCTCGTCCGGCGCCAGCAGCGACGGGCTGCCGATTCGCAGAAGGGTACGGATGAAAAACGAGTCGGTGAGGTTGTAGTCTTTTCCCGTCATCAGGCATGCCGCTTGGGTGTTGGCCCGTTCCGCTCATGAAATATCCGGGTAAGTTATTACAGCATAGCCCATCTGGCGGGTTTTTGCAATCAGTAAACTTGAAAACGCAACATTTTTAAACAGTTAGCCCCCACACTATTTTTTAAAAAACATGTAGACGGCCAGCCCCACAAGAATCACGGCAAAGATTTTTCGAAACATATCAGTGGAGACATGTTCCACCAGCCGGGCCCCTATCTGGGCGCCGAGAACGCCGCCGATGCCCAGCAGAATGCCGGCCCGGTAGTCCACGTTGGCAAGCTTGTTGTGGGCAAAGAGGGCGGAGATGGAGATCACCATGATGGCCACAAACGAAGTGCCCACCGCCTTCTGGGCCGCGTAGCCCGCAAACAGCAGGAACGGTATCATCAGAAACCCGCCGCCCAGGCCGGAAAAAGAGGCGCCGATGCCCACCAGAACGCCGAACAGGGCCATGCCGGCCATGCCGAGATAAGCAGTCATATAATCGTGCCCTTTCTTTTAATCGGGAGATGAACCAATTCAGGATTAGATCCTGACAAAAAACGCAGCAGCCACCAGCACGATGCCGATGACCACCAGCGCCAGCGTGTTTGAGACAAAATAGGGAAACACCATCAGGGCCACGCCGCAGACGATGGGAACAATGGCCTGTTTCCGCTTTCCATAGAGAAAGAGGCCAAGCCCGATGGAACTGAAAAGCAGCCCCCAGAGCAGTGTCGCTGTATTCAATATGAACCCGCTTTCTTATCGCTCGAGAAGAAAATTTTTGTATATTTTGTAATGCTCGGTTTCCCGGTATGCGATGATGCTTACCGGGCTGCGGTCAAAACTGTAGATCGACGCATTTTCACAGGCCAGCAGAATCGGGGAGTGTGTGGCTATGATAAACTGGGCATGGCCCGCTTTGCCGTTTTTGCGAAGAATGTTCAGCAGTGCGAGCTGACTTTTAGGCGACAGGGCGGTTTCCGGTTCATCCAGAAAGTGGACGCCCTTTCTTTTATAGCAGGCGTCAAAATAGGCCATCATGGACTGGCCGTGGGATTGTGTAATCAACGATTTGCCGCCAAAATATTTCAGTTGCCCGGGGTCTGCGGCCGCCCAGTTGTCTACGGTTCTTCTAAAGTCGTTAAAAATTTCTGAACCGAAATACGATCCCGGCACTTTTCCATTTGCCCACTCCAGGGAGATATATCTGTGTAATTGCGTTTCATAGGGGTTGACTTGGTAGCGCGCGCCTTCACAGTTGCGCCAGATATGAATGCCCCCCGCAAGGGCCAGTGCCTCCAGCAGGGTGGACTTTCCCGTGCCGTTCTCGCCCACGAAAAACGTTACCGGGGATTCGAACCGGATTTGCCGGGTCTGCCGGAAGATCGGCAGTGAGAAGGGGTAGTGACAATCAGACGGGTACGTTTCATGGTGCAGTGTAACACGGGTGATGTGATGGTTCATGGTGGTTCTTGACTCTCTTCAGGCCGTCTGCAATATGCGGCTCAGCGGTTGGCTGCCTTTGCCCTGTTAAGCGGTGGGTCAGCTCAATAGACGTTCAGTACCATATAGCTGATTACGACATACCGAAAAAACTTACCCGCGGCAACCAAAATAAGAAACCATCGCAGGCGAACCCGTAAAACCCCCGCCATAACGGTTAATGGATCACCAATGATGGGAACCCAGGCAAAACATAAGGAAAACATGCCGTATTTGATAAAGCGTTGCTCTGCCCGCACGAAATCATCTTCTGACATCCGCAACCATTTTTTTATCACAACCAGGCTGACCCAATACCCCAGCGCATAGTTCGTAAGGGAACCCAGCACGTTCCCTGTTGTGGCGGTGATTACGAGTGCAGGGGGAGATAAACCGGTCAGCAGTAAAGCGCTTAAAACAATTTCTGAGCTTAATGGCAGAACTGTCGCTGCCAGGAATGCAGCGATGAAAAGACCCATATATCCCAGTTCTGAGAAGTATTCCATTTATGCTTACTGCCCGAGATGAGCGGTTCAACACATAAGGCGGGGGAGAAGCTGTCTGTTCTGAACGGGTGCTATACAGCTCCGGTTATTGACTTCCCGGTTTTTTCCCTGCCGGGCATACAAACTCACACTTTCTACAATATTTTATCGCAGGCTGTTTGCCGTAGTCGTTTTCAGCGCTTTCGGCAACATCCTTTTCCATTCTCACATTACACAGATCTCTATTGTAAGTACCATCTCTTCCCGGTAAAGGATCAGAAAATTCAAGTGACTCGAAAACGGCAGCTTTCTCACCCATGGCATTTTCAGGGCAAACGCTTCTGCAATAAACTTTGCAGCCGGCACAGGGATCAAAGGCGATGGGGCCGGTGGGGTGTATTTCAGCATCCAGGAATAACGCCCTGAGTCGGATTCTGGGACCATCTGAAGGCGTTATAAGCATATTATTCTTTCCGATACATCCAAACCCGGCAAGCACCGCCGCATCTTTGAGAAAAATTCCCCCTTTTTCAACATAATAATGAAGCTTACGGGTTTTTACTTTCAGCCTGTTTTCAATCTGCTGGCTTGTCCGTTGTATGATATCAATCAGCATCCGGTTTCCCGGTGTACCCCTTCCATCCCACCAATCAAGCTCCGGCTTGTCTTCCGGATGTGAAAGGCCGACAACGAGTACAGATTTTACAGAATCCGGCCAGGTGAACAATTGGTTATCCGGAAGCGCGTCCTCTTTAACCGTACCGACTCCCGCATAATCTCCCATTTTAGTATATATCGTATGCGACGCCGATATTTTAAGCGCTTCCATGCTTGCTATGCCGGCAAGCGTTGCCCCGTTTTCCAGGGCGGTTTCAATCATACGGTTGCCAGGCGGGCTAGGCGGCATCTTCCCGAAGCTTCCTGATTGCATTGAGAATCCCTTCTCTATGTTTTGCCTGCTTTATCCATTTTGGTAGCCTGCTGGCTAAACTCTGATTGCGCCAACCACTTTCGTCATCTTTTGTGCGTTCCCGCAGTCTTGCGCCAACATACTTTTCCAGCCATTCCAGATGCGCATCGTTGTATGCCCATAACTCATGGCCACAACACTGAATTCTTAACCAAAGGGGTAAATGAAAACACCAGTCAACAGAGGAGCCAATTGAGATTACGCCTTTTTCGTAAAGCTCAGGATTTTGAGCCCACATTCTTGTTCCGGGTTGAGTGCACTTCCATTCCTGCAAGTTGCCACAATTGTTGCACGTAAGCCTGATGACCCATTCTTTTTCAGGGGCCGCAGCCACTCGTGCTTTCTGCCGGCATTTTGGACAGCAGACTAAAAATTCTGTAGCAAAGGCATCCAAAAGAACCATGTTGTCATTGAATCTGGACATCATGTATTGCCTAACCCGGATATTTCACGAGTTGATTTGACTGCAGATGCAAGGCGCGGGACATGAAGCTGTAGTCAATCTACCGCGAATGTCCCGCAACACATCAGCTGCGGCCAAGGGGACTCGCCCGAAGGGTGAAATTTTTCGACATAAAATTGGCACAAAATGCGTCAAATCGTTCATGACAGTTTGTGTTTTCAAAAAAAGTCTGAGATCTATTACAACATTAGGCGGAGCCTGGATGAAAAAACGATCAAGTGGCTTTCATTGGTGCTTTGAAAACATCCGTTGAGAACCACTCGATAAAGATCCCATACAGAACACCGGCAATAGTGTACAGGAAAAATCCTAACAGGTTGCTTGGCAAGAAGCCAATGGAGACCGAGAGAGAGAAGATCAATCCGAGTATACCCCCATGAAGCAGATGGTGAATCCTCCAACCACTGAATCCTATCGCAAAACCAAGGAGCAAGCGGTTCGCAACCGTTGCAGCAACACTCTCCAGGGTTACCTGTGGAAAGCCGAAGATAACTTGACGGCCGACCAGGCAGACGACAGCGGAAATCACACCTCCGAGTACACACACCCAAAGCCTCTTCTTGTACATAGATTCCCCTCCAACCTAGCTAGTGTCCATCCACAGATATAACTACTTGTAAAGAATAAAAAAAGCGCATTTTGTACTGGTATTTTTTGTCTTGCTGTAGTATATAAAAGTTATCCAAGCTTTCAATATAACTACAGAAAACAAAAAGGAGCCCAATACAAAATGCGCAAAAAATGGCAAAAACAAATGACCTTCATGCCTCAAGAAATTGATCATCCGCAAGCCAGAGAACTCGAAGCCATCAGTCAGTTGCTTGACAGCAAATCTACCATTTACGAAATCGTCTTGCAAGACCTTCCCAGTCAAGCGACATCCGGCTCGCCAGGTGGCGCCCAGGGCATGACTGCCGAGCAGGTGATACGAGCCGCCATTGTAAAGGTCCTGTTCGGCTTTACATACGAAGAACTGGCCTTTCATTTGGTCGATTCCATGAGCATCCGGCGCTTCTGTCGAATCGGCATTACCGACGAAGGGTTTAAAAAATCCACGCTTCATAAAAACATCAAAGCCCTGTCCGCCGAGACCTGGCAGTTGATCAACAAGGAGGTGCTGGCGCATGCCGAAGAAGCCGGGATTGAAAAAGGCCGTCAGGTGCGTATTGATTGCACGGTTGTTGAAAGCAATATCCATAAGCCGAGTGATTCTGTCCTTCTGTGGGACGCCGTCCGGGCTATTACCCGGTTATTGGAACGCGCCCAACAAGAGACCGGGAAGCAAAGGCTTTTGTTCCATGACCACCGGCGGATCGCAAAAAAACGAATGCTGGCGATTCAATACACCCGTGACGCAAAAGCCCGAAAGCCCCTTTACAAAGACCTTGTCAAAAAAACCCGCCAGTGCGTCTCCTATGCCAGGTCAGCCGTAAAAGCGCTGGAGCAATCCGTGGCCCATCCTTCCAGAACGGCATTGGCCATTGAACTGCAGAGCTTTGTGCGCCTGACCGATCAGGTGATCCGTCAGACCGAGCTGCGCGTCTTCCAGGACCAGCAGGTTCCGTCGTCAGAAAAAATCGTCTCTTTGTTTGAACCGCATACGGACATCATTGTCAAAGACCGCCGGGACACCTATTACGGACATAAAGTCTGTCTGACCGGCGGCAAATCAAATCTGATCCTTGATTGCCTTATTGTTGAAGGCAACCCGGCCGATACCACACTGACAGAGACCATGCTGGATCGCCAGCATCAGATTTATAATCGTTACCCGCTGAAAGCCGCCCTTGATGGCGGATTTGCCTCCAAAGACAACCTGGCCAAAGCCAAAGAGAAAAAGATCAAAGACGTATGCTTTGCCAAAAAACGCGGGTTGTCTGAATTGGATATGTGTCGCAGCCATTATGTTTATAAACAGTTACGCCGCTTCCGTGCGGGCATCGAGGCCGGGATATCCTGGCTCAAACGGACCTTCGGCTTCAACCGCTGCATGTGGAAAGGCCTGCCGTCCTTTAAAAGCTATGTCTGGGCAACGATCGTGTCGGCAAATTTGCTGACCGTTGCCAGAAAACAACTGGCATAACCGGACCCCGACATAACGATTTTGATAAGTCATGGGGATAGCTGTTCCCCAAAACTGATATTTTGTGGTATTTTGTTTGCTCAATAATTTTTTATCCCCAAAAAATAAGGGGTGATAAAATTTTGCTCATAAATGTGCCAGATTAAAGACCCAAAATCGACAATTTATGGATGGACACTAGCTAAGAAACAAGTGCAACAGCGGCTCCGCCTAACGAGCCGGCATAAGGCGCGGCGGCTTTTTGCCGTCGTCTTAATGCCGTTGCTGGGCTACAGATTCAGCCCACGGTTTGATTTTATTAAGCAATGGACCAAGAGTTCGTTCAGCGACTTCCGTATCATATGCAACTTGGGCACGTAACCAATAACCGTTCGACAGACCGAAGAATCGACACAACCGCAAATCGGTATCAGCTGAGACCGAACGTTTATTGGAAACGATCTCACTTATACGTTGGGGGGGAACATCAATTTCTTTGGCCAGGCGATACTGGCTAAGCCCCATAGGTTTAAGAAATTCTTCCAATAAAAGTTCGCCCGGTGTGATGGGATCGAGTTTTTTCATAATAGGTTCTCCTTAGTGGTAATCTACGATTTCCACATTTTCTGCCCCCGCATTTGTCCAATTAAAGCATATTCGAAACTTATCGTTTATGCGGATGCTGTATTGACCGGCACGATCACCCTTTAGTGCTTCGAGACGATTTCCGGGTGGTGCCTTCAAATCATCGAGTTGATTCGCGATTTCGAGCTGGCGAATTTTGCGTCGGGCAACTTTAGCGATGTTTGCGAACCTTTTGACTCGGTAGCCTTGTGATAGCGCCTCAGTATATTCGCATTTGAATGATATAATCATGTATCACATAATAACGCGTGGCGTGATTAACGTCAAGCATAATTTATTGTAGCCCAATTGCCGCAGTTGAGCGGCGCTTTCCCGGCATGAAATTGCCGTATGCATGCAGTTTCGTGACGGGAAAGGGTCCGCTCCAACGTCTTGTTCGCTGAGCGCGCAGCGGGAAGCGACAAGGCGGTGGAGCGATTTTATCGTCGCTTAACTGCGGCAATTCGCCGAGGGCGCAAGGACGAAGTCCGCTGCGCGCTCGGCGAACGTCTGCAATGATGCGCAAGAAATAGCCGTGCGAAGCGCGGCTATTTCTTATCGCTGTCGATTGCTTGGTTCGAAAGTTCCTTCTTCACCACGACATCGGCCAAGAGTGTTTTGAAATCCTGGTTTGGATTGCAGACATCCACGTCCCCCGAGAAGTGTCCTTCCGTCACTGGTTTCAGGCGAAACGTGACGGGAAGGGATTCGTTCGGCTGGATCACAGTTCCAAAATCCCAGCTACGCTGATTGATGATGGGTATGTGCGTGGTGTCCGTTGGCTTCGGGTTGATACTGATGACCTGAAATCCGGCTAGAAAGGAATCGTCGATATCAATACTGTCGAGGGTAATGGACTTGCTGTGCCTGTTGGTTGCTGTGACTACCATGGATATGGCCGAGTCCACTTGGGCCTCGTTGGGCAATGATAGCGTAGCGTCGAGAACCGGCAGTTCGCGGAACAGCCAGAACCAAATCATTGCGCCACCGACAGCCAGGATCACTAACGCTGCACCGAGGCAACCGAGCAAGGTTTTCTTCATCTCTTTCCTTTCGAATTGCCGCAGTTGAGCGGTGCTTTCCCGGCATGAAATTGCCGTATGCATGCAGTTTCGTGACGGGAAAGGGTCCGCTCCAACGTCTTGTTCTCTGAGCGCGCAGCGGGAAGCGACAAGGCGGTGGAGCGATTTTATCGTCGCTCAACTGCGGCAATTCGCCGAGGGCGCAAGGACGAAGTCCGCTGCGCGCTCGGCGAACGTTTGGCATAAGGCGCGGCGGCTTTTTGCCGTCGCTCTTAATGCCGTTGTTAGCGACTATTCAATATCTTTTTTGTCAAGATATCCATATAGGTGCAAATCATCTTCAAGGTGGCTAATATGCCAAAATATATCATTGCCATTTAAGGAAGGTGTTTTTGAATCAACAAACAGTTTTGTAATACCTTCTGGCACTGTCCCTATTACCTTGCTGTTTTTGTCAGCTTTCTCGTATATTTGAGCCTTTTCATTTTTTAAATTGACATAATATTGTCTGTAATTTGGCGTTTTTGAGCGCTTTAAATCTAAGTGTTTCGTTAAAATCAAATTGATTGTAGAATCCAAAACATATTCAGCTCTATCTTTTATGCCTTCATCATCAAGTTTTCGAAAATCATCTTTAACAATCCAATTTGATTCTTTATCCTTACGATAAACTGCGGGAGTAAGTCTCCAGACATTCCAATAATCTAATCGGCTCATTCCTGATCTCAAAAGATCCATATCCAACTTATCATGGTCATATACTATATAATCAGTTGGTTCTTTAACGTGTTCATCTATATATTTTTTATTCTGAGCAAAAAAAGGTGCCTTATGCCCCATGAGCATCAAGCCAAATCCTTTCCTTTCAGTTTTATCCTCGTAAGGACTTACATCATAGTAGGTTTCAATTTCTACATATATGGCTTTCCTGCAATTAATAAGGACATTTGCATATTCGTTACTCAAAAAATTATTTTCTGCGGTTTTTAAATATTCTTTAGTCTCCCCGTCATTGATTAAATCTGTCAGACTAATAGATACGAATTCTTTTTTAAAAACTTGAACAGAAACTTCTTCGAAAAATTCTTTAACAGTTTCTGTAAGCCCAATTGTTTCAGACTTAGATGGAGATAAACCATAATGCTTAGCGTTAACTCTAAGCTTATTTAATGAGTTTAGTCGGAACCGAAAAGGAAGTTCTTTGGGATGAATCTTTTTGTTTATTAAATCGAAATATTTATTAAAATTAGTATTGTTGCCAACATCGGCATTCAAATATTCAGCGACGGCAAGAAGGAAATTTTCAACAGAATCCTGCAACAGAATAACCCCTATAGAAAGCGAAAGCTCATTGTCTGAGCTCAAGTTTTCAAGTGAAATTTGATATAACCGTCTAGCAAGAAGAGTTTTTGCTATTATACTTCTGCGCATAATCAAATGCCCCATCTGTGTTTTACAGAATTCATGCTCGCTAATTGCCGCAGGTGAGCGGTGCTTTCCCGGCATAAAATTGCCGTATGCATGCAGTTTCGTGACGGGAAAGGGTCCGCTCCAACGTCTTGTTCGCTGAGCGCGTAGCGGGAAGCGACAAGGCGGTGGAGCGATTTTATCGTCGCTCAACTGCGGCAATTCGCCGAGGGCGCAAGGACGAAGTCCGCTGCGCGCTCGGCGAACGTTCGAGCTTAGACGTGCGCGGTTTTTGGCGCGTCGTTTCTAGAGCGACTTGTTAGATATATTTTTTTATATCATTTTCAGCTTCGAATGAGGACTTCCCCACCTTTCTTGTTAAGAACCCTGCTACGATCATTCCAATTCCCATTGCAAATAAGAAAATTGATACCTGCCACACCCCATCAAGGTACGCTAACGGTGTAAAGAGTATAAAAAGGCCCCCAAGAATAAAATATGCGACACTTGCAACTTTATTTTGTTTTAATATTTTCATTCGGATTAGATCGATAGCCATGTCCGAATTGGTGACGGATTTTTTACAGTTTTCAGAACATACAATTTTTCCGTTTTCCAACTGGTCGCTGCAATCATTACATAAAGCAATTCCGCAATTAACACATATCGCATTTGCTTGACGTTCATTATGATTTCTACATCTCATTATTTTTGTCCTTATATCTAATTGCCGCAGTTGAGCGGCGCTTTCCCGGCATGAAATTGCCGTATGCATGCAGTTTCGTGACGGGAAAGGGTCCGCTCCAACGTCTTGTTCGCTGAGCGCGCAGCGGGAAGCGACAAGGCGGTGGAGCGATTTTATCGTCGCTCAACTGCGGCAATTCGCCGAGGGCGCAAGGACGAAGTCCGCTGCACGCTCGGCGAACGATGAGTTCTGTTGCGCCGGGCAGTATCGGCGTCAACTGAAACGACGGGTTGGGCTCTTAATTAAGATGTTCTACTCATCGCTTATTTTTGCCAATTTTTCTTCCCATTTCTTAATGGCAACGTTCATCTGTGCAACAAATTTTTCCCTTCTTATTTCCTCTTCGGGGATCACATCGATGCTCTCAAGCCATGCTTTCCAATCTTTCGTATATGCTAACATCTGTTTCCATTCCTCTATGTTCACGTGGAAAACCTCCTTCTCATTCTTCTTCTCTCCTCTGATCTTCTTCCCATCTTAATTGGGCCTCCTCTTCATCACGTCTTCGCTCTTCCTCCTCTATTTCCTGAGCATATTTTTCTTCATATTCGATGCGTTGTCTTTCCGCCTCCTCTTCTAGCGCTATGCGATCCCTTTCCTCTTCTCTTTCTCTTTCTTCTCTTGCTTCCTCTAAATAATCAAAATAATCTTTATCCATACCGTCCTCCTTATTTGCAATAGAAGGTTCATCTTAGCCCGTCGCCTGCACCCTTTGGTTCGGCTCCATCGTCGTTCTGTGAGTTAACTCTTGAGCCATTTTGTAAGCTTGTATCCACCCCACGCACCAAGCCCAGCGAGCGCAACTGACCCAACCGCAATCACCGCTACTCCGCCGAGTGCCGTTCCTCCAACCGCTGCGAGACCGGAGATTATTCCAGGTCCGGACAGACCTGCAGTCGTGCCCGCTGCTGATACAGCTGCAATGCCTCCTCCGACTCCCGCCCCAGTGCCAGCGACTGCTCCAACGCCTGTCCCTACTTTCTCTGCGGTCCCTATTTTTTCTGATGACATGGTCTTTCGCTCCTTTCTTGTGTTGCCGAATTGCCGCAGTTGAGCGGCGCTTTCCCGGCATGAAATTGCCGTATGCATGCAGTTTCGTGACGGGAAAGGGTCCGCTCCAACGTCTTGTTCGCTGAGCGCGCAGCGGGAAGCGACAAGGCGGTGGAGCGATTTTATCGTCGCTCAACTGCGGCAATTCGCCGAGGGCGCAAGGACGAAGTCCGCTGCACGCTCGGCGAACGTCGGCAGCCAAAAGCAGCCAGGGCTTCCACCGCCTTCCTTGAAGTTGTTTACTGTTCAATAATCCCCGGTTGTTCAAAAACGCCTTAGCCCTGGATGTCTTCTTGGGCTGCCTTGTTATGCATTTATAAATACAGAGAATAATTTCAATATAATACTTATCAGTATCCCTATCTTCCAGATTTTTAATATCGCAAAAGTACTTTTAATGGATGAATCGTTAATAGAAGGTGCAATGCCTTTTAATTCTGATTCAAAATTTTTCCAATAATATAATACATAACTTTCTGTAAAAGTTCTTTTCCCATATTTTTTGAGTAACCAAGGGCCAAGGAACAAATAGATAAAGAAACCAGTCCACAGAAATCCAAAAAGGCATAAGCCGGAAATATGATCGAAATATTCCCAAAAATTTTCAGATAAGCTTATCGCCGGCAGGGCTTTGAAGAGTATGATGGCAGGAGTAGGTATCAATATTATTGATGAGATAATAATAAAAATTCTCTTTGAAGCAGTGTCAGTCATAAATTGATTCTGCATAACATAGGTTATATTGATTCTATTTTTTCCTTAAGGCCCTTCGATTCTCGTGAAAGGGTGTTTTTTGCCTCATTCTGGATTTTGCAATAATACCTGGTTGTTGGGAAAAAGGCCGCTGGCGCAGAAGTTACTTTTTGCTTTAATATGCAATATTATATAGAAGTTATATAAGTACGGGGAAAAATTATCTGTGCTGTTTTTTATGCCGAAATTACGCATCCGCTCCCCCGGGGCGAAATTGTTTTGCCCCTGCATCACAAAGCCCTGTTCCCTGCATGTGCGGATGGATCAATTGCACATGCCGTCTGGGTAGGACCTTTAGAAAATCCGGGGTTTTACCCTCCAGCCAACCCCGGTCGAGCATAAAAACGCGAAAATTCGCGAACTGCAGATAAAAATGGCGCGCCCGGAGGGATTCGAACCCCCGACCTACGGATTCGTAGTCCGGCACTCTATCCAGCTGAGCTACGGGCGCGTGTTGGTTTAATTAAAAGATTGCAAGGGGAATGTCAATGATTTTCCCGTTTGGCCCATCTCTGGTCGATTTCCAGTTGCACGGCTTTGATCTGGCGGTCGGGCATGGTTTTGAACCGGGACTGGGCCTTGAAGTAGAGATCCACGGGTTTGCGCTGTTTGCCGGCCAGTTTTGCGGTGGCGCCGGTAAGGGTTGTTTTTCCGTTTTCGTACTCGTAGAGCTCGAACAGGCCGGTTTCCACGGCCAGCTTTCCCACCTTGACCGTGTACCGGGGATCAAATCCCCAGCCCGGCGGGCAGGCGGTGTGAACGTGGAAATAGCGGGTGCCGGTCATGGATTTGGCCTTGACAAGCTTGGTGTAGAAGTCCAGGGGATAAGCCGAGGAGCAGGAGGCCACGTAGGCAATGTCGTGGGCCGCCACAATGGAGGCTACGTCCTTGCGCTGCTGGCGCTTGCCGTGAATGGGTGTGGTGGTGGTTACGGCGCCGGCCGGGGTGGTGCCGGAGCGCTGAATGCCGGTGTTCATGTAGGCTTCGTTGTCGTAGCAGATATAGATCAGGTTTTCGCCCCGTTCGCAGGCGCCGGACAGGGCCTGAATGCCGATGTCGCTGGTGCCGCCGTCGCCGGCCCAGGCCACCACCGTGGTTTTGTCCCGGTCCAGAGCGCGCAGCGCGGCCCGGACCCCGGTGGCTGCCGCGGCGGTTGAGGCAAAGGTGACGTTGAGGCAGGGAAGCTGGGTGGCGGCAATGGGGTAGAGCCCCTGCATAACGGTAAGGCAGCTGGGGGGTACCACCAAGATGGTGTCCCGGCCCAGGGCCTTGAGACCGATGCGGTATATCTGGGAGAGGCCGCAACCGGCGCAGGCCCGGTTGCCCGGGTGCATCAGTTCCTCTTCCGGGAGGTCCAGTAAGTTGACTGTGCTGGTCATATATTTATTATTCCTTTCATTTGAATAGGGTAGCGACACGTTTGTTTATCGCTATCGGGATCGGTATCGAAATCCATGTACCGTCGTACTCCTAAAAATCGTTTTTTTATCTTTGTTTATCCGTGTACTTTTCTTTGGCGCAAAGAAAAGTACCAAAAGAAACATGCCCGTGCAGCTTGGCCTCTGGCTTGCCACGCCTGCGGCGTGGCTTCCCTCGCGCAAACGCTTTTTTCGGCGCGGGCAGGAACTCGCCGCCTGCGGCGGGCTCAGACAGCCTGCCCGCTGTTTCCGAAAAAAGCATTTGCGCTCGGCGGCGCTGCAATGGGCGGGGCCTGCCGTTGATGTCCCTGCGTCGTGTCTGGAAGCTATTGTTTCAACGGCGAAACCATATTGTTATCTTACATTTTAATATCTATCCATGTGGGCTGCGCGTCGGCTTTGGGTGTCTGGCAGAAGTCCTTGAAGGCCGTGTGCAGGTCTTCGGTTTTAATGGTTCTGCCGCCCAGGCCCAGGACAAAGTTGCCCACCTTCGGCCGGGTGGGCGCGTTGTACAAGGCTGCTTTGAGTTCACTGGCCAGCGGGCCTTCATACCCGTAGCTGATCGCCTTTTCAAACACGGCAATGCCTTTGAGGTTGCCCAGGGCCTGTGCCAGCTGTTCGGCGGGAAAGGGCCGGAAAAGCCGCAGGCCCATGACGCCGGCGCGAATGTTTTCATCGCGCAGCAGGTCCACCACTTTGCGCATCTGAAGGGAAAGCGAACCCATGCACAGGGCCACGTAATCGGCATCGTCGCACCGGTAGCCTTCAAAAAGGGGATGGCCCCCCCGGCCGAACCGGTCCAGGTAGGCCTTGTCCGTCTCTTCCACCACGGTGATGGCCCGGCGCATGTCCTGGTGCAGGTCGTGGCGGATCTCCATGTAGGAAGGGGCCATATCGCCGCGCACGTCGGGCCGCACGTCGGGCAGGGTGACGGTGTTCAGGTTCATGGGCCTGGCCGGGTTCAGCAGGGCCGAGGGCGAGCTTCCGGCCAGAAAGGCGTCTGCCTGGTCCGGATCGGGCACGTCGAACGGCATGTGGGTGTGGGAGAGCAGGTAGCCGTCGTAACAGACCATCACCGGGACGCGCACGGTTTCGGCAATGCGGAAGGCCTGGATCACGGTGTCGATGATCTGCTGGTGGTTGGCCGCGTGCAGGTGGATCCAGCCGGTGTCCCGCTGGGACATGGTGTCCTGGTGGTCGTTCCAGATGGACCAGGGCGCGCCCACGCCCCGGTTGGCCACGCACATGACCAGGGGCAGCCGGGCGCCGGCGGCCCAGTGAACCTGCTCGTGCATGTAGAGCAGGCCGTTGGCGCTGGTGGCGGTAAAGGCCCGGGCCCCGGTGCTGGAGGCGGCAATGCACACGGCCAGGGCGCTGTGTTCGCTTTCCACGGGAATGTACTCGGCCTTCATCTCGCCGGACTCCACGAACTCGGAGAGCTTTTCCGTCAGCGGGGTCTGGGGGGTGATGGGATAGGCGGCGATGACCTGTACCCGGGCCAGTTTGACGCCTGTGGCGGCGGCGGTGTTGCCGGAATCAATGATGTGCATTTACAGTTCCTCGATGGCTTCGTAAAAAGCCCAATCTCTGTGTTGCGCAAATCCCTTGTCACTGCGGCGTACAATCAGTACGCCTCATTCCTCGGGATTCGCGGCGCCTTGATCTTGAACTTTTTACAAAGCCATTCCAAGGCGACGGGGTTGTCTTTATTCTCTTTTAAGCGTCATTGCGAGCCGGTCAAACGTCATTGCGAGCGAAGCAAAGCAATCTTGAACGTTTGCGAAGGAGATTGCTTCGTCGCTTCGCTCCTCGCAATGACGGGTATATGTCTTACTCCTCTTTTCTTTCGGTTTCCGCCACCATGGTGATGGCGCCGGCCGGGCACTCTTCGGCGCAGATGCCGCACCCCTTGCAGTATTGCAGGTCAATGGCGGGCGGAATGGTCTGGGAAATCACGCCGTCCGGGCAGTGCAGCCAGCACAGAAAGCAGCCCCGGGTTTTCTTTTTGGCCGGAATGCAACGACTTTCGTCGATGACCGGATATTCCACCCGCCAGGAACCGGTGTTGCCGCCGTCTCCGGGGCCGGGTTCACTGTGGGACGTGTGGGCCGCGTATTTCTTTTTTCCCATATTATCATACTCCGATTATTGTACGTTCATAGGCCAGCCGGGCCGCCTCTGCATTGCGCCGGGCCCGCTTGCCGTCAAACTCTTTTTCAATGGCCGCAAGCAGGGGCTCGATTTCCACCAGGCCGGTGGCCCTGGCAAAGGCGCCGATAATGCCGGTGTTGACAATGGCCCTTGGCATCCCCACTTCCACGGCGATTTCAGAAACATCGGCCACGGCCGTTGTGACATTGTCGAACACGTAGGCGCTGACCGGTTTGTGGGTGTTGATGATAATGGTCCCGCCGGGCTTGATGCCCCCGGTGACATTGGCCTCGGCGATCAGGTGTTCGTCAAGGATCACGATCACGTCGGGCTGCTCAAGGGGGGACAGGTCGTAAATGTCTTTTGTGGAAAGCTTTAACGAGGTGAAGACCGGCGCCCCCCGCCGTTCGGTGCCGAAGGTGGGGATCATGGCCACACCCCTGTACCCCGAGGCAAAGGCCACGTTGGCCACGATCTTGGCCGCGGTGATGGCACCCTGGCCGCCCCGGCCGTGCCACCGGATATCCATGTCCGAAGGTTTCATGCATGTGTCCTTAATGTATCGCGTATATCTTTGTATCGAGGTGTACCGTATACGAAAAAACGATTTTCCGCGCCTGCGGCATTAGATATGTCAAACCGGGCCAATAAAATCAAGCCGGAAGTTAACGATTTAATAAAAGTTACGATCTGTCCGCATCCCCTGTTATCGCTATCGGGATCGGTATCGCTATCGGTATCGAAACAGCAGGGATGATTAATTTCGATCCCGACCCCGATCCCGATAGCGATCCCGATTTGGATTTTGATGGCAGGAACTCATAGTTCGTGTTCATCTGTTTCTTATGAGGACACGTCTTATGAGGACATGAAAAAGGTTTCCAAACGGTCGGTCTTCATCCTTCCTCCTTCCAGCCGGCGGCCCGTTTTATCGCCTTGTCCCACTGGGCGCACATTTTATCCCGAAGGGCGGCCGCCATTTCCGGCTGCCATTGGCCGTTTTCCTTCCAGTGGCGTCGCAGGTCCTCCTTTTTGCTCCAGAAGCCAACGGCCAGGCCGGCGGCATAGGCCGCGCCCAGCACTGTGGATTCCAGGACCGCGGACCGGATCACCGGAACGCGCACCAGGTCGGCCTGGAACTGCATCAGCAGGTCGTTGGCCGCCATGCCGCCATCCACCTTCAGGGATTTGAAGGGAATGCCGGAATCCTTTTCCATGGCGCTGAAAATCTCGTTGACCTGAAAGGCCGTGGACTCCAGGGCCGCCCGGGCGATGTGGCCTTTGTTGATGTAGTGGGTCATGCCGATGATCAGGCCCCGGGCTGAGCTGTCCCAGTGTGGGGCAAACAGGCCGGAAAAGGCCGGCACAAAATAGACGCCGCCGTTGTCGGCAACGGTTTTGGCCAGGTCTTCAACCTCGGGGGAGGTGCGGATCAGGTTCAGGTTGTCCCGCAGCCACTGCACCAGGGACCCGGCAACGGCCACTGATCCCTCAAGGGCGTAGACCGGGGGCTCGTTCCCAATTTTGTAGCCCAGGGTGGTCAGCAGGCCGTGGTTTGAGTGAATAATTTTCTGGCCGGTGTTGGACAGCAGAAAACAGCCGGTGCCGTATGTGTTTTTGGCTTCCCCCGGCTCAAAGCAGACCTGGCCGAACAGGGCCGCCTGCTGGTCCCCCAGGTCCCCGGAAACCGGGGTGCCCGGTGCTAGGCCCCAGTTTTGGGCGGCATGGCCGTAAACCTCGCTGGAGGCCATGATGCGGGGCAGCATCTTTTCCGGAATGTCGAGGATCTTTAAAAGCTCGCTGTCCCAGGCCAGGGTTTCAAGGTTCATCAGCATGGTGCGGCTGGCATTGGTCACGTCCGTGACATGCACCCCCTTGCCCGGCCCGCCGGTGAGCCACCAGATCAGCCAGGTGTCCATGTTGCCGAACAGGGCATCCCCTTTTTCGGCCGCTGCCCGGGCCCCTTCCACATTATCAAGAATCCACCTGATCTTGGGGCCGGAAAAATAGGAGGCTGCCGGCAGCCCGGTTTTTTCCTTAAACAGCGGTTCGTGGCCCTCCTGTTTTAGCGCGGTGCACATGTCCGCGGTGCGGGTGTCCTGCCACACTATGGCGTTATAAAGGGGCCTGCCGGTGTGCCGGTTCCACACCACCGTGGTTTCCCGCTGGTTGGTGATGCCCACGGCAGCGATCTGGTCCGGTTCAATCAGCCCTTTTTTCAGGGCTTCGGCAATGATGCCGGCTGTGTTGGCCCGAATCTCCATGGGGTCATGCTCCACGAACCCCGGTTCCGGGTAAATCTGCCGGTGTTCCACCTGGTGGCTGGCCACCATGGCGCCGGTTGTGTCAAACACCACGAAACGGGTGCTGGTGGTGCCCTGGTCAATGGCGCCCACGTACTGTTTATCGGTCATGAGCAACCTCCTGTTAAGACGTCGATCATGGAAAAGACGGTGCCTTTTTCCCCTCTGGCCACCTTTTGGTGCAGAAACACCACCGCGTCCAGGGTGCCGTCGGCATAGATGTCCCGGCCGTTGATGTTGTGTTTGAACTCAAAGGTGACGGTGCGGTCCGGCGATGTCAGGGTGTAGGTGTGCCAGCCGTGGCCCCCCAGATGTTCTTCCGGAATGCCCCACTCACGTTTCTGTACCTCGGGGTCGCGGATCATCTCGATTTGATCCTCTGAAAAGTGCACGCCCAGCCTGTTAAAGGAATGGACCACGGCCCTGGCCGTGCCGCTGGTGTCGGCCTTGCCCTTCTGGTGGCTCTCCCTGACCGTCATGGTGTAGCCGGCAAACAGGCCGGGAAAGGTGTCGGCGGCATGGGCCAGCATGGCCTGGAACCCCACCACCTGTTTGGCCATATTCGGGGCGATCACCGCGCAGATGGAAGACGCCCGAACCGCCGGATCCAGGCGGTCCCGGTCTCCGCCGGTGGTGCCCATGACAAAGGGCAGACCGTGGGCGCAGTAGAATTCGCAATTGCCGTTTACAGCCGTGGGGTGGGTGTAGTCCACGCTGATCAGGCCGGGACACTGTTTTTTGATATCACCGATCCGTGCCGCCCGGACATCGGGCCGGACCAGTTGAATCGACGTGCCGGCCACCTCAACGGCCGCCTCCTGAATCTCCGGGCCGGTAAGGGAGAAAGGGACCAGGGCAAACCGGGAGTCCCGCAATACGTGGGAGACGATCATCTTTGCCACGTTGCCGGGCAGGCCGTTGATCATGATGGGAATAAGCTGCATTTTTTTGCTCCTCAATTTTTTTAATCGAAAAATTATAACAGAAAGCCGGTGTGCTTTCCATCATTGATAATGTTCCGGCCTCACAACCCAAATCGGTATCGGTATCGGTATCGAAGTGCTTCCCCGTCATTGCGAGGAGTGAAACGACGAAGCAATCTCCTTCACATATGGACAAGATTGCTTCGCTTCGCTCGCAATGACGTTTTGTATTTTCTTCGTGCGCTTCGTTTCCTTCGTGATCTTCGTGTTGAGACGCCATGCCGATTGAGTCGGCCGGCCGAATTTAAACACGAAGGCCACGAAGATTACGGGCAAGATCACGGGCAAGAGTAAGAGCAAGAGTAAGAGTAAGGGTAAGATTTAGAGGCAGGGGCAGGGTGGTTTGAAAATTGACATACTCCGGCTGTACTGGTATGGTTTTTCGCTCCCAGTCACCAAATAAAGGACAATGCGCATGAAGACCGTTATTCCGGGAAACCTGCTCACCACCGCCATGGCGGTGATGCCCCACACCGACGTGGACCGGGCACTGGAAACAGCCCTCTCCCTGGACGTGCCGTTCTGGCCCCAGCTGCCCAACTACAATTATTATGAAGACATGTATGTGCAGGCGGCCGAACACTTTCCCGGCATTGTGCTGGACCTGGAAGATCGGACCCTGCGGTTTTCCATGGACAAATTCGCGGCCGAGTTTGAAGAGACCCTGGCCCGCTTTGATGACCCGGCCACCTTTGACATCAGCGAGACCTATTCCGTGGTGTATCACCGGTTCCTGGCCATGGATCTTTCTGACCGGCCCGCCATCCGGGGCCAGCTGGAGGGCCCCATCAGCTTCGGGTTCAATGTGTTGGACCAGGACGAGCGGCCCATTCTGTTTGACGACACGGTGCGGCCCTTTATGCTGGAGTTCATGGCCAAACGGCTCAACGTGCAGCTGGCCCGGTTAAAAGAGAAAAATGCCAATGCCTTCATGTTCGTTGACGAGCCGGGCCTTCAGTTTCTTTTTTCCGCCATGGCCGGTTACAGCGACCTGAAGGCCAAAGGCGAGCTGGACGAATTCTTTGCCCGGGTGGACCGGCCCCGGGGCATTCACCTGTGCGGCAACCCGGACTGGGACTTTCTGCTCCGTATGGACCTGGATGTCCTGTCCATGGACCTTTACACCAATGCCGAGGTGTTTGCCTCCTATGCCGGGGCCATCGGCCGGTTTCTGGACCGGGGCGGAGCCATTGTGTGGGGCATCGTGCCCACGGGTTTCGAGGTTTTTGCCGGAGAAGAGATTCCTTCCCTGATCGCGCGCCTGGAAATGGTGTGGAAGGTGCTCTGGTCCAAAGGCGTTGACCGGGAACTGCTGGTCTCACGGTCCATGCTGTCGCCGGCCACCTGCTGCCTGGTCAACCCGGACAAGGAGAAGACCGTGGAGCGGGCCTTTGCCACGGTAAAGCAGATGTCCGCCATGCTGCGGGATTCTTACCTGTAGACCACGCAGAATTAACATGATTCGTCTTATGATGTTGCCCGGGGCAGTCCTCTTCAGGGGCGATCAAAATCAAAACCGGTTTATTTTCGTGGGCCGATGGCCTATGATAAAGGCCTGTGAAATATTGAACAGCAACCGGTAGCAGAAAGGAGCGGATCATGGTCGTTGTGGCAAAACTGAAAGCAAAGGCGGAAAGCCAGGCAGCAGTGGAATCGATTTTAAAGGGGCTGGTTGCCGAGGTCAGCCAGGAGGAGGGCACCCTTGTCTATACCCTGCACCGCAGCCAGACCGACCCTTCGGTCTTTCTTTTCTATGAGCAGTACAAGGACATGGACGCCCTGGTGGCCCACAGTTCCACCGATCATTTCAAAAAGGCGTTTGCCGGTCTCAAAGACCTGCTGGCGGAGAAACCGGTGATCGAGATGTATGATGAGCTGGACGCCATTTGAGGGTGGCTTCGTAAAAATTTATGAACAATTTTTTCCGGCTGGGTATTATCATCGTGGCGCTTGCGTCGGGCTTCGAGTGCCGGGCTGAAGAGCGGCTGCCCTCAGCGGTTGAAGGCCGTGGCGTTTATGACAGCCGGTACAGGGAGACAATGACCGGACGACAGTTTTACAATATCGAGCCCACCAAGAAGCACAATGCCTGGGATATGATTAAATGGGGCCTGACCCGTAAAAAGGCCCAATGGCCCGATTCCGTGCCGGCCACTGCCGGCGGCATTACTTCCGAGCGGGTGGAAAAGGGTATTCGTTACACGGTAGTGGGCCATGCCACGGTGCTGATCCAGACCGACGGCATCAACATCCTGACCGATCCCATCTGGTCAAAACGGGCCAGCATGGTCTCCTGGGCCGGGCCAAAGCGCGTGGCGGCACCGGGCATCGCTTTTTCAAAGCTTCCCCCCATTGACGTTGTGCTGATCTCCCACAACCATTACGACCACATGGACATTCCCACCCTTCGGCGGCTGGCGGCCCGGGACAATCCCCTGGTGATCGCGGGCCTGGGCAGCAGTCGCACCCTGGGGCGCCACGGCATTGACCATGTTCGCGAACTGGACTGGTGGCAGGAAACAGCGGTGGGCGGTATCACCGTTCTGTTTACCCCGGCCCGTCATTTTTCCCGCCGGGGCGTGACCGATTACAATCAAAGCCTGTGGGGCGGGTTCGGCATCACGGCGCCGTCAGGCACTGTCTGTTTTATCGGAGATTCCGGGTACGGCGGTTTTTTTAAAGAGATCGGCAGGCGGCTGGGCACCGTGGACCTGGCCTTTATTCCCATCGGGGCCTATGAGCCGCACTGGATGATGGAGACCGTGCACCTGACCCCGGAGCAGGCCTTTCAGGTCCACCTGGACCTGGGGGCCCGCCGGTCCGCTGCCATTCACTTTGGCACGTTTCAGCTTACCGACGAGCCCATGGACGAACCGGCCGAACGTCTTGGCCGGCTGGTTCGTGAGCATGGTCTTGCGGATAAAACTTTTGTGGTGCCCGTTTTCGGGCAGGCCGCAAGCCTGGAGGATTTATGAGACGACGTTTGACAGTCCAACTGGCAGCCGTTTTGATGTCAGTGCTTTTGTTCAGCGGCTGCGCGGCCTTGTCCGGCCTGCTGCCGGATTTTGCCTGCCCCTGCCGGGCGGACCGGTTCCCCCACCAGGCCAGCGACCTTGCGCCGGACCCGGCCCTGGTGTTCGGCACCCTTGACAACGGGTTTTCCTATGTGCTGATGGAAAACCGGCGGCCCGAAGACCGGGTTTACATGCACCTGGTGACGGACGCCGGCTCTTTTCATGAAACCGACGACCAGCAGGGGCTGGCCCATTTTCTGGAGCACATGCTCTTCTGCGGCTCCACCCACTTTCCTCCGGGAGAGCTGATCCGCTATTTTCAGGAGATCGGCATGCGGTTCGGC